>DATEUE010000193.1:0-4949 GCA_035283305.1 Vicinamibacteria bacterium | reverse complement strand
GAGAAGAGGCACGGCCAGGCGATCGCGGCCGCCAGCCTGCCGGTGCTGAAGGGGTCAGGTTCGCGAGGCCCCCGGTCGAAACGCTGACGAGGTGCACCATGCTGCTATCCAGGCAGGACGCGGACGTTTTCGTGCCGGACGGCACGAAGATGCCGGAGGCGCTGCGGCGCGCGACGCACGTCTGCGTCGGCGCGCACCAGGATGACCAGGAGTTCATGGCCTTCCACGGCATCGCCGAGTGCTTCGGGCGGAAGGACCGGGGCTTCGCCGGCGTGGTCGTGACGAACGGCGGCGGCAGCTCGCGCTCCGGCATCTATGCCGACTACACGGACGCCGAGATGATCCAGGTCCGCGTCCAGGAGCAGCGCAAGGCCGCGACGGTCGGCGAGTACGCCTGCGAGATCCAGCTGATGCACCCGAGCGCAGACGTCAAGAAGCCGGGACATCCGGGCGTCTTCGCCGACCTCAAGGCGATCTTCGCGAGCGTGCGGCCCGAGGTGGTCTACGTCCACAACCCCGCGGACAAGCACGACACGCACGTGGCCGTCTGCCTGCGGACGCTCGCGGCGATTCGCTCGCTGCCCAAGACCGAGCGGCCGCTGCGCATGCTCGGCTGCGAGATCTGGCGCGACCTCGACTGGATGAACGACAAGGACAAGCAGGTGCTGCCCGCCGACCTCCACAAGAACCTGGCGGCCTCGCTCTCCGGCGTCTTCGACTCCCAGATCACCGGCGGCAAGCGCTACGACACGGCGGTCGCCGGCCGGCGCATGGCGCACGCGACGTTCTTCGAGTCGCACGCCGTCGACAAGGTCGACGCGCTCAACTTCGCGATGGACCTGACACCGCTCGTGGAGAACGACGCGCTCGACGTGTTCGCGTACACCCAGGGATTGATCCACAAGTTCGAGGACGAGGTGCGCGACCGGATCGCGCGGCTCGGCTGACCTGGCGGCAGCGCCGCTGGCTTCAGCGAGAACCTTGAAAATCCATAATTCAGTGTTAGTCTTTCAAGGATGTCGCCCGCCACTCGAGGCATCCCCAGGCGCGGCTACCAGAGGCTCCTGGAGGCGAAGCTGCGCTTGTTCCCCGCCGTGGTCCTGCTGGGACCCCGGCAGTGCGGCAAGTCGACGCTGTCCCGGGCGCTCAGCCTCCCGAGGCGCGCGAAGCCCACGACCTTCGACCTGGAGAAGCCATCTCACCTGGCGCGGCTCCGCCTGGCGCCCGAGGAGGACCTCGGCAGCCTGCAGCGGGCGCCGGGACTGATCCTGATCGACGAGGTGCAGCGGGAGCCGCCGCTCTTCCCGCTGCTTCGGGCCCTGCTCGACGCACCGGATAGGCGCGCGCGATACCTGCTGCTGGGCAGCGCCTCCCCGACCGTCGTTCGCGGGGTTTCCGAGAGCCTGGCCGGTCGAGCGGGGTTCCTCGATCTCACACCGTTCCTGGCCACGGAGGTGGCGACGAGCCGAAGCCGCTTCGACCGGCTCTGGCTGCGAGGTGGTTTTCCGCGCAGCTTCCTGGCGCGCTCCGAGGCCGCGAGCCTCGAGTGGCGCGATGCCCACCTGCGGGCGCTCGTCGAGCGCGACATCCCCGCGCTGCGGCCCGGCTTGGAGGTGGCGACAGTCACGCGCCTGCTGACGATGCTGGCTCACCTTCACGGCGGCATCGCCAACGAGAGCGAGCTGGCCGCGGGCCTGGGCGTCACGGCGCCGACCGTCGGCCGCTACCTCGACGTTCTCGAGGGCCTCTTCACGCTGCGGAGGCTTCGTCCGTATCACGCCAACGTCGGCAAGCGGCTGGTCAAGGCCCCAAGGATCTACCTGCGCGACCCGGGTCTGCTGCATTCGCTGCTGGCGATCGCCGACCCGAACAGCCTGCGGGGGCACCCGAAGGTGGGTGCCTCCTTCGAGGGCTTCGTGATCGAGCAGGTGCTCGGCGCGCTCGCCCTGGCAGGGGTCGCGGCGCAGCCCTTTTACTGGCGGACCCACGGGGGAGCCGAAGTGGACCTCCTGCTGGAAGCCGGAAGGAGCATAGTACCGGTCGAGGTGAAGCTCTCGGGCACGCCGACCGTCCCACGGGGCCTCCTGGAGTGCATGAAAGACCTGTCCTGCACCCGAGGGTTCGTCCTGCATGGCGGCGAGGGGGAGTTCCCGATCGGCCACGGCGTGCGCGCCCTGCCAGCGACTCTCGTGGCGCGGCCCGAGCGTCTTCGCGAGGCCCTGGGCCTGCCGCGGCCGCGGAAGCCTGGGGCCTGAGCCCGCCAGAAGCCCGCACATGCGAGACGCTCGATGATCACGTTCCTGGCCGTGGTTCTCGCGCTCGTCCTTGTCGCCCCGGCGGCCGCGACCCCGCCGGGCGGCGGAGTCGTGCTGCACGCCGTGCGCGTCCAGGGCGAGATCCGGGTAGACGGCCGGCTCGACGAGCCGGCCTGGCTCACGGCAAAGGCGGCAGGCGGCTTCCTGCAGCGCGACCCCGAGCAGGGCGAGCCCGCGACGGAGCCGACCGAGCTGCGGCTGCTGTTCGACGACCACGCGCTCTACGCGGGCGTGCGGCTCGAAGACTCGGCCGGGGTCGCGATCTCGCGGCAGCTGTCGCGCCGCGACGCCGCCGCCGAGGCCGACAGCTTCGCGCTCTTCCTCGACCCCCACCACGACCACCGCACCGGCGTCGTGCTCGAGGTGAGCGCCGCCGGCGTCCAGCGCGACGCGACGCTCTACGACGACAACTTCGAGGATGTCACCTGGGACGCGGTGTGGGCCTCGGCGGTGACGCGCGACGAGCGTGGCTGGACGCTCGAGATCCGCGTGCCCTTCTCGCAGTTGCGCTTTCCCGCGGTGTCGCCGGCCTGGGGGGTGAACGCCCGTCGCATCGTCCACCGCAAGAACGAGAGCTCGTGGCTCGTGCTCGTGCCGAAGAACGAGAGCGGGCTCGTGTCGCGCATGGCCCACCTCGAGGGCATCGCCGACATCGAGCCCGGCCGCCACCTCGAGCTGCTGCCCTACGCCAGTGCGCTCGCGGAGTACATCGAGCCGCCCGTGAGCGGCAGCCCCTGGAACGACGGCTCGCGCTACTCGGCCGGCGTCGGCCTCGACCTCGAGTACGGCCTCGGCACCGGCATGACGCTCGTGGGAGCCGTGAACCCCGACTTCGGCCAGGTCGAGGTGGACCCCGCCGTCGTGAACCTCACGGCCTTCGAGACCTTCTTCGAGGAGAAGCGCCCGTTCTTCACCGAGGGCAGCCAGGTGTTCCTGCGCTTCGGCAGGAGCGGCGCCATCGACTACACGACCTACTTCTACCCGGAGCCGCTGCTTTTCTACTCGCGGCGGATCGGGCGCGCCCCGCAGGGACAGGCGACGGGCGCCTTCGTGGACTCGCCCGCTTCGACCACGATCCTGGGCGCGGCCAAGCTCGTCGGGCGCAGCCACGGCTGGAACGTCGGCGTACTGGACGCGCTCACTGGGCGCGAGTTCGCGCGGATCGCCGACGGGGCGGCCCGCAGCGAGCTGGAGGTCGAGCCGCTCACAAACTACTTCGTGGGCCGGGCGCAGCGAGACCTCGGCTCACGCGGTGCCATCGGCTTCCTGGCGACGGCGACGAACCGGAACCTGCGCACGCCGGGTCTCTCGGCTCAGCTGCCGGAGCGGGCCTTCCTCGGCGGCGTCGACGGCCACGTCTTCCTGGACGGCCGGCGCGACTGGGTCGTTTCCGGCGGGCTCTCGGGCAGCAGCGTCTCCGGCAGCCTCGCCGCGGTGCTGCGCTTGCAGCGCGCCGCGCAGCGCTATTACCAGCGACCGGACGCGCCGCACGTGTCGGTCGACCCGCAGGCGACCTCGCTCTCCGGCTGGAGCGGCCGGCTGGGCGTCAACAAGAACAGCGGCAACGTCACCTTCAATGCCGCGGTGTGGGGGATCAGCCCCGGCTTCGAGCCGAACGACCTCGGCTTCGCGACGCAGACCGATCGCGGCGGCGCGCACGCTCAGGTGCTGTTCCGCAAGCTCACTCCCGACGGTCTCACGCGCAGCCGCAAGCTCGCGATCGCCAAGTGGTGGACCTTCAACTTCGGCCGCGAGTCGCAGGGAGACGGCGTGCAGATCGCCGGCAGCGCGCAGCTGCGCAACTACTGGCAGCTCGACCTCACGCTCGGCAAGTCGTGGAACACGCTCGACGACAAGCTCACGCGCGGCGGCCCGACCACGATCCGGCCCGGCATCCAGACACTCGGGCTCGGCCTCGCGAGCGACGCGCGGCGGCGCTTCTGGGCGAACGCGTCCTTCGTCCTGCAGGACCGCGAGTTCGGCAGCCGCAGTCGCCAGCTGCTCGGGACGCTCAACTTCCGCCCCTTCACGGCGCTCACGCTGCAGGCCTCCCCGTACTGGCTGCGCGCGACGACCGCGGCGCAGTACCTGCAGACCGTGCTCGACCCCACGGCCGCGGCAACCTACGGTAGCCGCTACGTCTTCGGGGGCCTGGAGCAGCGGGAGATCGCGATCCCGCTGCGTCTCAACCTAGCGCTCTCGCCGAGGCTCTCGCTCCAGCTCTACACGCAGGCGCTGCTCTCGGCCGGCGACTACCCGCAGATCAAGGAGCTCGCGGCGCCACGGACCTACGACTTCCCGGTCTACGGGCAGGATACGGGCACGATCACGCGGGACCCCGAACTGGCCTTCTACACGATCGACCCCGATGCGGACGGCGACGCGCGCCCGTTCCGGCTCGCGGTGCCCGACTTCAACTTCAAGTCGCTGCGCGTGAATGCGGTCCTGCGTTACGAGTTCCGCCCCGGCTCAGCCGCCTACCTGGTCTGGACGGAGCGAAGGCAGGACGGCGCGAACCCGGGCGACCCCGCATTCGGCCGCGATCTCCAGGGCCTCTTCGCGGCGCCGGCCGACGACGTGCTGATGGTCAAGATCGCCTGGTGGTTCGGACGCTAGCGGGGGCTCGGGGGGCGC
>DATEUE010000192.1:0-6987 GCA_035283305.1 Vicinamibacteria bacterium | reverse complement strand
CCGCCGCCGTGCGGCTCCCCCGCCAGAACGCCAGCAGCGTGCCCAGCACGACGAGCCACAGCACCACCAGGCACACGAGGGCCCAGCCCACGCGCCGCTCGGCGAAGAAGATGAAGGGCCAGGCGGCGTTGAGCGCGAGCTGCAGCAGGAACAGCAGCGTGCCCCCCCGCGAGCGGCCCTCGCGCCAGGCGAGCCAGCCGGCGACCGCCAGCATCGGGTAGAGCAGCGTCCAGACCGGACCGAAGACCCAGGCGGGCGGGGTCCAAGCGGGCTTGTGCAGCTCCGGGTACCAGTGCGCGAGCGCGGGCACCGTGGCCCGCCCGCCGAGCAGCGACACGCCGAAGCACATCACCACGAATGCCAGGAGCCCGAGCACGTCGCGGCGACGCGAGACGCTCACGCGGCGCTCAGGCGCTGCGGGCGGCGCGCAGCGCGGCCAGGATCCCGTCGCCGCGTGCCCTGCGCGCGTGGTTCCACGCCACCGCGTCGTCGATCAGGCTGTAGGCGGCGGGCACCACGAACAGCGTGAAGCCGGTCGAGACGATCATGCCGCCGACGATCGAGAGCGCCATCGGCCGCTGCAGCTCGGCGCCCGGCCCGATCGCGAGCGCCGGCGGCAGGGCGCCCGCGATCGTGGCGGTCGAGGTCATCAGGATCGGCCGCAGCCGTATCGGGCACGCCTGCAGCAGCGCGTCGTGGCGCTCGACCCCCTGCGCGCGGATCTGGTTGGTGAAGTCCACGAGCAGGATCGAGTTCTTCTTGGCGATCCCCATCAAGAGGATCAGCCCGAGCATGCTGTAGACGTTGATGCTCTGGCCCCCGACCCAAAGCGCGATGAGAGCGCCGCTGATGCTGAAGGGCAGCGCCAGGAGCACGGTGAAAGGATGCGTGAAGGCGTTGAACTGGGAGGCCAGCACCATGTACGCGACCACCAGCCCGAGCACCATGGCGAACAGCAGCGAGTCGAACGACTCGCGGAAGGTGCGCGCGGTGCCCGAGGGCACGGCGCGGTAATTCTCCGGCAGGGTCTCGCGCGCGAGCTCGACCGAGCGCTCGATCGCCACGGCCTGCGACACGCCGGGCGCCACGTTCGCGCGCAGCGTGATCGCCCGCTCGCGGTCGCGGCGCGTGATCGCCTGCAGCGTCGGCCGCTGGTCGATGCGCACGATGTCCCCCAGCCGGACGAGGCCGCCGCCGCCAGCGCGAACCAGCAGCCGGCCGATGTCCTCCGGGCGCTGCCGCTGCTGCGCGAGCAGCCGCACGCGGATGTCGAAGCGCCGGCCCTTGTCCTTGAACTTGCCGACGCGCTGGCCGCCGATCGCCGAGTTGATCGTCTCGCCGATCTCGGCCATCGAGATCCCGAGGTCGGCGGCCTTGTTGCGGTCGGGCACCACCTGCACCTCGGGCATGCCGACCTGGTAGTCCGAGTCGACGTCGGTCGTGAGCCCCGACTCGAGCATCTTCTCCATGATCAGGCGCGAGGCGCGCCCGAGCTCGTCCCAGTCGCGCCCGCGGATGTTGAACTCGACCGGCGAGCCGCCGCCGCGGCCCCCACTGAAGCCGCGCTGCGAGAAATCCACTATCGCGACGCGCGCCCCGGGGATGCCGCTCGTGGCCTGACGCAACACGCCCATCAGCTCCGTCTGCGAGAGCTCGCGGCCGGTCTTCGGGTCTTTCGGCCGCTCGCCCTTTTCCTTCATGGTCACGAACACGAAGCCGCTGTTGACCTCGCCGCCGCCGAAGCCGCCGATGAAGCCGCCGTACTTCTCGACCTCCGGCCGGCCCCGCAGGAAGCGCTCGATCTGGTCGAGCACGCGCTCGGTCGTCTCCATGCTCGAGCCGACCGGGGTCTGGAAGCGCATGCCGAAGCGGCTCATGTCCTGCGAGGGAACGAACTCCTGCCGCAGCAGCCGCACGATCCCGAGCGACGCGACGAACAGCGCCGCGGCCCCGACCAGCACCAGCCTGCGGTGCTTGAGCGCCGGCATCAGCAGGCGCTGGTAGCCGGCCGCGAGCCGCGCGAACCCCATGTTGACGGCCCGCTCGAACCGTGTGGCGCGCTCGCCCACCTCGAGCATGCGCGACAGCCGCATCGGCGCGAGCGTGAGCGCCTCGAGCAGCGAGATCAGCACGGCCACCGAGATCGTGACGCCGAACTGGAAGAAGAACTTGCCGATGATGCCCTTCATGAAGGCGACCGGCAGGAAGATGGCGATGATCGCGCCGGTCGCCGCGGCGGCAGCGAACGTGATTTCGCGGGCACCCACGGAGGCCGCCTTCACCTTGCCTTCGCCGTGTTCGCGGTGGCGGTAGATGTTCTCGAGCACCATGATCGCGTCGTCGACGACGATCCCCACCACCAGCGTCAGCCCGAGCACGGTGTAGGTGTTGAGCGTGAAGCCGAACACGTACATCACGATGAAGGTGCCCAGGATCGAGGTGGGAATCGCGAGCAGCACGTTGAGCGTCGTGGACCACGAGCCGAGGAACACCCAGCACACCAGGCTCGTGAGCAGGGCGGCCATCACCAGCGTGAACAGGATCTCCTCGATCGCGCGCTCCACGAACACCGTGGTGTCGAAGTTGATGACGATGAACAGCCCTTCGGGGAGCTGCTTCTCGATCTCGAGCACCTTGGCGCGCACGTCGCGGCCCACCTGGACGGCGTTGGCGCCGCGCAGCTTGGTGATGCCGAAGCCGACCGCGGGCTCGCTCATGGAGCGGAAGAAGCGCCTGCGGTCCTCGAGCCCGTCCTCGACCACCGCCACGTCCTCGAGCCGCACCGGCGCCCCGTCGCGGTAGCTCAGCACCAGCTTGCGGAAGCCCTCGAGATCGATCGCCTCGCCCTCGGCGCGCACGTTCATCTCGCGCGTGGCGCTCTCGATGCGACCGGCGGGCACCTCGAGGTGCTCGCGCTGGATCGCGGCGTTGACGTCCTGGACCGTGAGGCCCTGCGCCTCGAGCCGCACGGCGTCGTACCAGATACGCACGCTGCGATCGCGGAACCCCGAGAGCTGGATCTCGCCGATTCCCTGGATCGTCTGCAGCTGCGGCCGGACCACGTTGCGGATGTAGTCGGCGACGAATGTGGGCGGGCGGCTGCCCGCGATCGCGAGCCGCATGATCGGCTCGTCCTCGGGGTTCGACTTGCTCACGACCGGCGGGTCGATGCCGCGCGGCAGCCGGTTCTGCGCCTGGGAGATCTTGCTCTGGATGTCCTGCATCGCGACGTCGATGTCGCGCTCGAGCTCGAACTCGACGCTGATGTTGGCGGAGCCCTGGCGCGAGGTCGAGGACACTTCCTTGACGCCCTCGACCGCGGTGACCGTCTCCTCCAGGATGTCGACGACGTCGGTCTCGATGATCTCGGGCGAGGCGCCTTCCCAGCTCACGGAGATGTTCACGACCGGGAAGTCGACGTCGGGGTTCTGGCTGATGCCGAGCCCCTTGAACACCGTGCCGAAGCCGGTGAAGGTCAGGATCCCGAAGCCGATGAGCGCGAACATCAGGATCCAGGCGAACACGTGGTTGCGGATCGAGATGTCCGCGAGCGTCATCCCGGTCGCGATCTGGTGCGGGTCCTCGCGCTCCTCGACGGGACGCGGCGTCTCGGCGCTCACTGCGCGGCCCTCGGCGTCGCGCCGTCGACCGGCTCCACCAGCATCCCGTCCGCCAGGCGGTCGGAGCCTTCGGACACCACGACCTCGCCCGCCTCGAGCCCCGACAGGATCTCGACGACTCCTGTGCCCGTGCGCAGACCGAGCCCGACCGGGCGCACGCGCGCCGTGTTCTTGTCCAGGACGTAGGTGACGAAGCCGCGCTCGCTCGCCTGGATGGCACTCTCCGGCACCACCAGCGCGTTCTCCTTCTTCTCCCCGGCGAGCGTCACCTCGGCGAAGAAGCCGGGCTTGAGCTCGTTCTCGGGGTCGACCCACGCGAGCACCTCGACCTGGCGCGTCGTCGGGTCGGCCACGCGGCCGACGTGGTAGATGCGCGCGCCGAACTCGCGCGGGCCGAGCGGCGCCACGCCGAAGCTGACGCGACCGTCCTCGCGCGCGCGGAGCGATTCGGCCTCCGAGACCTTGAAGCGCAGCCGCAGCCGGCTCACGTCCACGATCGTCGCGAGCACGGTGCCGGTGCGGATGAACTGGCCGGTGTCGACGGTCCGGGTGTTGATCACGCCGGTGATCGGCGGCCTCACCTCGGCCCGCCTCTGGTCCTGAAGCGCGATCTCGTACGCCGCTTTCGCCACCTCCACCGCCGCTTCCAGGCGAGCGTTCTCGCCGCGCGAGCGGGTGAGCTCCTCGGTCGACAGCAGCTGGCTCGCGGCAAGCGACTCGCGCCGGGCGAGGTCCGCCTGCGCGCGCCCCAACTCCGCCGCCGCCTGGTCCTTCAAGGCCTTGGCGCGCTCGGCCTCGACGCGGTGCCGGTCGGGGTCGATCCGCAGCAGCACGCTCGCGGGGCTCACGCGGTCACCCTCCCGGAATCGGACGTCGCTCGCGACCCCCTCGACCTGGGCGGTGACCTGGACCATGTCCCGGGCCTCGAGCGACCCGAGCGACTTGATCTGGTGGACGACATCCTGGACGACGACGGGAGTGACCCGCACCCGCAGCGCCTGGCGTTGGGGCCGAGCGGAGGTGGCGCCCTGCGAGCCGCCGCAGGAGGAGAACAGCATCGTCCCGAGCGCGACCAGGACTCCAAGGTTTCGTCTCAAAGGGGCGCCTCGCTCAGATCGGGACCTCGGTGCCGAAGCGGCTCGTGCGTGAGGGACCGTCACCTCGATTCTCCGTCGAAACCGAGCGCGAAATCCACCGGGGGGCACGCCCGGCCCGGAGGCGTGCGGCCCATCTACAATGGCAGCAGGAGGCTCCCCCCGACATGCACGATCCCCGCGTACCCGAAGCGCTCGAGGGCTGGAGCGTCCTGCACCAGCTGTTCCGCATCCGCTGGGCCGAATGGCACGCCGTCGCGGCCGAGGAGCGCCGGCGCCTGGCCGCGGAGGCGGCGGGTGTTCTCGCCTCCATGCGGGGGGGGGCCGAGGGAACCAGCGTGCCGGTGACGCTGCTCGGCCACAAGGGCGACCTGATGCTGATCCACCTGCGCCGCAGCTTCGACGAGCTGCAGGCGGCCGAGCTCGCGGTGGCCGGCCTCGGCCTCGCGGCCTTCCTGGAGCCGACGACCTCGTTCGTGTCGATGGTCGAGCTCGCGATGTACGAGATGACGATGCAGATCCACAAGCGGCTCGGCGAGCGCGGGCTCAAGACCTTCAGCGACGAGTTCGAAAAGGCGTTCGACGCCGAGCTCGACGAGCAGCGCAAGCGCGTGGCTGCGCGGCTCTACATCGATCCCCCGGCGCGCCGGCACGTCTGCTTCTACCCGATGAACAAGCGCCGCGGCGAGCACAAGAACTGGTACGTCGAGTCGATGGAAGACCGCGCGCGCATGATGCTCGACCACGGCAGGATCGGCCGCCACTACTCGGGCCAGGTGACGCAGATCATCAGCGGCTCGATCGGCTTCGACAACTGGGAGTGGGGCGTGGACCTGTTCGCGGACGACCCGCTCGTCTTCAAGAAGCTGATCTACGAGATGCGCTTCGACGAGGCCTCCGTGTGGTACGCCGAGTTCGGGCCCTTCTACGTCGGGCTGCAGTTCTCGCCCTCCGAGCTGCCGAAGTACCTCGAGGGCGCCGTCCCGGAGTTGCTGCCGCCGACGCGGGATTAACGGCAACGTCTCGTGCGTTTCCCCGGTCTGGATGGCGGAGTTCGGAGGGCTCGGATGAACACGGGACGTGCCGGTCGCTTGCTGGCTCTCCTGTTACTGGCCGCCCTCGCCGCTTGTGGCGGCGACACGGGCACGTCACCTTTGCCCGGGCCGTCGCCCTCCCCGACCCCCGGCGCGTGCGCGGCCGGCGCGCCCGTCACGGGCATCCCAGCCCTCACGGCGCGCCTCGTCGTTTCGGGGCTGCAGAGCCCGCTCGACCTGCAGTCGGTCCCGAGCGATGCCGAGCGGCTCTACGTGGTCGAGCAGGGCGGCCGGATCCGCATCGTCCGGAACGGCCAGCTCCAGCCGGCCGCGTTCCTGGACGTCGCCGGGCGCATCTCGAGCGGCGGCGAGCGGGGGCTGCTCGGCCTCGCCTTCCACCCGCAGTTCGCGAACAACCGCCGCTTCTACGTCAACTACACCAGCCCGGCCGGGAACACGCACATCGCCGAGTTCCGCGCGTCTTCGGCCGACGCCGCCGACCCGGCGAGCGAGCGGGTCCTGCTGGTGGTCTCGCAGCCCTTCTCCAACCACAACGGCGGTGCTTTGGCCTTCGACAACTCCGGCCGGCTGCTGATCGCGCTCGGCGACGGCGGCTCCGGCGGCGATCCCCAGAACAACGGCCAGCGCCTCGACACGCTGCTCGGCAAGATCGCGCGGATCGACGTGGATGCGGGGTCGCCCTACTCGCTGCCCGCCGACAACCCGTTCCTCGCGACCGCGGGGGCGCGGGGCGAGATCTGGGCTTTCGGGCTGCGCAACCCGTTCAAGATCGCGATCGACCGGCCGACGGGCGATCTCTACATCGGCGACGTGGGCCAGAGCCGGATCGAGGAGATCGACGTGGGCCTCGCCACGCGCCGCGGCGGCGAGAACTACGGCTGGCGCACGACCGAGGGTAGCCAGTGCTTCAACCCGGCGAGCGGCTGCGACCGCACCGGCATCACGCCACCCGTCTACGAGTACACGCACTCGGAGGGCTGCTCCGTCACGGGCGGCGTCGTCTACCGCGGCTGCCGCGTCCCCGCGCTCGGCGGGACGTACTTCTTCGGGGATTTCTGCAGCGGGCTCGTGCGCTCGCTTCGCTTCGCGAACGGAGCCGCGACCGAGCTGCGGGACTGGACCTCGGGCCTGCGCGGGATCGGAGCGCCGTCGTCCTTCGGCCTCGACGCGGCCGGCGAGGTCTACATCGTGGACTACGACGGCGAGCTCTACCGGCTC
>DATEUE010000191.1:0-7228 GCA_035283305.1 Vicinamibacteria bacterium | reverse complement strand
CAGTCCGACCAGCACGTCGAGCTGGCCGACGGCCATCAGCTCGGACAGCAGCTCGTCAGAGAGCAGCGTGCTCACAGCCAGCGCAGCCTGAACCAGAAGAAGTCGTAGGGACCGAGGGTCATCACGTACGGCCGCTCGCGGATCCTCGGGAACAGGCTGCCTCCGAACATCTCGATCGGGATGGCACCGGCGAAGGCATGGAGGTCGAGCTCGACGGCCTGGGCGGTCCCCGCCAGGTTGTTCACGACCAGGATCTTCTCGGAATCCAGGCTGCGCACGTAGACCAGCACACGGTGGTTCGCCGGCTTCAGGAACTCGATCGTTCCGCGGCCGAGCACCCGCGTCGACCGGCGCACCTGGATCAGGCGCTTCGTCCAGCTGAAGAGCGAGTTCTGCTGGCGGCGCTGGTTCTCCACGTTCACCGCCTGGTAGCCGTAGACCGGGTTCGAGATCAGGGGCTGGTAGAGCCGCTCGGGGTCGGCGGCCGAGAAGCCGCTGTTCCAGCCCCCGGTCCACTGCATCGGCGTCCTCACGCCGTTGCGGTCGCCCAGGTACACGTTGTCCCCCATCCCGATCTCGTCGCCGTAGTAGAGAACCGGGCTTCCGGGCAGCGACAGCAGCAGCGCGTTCATGAGCTCGATGCGCCGGCGGTCGCCCTCGAGCAGTGGCGCCAGGCGACGGCGGATGCCCAGGTTGATGCGAGCCACCGGGTCCCGTGCGTACTCCTCGTACATGTAGTCGCGCTCGGCGTCCGTCACCATTTCCAGCGTCAGCTCGTCGTGGTTTCGGAGGAAGAGCCCCCACTGGCAGGACGCAGGGATCTCCGGGGTGCGCTCCACGATCTCCACCAGCGGCTTGCGGTCCTCGAGCCGCAGGGCCATGAACATCCGTGGCATCAGCGGGAAGTGGAAGGCCATGTGGAAGCCGTCAGCGTCCCCGAAATAGGGCCGGACGTCCTCCGGCCACATGTTGGCCTCGGCCAGCAGCATCCGTCCCGGGAACTCCGCGTCCATCCGGCGCCGCAGCTCTCGCACGACCGCGTGGGTCTCGGGCAGGTTCTCACAGGAAGTGCCCTCCCGCTCCACCAGGTAGGGCACGGCGTCCACCCGGAAGCCGTCCACCCCGAGCTCGAGCCAGAACCGCATCACCTGCCAGATCTCCTCGCGCACCGCGGGGTTGTCGTAGTTGAGGTCGGGCTGGTGCGAGAAGAAGCGGTGCCAGTAGTACGCCTTCGAGACCGGGTCCCAGGCCCAGTTCGACAGCTCGGTGTCGCGGAAGATGATCCGCACGCCCCGGTAGCGGTCGTCGCTGTCGCTCCAGACGTAGTAGTCGCGCTTCGGGTTGTCGCGGGAGGAGCGGGCCTCCTTGAACCAGGGGTGCTGGTCGGAGGTGTGGTTCAGCACCAGCTCGGTGATCACCCGCAGGCCGCGGTCGTGGGCGGCTTTCAGGAACGAGCGGAAGTCGTCGAGCGTGCCGTACTGCGGGTGGACGGCGCAGTAGTCCGCGATGTCGTAGCCGTCGTCGCGGAAGGGCGAGGGGTACATCGGCAGCAGCCAGATGCAGTCGACGCCCAGGTCCTTCAGGTGATCGAGCCGGGTCACGAGTCCGGGGAAGTCGCCCATGCCGTCGCCGTTCGCGTCGGAGTAGGCCTTGACGTGCAGCTCGTAGAAGATCGCGTCCTTGTACCAGAGGTCGTCGCTCATGGGCGCTCGCGCGATGGTAGCGCGTCCCGGGCGTGCTTTGACGTCGATCGAGCCGCTGTAGTTGAATGAGCTGGCATGCAGCCAGCCCTGCGTTTCGCGGTCGCGCTCGTACTGGGCCTCGCCCTCCTGACCTGGGCCGCCTCGGTCGTCGTCACGCGGACGACGCGAGGCTGGTTCGAGAGGGACATGCAGCTGCGTGCCCAGCTGGCGGTGAGTGGCGCGCGCGAGACCCTGGTGTCGCACTGGGGACGCGAATCCGACCTGCGACGTGCCCTCGTCGAGCTGACCCACGACGAGCGCGTCATGGGGGCCGCCGCCTGTGGAACGGACTTCGCCTTGCGCGCCCAGACGATCGACTACCCGGCCCCTCTCTCGTGCGGCCAGCTGGGGACCGAGGTCCGTCCGGGGGAGGATTTTCCAGCCGAGGCCTGGAGGATCTGGTCGTCGGTGTTCTCGGTGCCGGGGGGGCAGGTCCACGCGACCGCGGTGCCCGTGGTCAGCGGCGAGGAGGAGCCCATCGGTTTCGTGGTCCTCGTCCACGACCTGAGCTTCGTCGAGAGGCGGGAAGCGACCACGCGGCGCTTCCTCGTGGTGGCCTTCGGCTTCCTGGCGTTCGCGGCGTCTGTCATCACCCTCGTCGCGGCTCGGCTCTCCTGGCGCGGCTGGAGCAACGAGCTGCGGCGTCTGATCCGGGGCGAGAGGCCCCCGCCCGAATTCCGCCCGTTCCTGCGTGACGTGCGCGACCTGGTGGAGCGATTGGCCACGGAGCGTGAGGCGGACGGCCTCGGCGGGCTTTGGACGCCGCAGCGGCTCAAGAACACGCTGAGCCGCCACCTGCACGGCGAGCGGGTGGTGATCGTCGCGAACCGGGAGCCTTACATCCACGAGCGGGCGAGCGACGGCACGGTGGCCCTCGTGCACCCCGCGAGCGGGCTGGTGACGGCGCTCGAGCCGGTCATGAAGGCGTGCTCCGGGACGTGGGTGGCCCATGGCAGCGGCTCGGCCGACCTCGAGGCCTCGGACAAGCACGGCCGGCTGCGGGTCCCCCCGGGAGAGGAGTCCTACGTCCTGCGGCGCGTGTGGCTCTCCCCGGAGGAGGAGAAGGGCTATTACTACGGCCTCGCGAACGAAGGGCTCTGGCCGTTGTGTCACATCGCCGACACCCGGCCGGTGTTCCGAAGCGAGGACTGGCGTCACTACCAGGAAGTGAACGCCAAGTTCGCGGACGCGGTCTGCCAGGAGGTGGACTCCGACGACCCGATCATCCTGGTCCAGGACTACCACTTCGCGCTGCTGCCGCGCATGATCCGTGAGAGGCTGCCGCAGGCCACGGTGATCACGTTCTGGCACATCCCGTGGCCCAACTCCGAGCGGTTCGGGATCTGCCCATGGCGCGACGAGATCCTCGCCGGGCTCCTCGGCAGCAGCATTCTCGGCTTCCACACCCAGTTTCACTGCAACAACTTCATCGACGGGGTCGATCGTTTCCTCGAGTCGCGCATCGACCGGGAGCAGAACGCGGTCGTCCACCAGGGGCAGTGGACGCTCGTGCGCCCCTACCCGATCTCGATCGAGTGGCCGAGCGGGTGGCTGCGGGACGCTCCGCCCGTCGCCGAGTGCCGGGCGAGCGTCTTTGCCGAGCTCGGGCTCGCTCCGGACGCGCTGCTCGGCGTGGGTGTCGACCGTCTCGACTACACGAAGGGCATCGAGGAGCGCCTGCTCGCCGTCGAGCGGCTGCTCGAGCGCTCGCCTTCGCTCCGGGGCCGCTTCAGCTTCGTGCAGCTGGCCGCGCCCAGCCGGACCGTGATTCCCGAATACCGGAAGCTCAACGAGAATGTCGAAGCGGTCGCCGCCCGCATCAACGAGCGCTTCTCCTCGAGCGGCTACCGGCCCGTGATCCTCAAGCGGGCGCACCACGAGCCGCCGACCGTGTTCCGCTACTACCGCGCGGCGGACGTGTGCTATGTGAGCAGCCTCCACGACGGCATGAACCTGGTGGCCAAGGAGTTCATCGCAGCGCGGGACGACGAGCAGGGAGTGCTCGTGCTTAGTCACTTCACGGGCGCCGCGCGCGAGCTGACCGAGGCCCTGAGCGTCAACCCGTACGACCTGGACGAGGCGAGCGCAGCCCTGGTGGCGGCGCTCCTCATGCCGAAGGACGAGCAGCGCGACCGCATGCGGGCGATGCGCGCCCTGGTCGCCGAGTTCAACGTCTACCGCTGGGCGGGGCGGATGCTGGTGGACGCGGCGCGGCTGCGCCGGCGGGAGCGGCTCTCGGGCCGCCTCGGCCGGCACCTGCCCGACTCGGCCGACTTCGCCCTGTGATGCGCGATATCCTGGCGGCGGCCAGCGGCGATGTGCTCGATCGGTTCGCTCGCTCGAGACCCTTGCTGGCATTCGATTTCGACGGAACGCTCGCGCCGATCGTGGCCGATCCGGCCCGGGCGGCGATGCGGGCCTCCACCCGCCGCCTGCTCGAGCGAGCGGCCGGGGCGTATCCCTGCGTCGTCATCTCCGGCCGTTCCCGTGCCGACGTCGGGAGGCGGCTTCACGGTGTGCGCCTGCGGGGCGTCGTCGGCAACCATGGCCTCGAGCCGTGGCGCGCGGCGCCGCGACTGGTGCGCGAGGTGCGGCGCTTTCTCCCGCTGCTCGAGGCGCGGCTTCGCGGGGTCGCGGGAGTCGTGATCGAGGACAAGGGGCTCTCGCTCGCGGTTCACTACCGGTGGAGTCGCGACAAGCGAGACGCGCGAGCCCGCATTCGCGCCGCTGCCGCTCGGCTGGGCCCGGCGAGACTGATGGGGGGCAAGCAGGTTCTCAACATCCTGCCGGCCGGGGCGCCCGACAAGGGGCTCGCTCTCGAGCGCGCCCGGGCCCGTCTCGGGCGCGCCACCGCGGTCTACGTGGGCGACGACGAGACCGACGAAGACGTGTTCAGGCTCGCCCGGTCCAAACGGCTGCTCGCGATCCGGGTCGGCCGGAAGCGAGGCTCCGCGGCGCCGTACTACATCCGGACGCAGGCGGACATCGACCGCCTGCTTCGCCGGCTGCTGGCCAGCGCCGGCGCAGTCGTCGCACTGCCCGCGCGCGACTGAAGCCCCTTTGTTCGAAGCCCGTACGCGCGACGCTGCTCGTTCCTTCTGCTTGTCTCGGGCAACCACCCGCGGTTACGATGGAGCGCGCGCCATGCTGCTCTTCTTCGCGACGCTCTTGGTGTCCACGGCCGACGTGCCGGCCGCTCACGGGGCGTCGTGCGTCGTGCGCGCGCTGGAACGGCTCGCCGACGCGCCAAAGGTCCTCGTCGCGGATGGGTCCGCCCATCGCGAGGACCGGGCGGCGAGCCGGCGTGCCCACGCTCCCGTGTCACCGCCGGCGACCCGCTTCGCGTTCTCGCCACAACTGCTCGCGCACGCTCTCTACACGCCGCCCGCCCTCGGGCCGCGAGCGCAGGCGTCGACGCCCAGCTCGCAGCGCGACCCACCCGACTCGCTCGCCTGACGTCCAGGTCGAGGAGAGCGCCAGGCGGCAGGGCGCCCGGCCTCGCTTCCTACCCGCAGCGCCAGTGCGGGAAGAGCAAGAGGAGGAAGAGATGAGCGATTTCCATCAGAGCGGACCCGTCACCGCGCTGCCGCGCCTCGTGGACCGCCCCGTGGCCGACCTCGAGTCCAAGATCCTGGGGTTGTCGCGGCGCTTCCCGGTCGCCCTCGTGATCCCGATGGTGCCGCAGGAGATGGACCGGCCCGCGCTCGCCGGCATCCTCGACGAGCTCGTCGAGGTGCCCTACCTCGACACCCTGGTCATCTCCCTCAACCGGGCCAGCCACGACGACTACCTGCGCGCGCTCGAGTACTTCAAGCGCTATCCCGGTCGCATGGTCGTCGTCTGGAGCGAGTCTGAAGCGATGGGCGCCTTCCTGCACCGAATGGACACGGCGGGGCTCTACGTGGGCGAGCCCGGGAAAGGTCGCGCGTGCTGGCTCGCGCTCGGCTACATCCTGGCCGAGGAGCGCGTGGAGTACGTGGCCTTCCTCGACGCCGACATCGTGAACTTCAAGCGCGAGATGCTGGCCCGTCTGGTGCTTCCCGCCATGGACCCGACCGTGGACTTCGACTTCGTCAAGGGCTACTACGCGCGCGTCTCCGACCGGCTGCACGGGCGGGTGACGCGGCTGATGCTGAGCCCGCTGCTCGCCGCCTTCACCCGCCTGATCGGCGACGATCCCTACATCCGCTACCTGTCGTCGTTCCGCTACGCGCTCTCGGGCGAGTTCGTGGTGAAGTCCGACCTCGCGGAGCGCATGCGCCTTCCCTGCGACTGGGGCCTCGAGATCGTCACGCTGTTCGAGGCGCTGCGGCATCGCGCCCCGGTGCGGGTCTGCCAGGTGGAGCTCGCCGAGCGCTACGACCACAAGCACCAGGAGCTGTCGGCGGACGACCCGAGCCGCGGCCTGCACCGCACGGCCAAGGACGTGGTGAAGCACCTGCTGCGCACGCTGGCCGCCGCGGGCGTCAACCTCTCGGACGGCCTGTTCCGCAGCCTGCTGGCGGCCTACCAACGCGAGGCGGAGGACGCCGTGGCGGACAGCTACGCGGTGTCGGTGATGAACGGGCTCGTCTTCGACCGGCACCAGGAAGAGCAGAACGTGCAGACCTTCATCGCCGCGCTGCGCGCCTCGATCGACGAGTTCCTCGCCGACCCGCTGGGCCCGCCGCTCGTGCCCAACTGGGCGCGGGTGTGGGCGGGCATGCCGGACGCCGGACCGCGGCTGCTCGCCGCGGTGCACACGGACGCGGCGGTGGCGGTGGGAGACGCGCGTGGAGCGTGACGGACGCGTGGTCGTCACCGACCTCGACGGCTGCCTGCTGGACGCGACGACCTACCGCTGGGAGCCGGCGCGGCCGGCCGTCGACGCGCTCAAGCGCCGCCGCATTCCGCTGGTGCTGTGCAGCAGCAAGACGCGCGCGGAGATGGAGCCGCTCTACGCCGACCTCGGCCTCGACGCCCCATACGTGTTCGAGAACGGCGGTGGCATCGTGATTCCCCCGGGCATGTCGTGGTCCCGGGCGTTCCGGCGCGACGGAGGGCCGCTGCTCGTTCGCCTGGGCGTTCCGCTGCGCGACCTCGCGCGCGCGCTGCTCGAGATCGCCAGGGAAGCCGGGGCGCGCCTTTCGGGCTTCTCCCGACTTTCGGTCCGCGAGGTGTCCGACCTCACCGGTCTCACCGAGCGCAAGGCGGCGCTGGCGCGGCAGCGGGAGCACGACGAGCCCTTCGTGCTCGAGTCGGGTGACGAGGCGGTCGTGCGCCAGGCGGCCGAGCGGCGCGGGCTGCGGGTGACACGGGGCGGGCGCTTCCACCACCTCACGGGACCGGTCGACAAGGGCAAGGCCGTGCGCCAGGTGCTCTCGCTGCTCGCGCCCGCCGTGTCGATCGGCCTCGGTGACGCCGAGAACGACCTGGGACTGCTGGCCGCCGTGGACCAGCCGATTCTCGTCCCGCGGCCGGACGGGAGCATCGATCCTGCTCTCGCC
>DATEUE010000190.1:0-4756 GCA_035283305.1 Vicinamibacteria bacterium | reverse complement strand
GCAGTGATCGCCGCGTGCCGCGGCCGCACGAGGCTGCCGCGGCTCGACGAGCCGGAGCACTGGCTCGACGCTGGCGTTCGCTCTCGGCTGGCGCGGCTGGCGCCGGAGCGCCTGCCGCTTCCGAGCGGGCGCACCGCCGCGCTCGACTATCGGGAGGACGGCTCCTTGTCCGCGTCCGTGAAGCTGCAGGAGCTGTTCGGTCTCGCCGAGACGCCGCGCGTCGGCCCCCGCGGCGAGCCCGTGGTGTTCGAGCTTCTGGCGCCGAACGGCCGGCCGGTGCAGACGACCCGCGACCTGCGCAGCTTCTGGGAGCGCACCTACGTGGAGGTTCGCAAGGAGCTTCGGGGCCGCTATCCGAAGCATCCGTGGCCCGAAGATCCGTGGAGCGCAGAACCCACGCATCGCGCAAAAAAGCGTCGCCGATCATGAAGGCGCGAACAGGGTGCGTGCCGAACGAGCAAAGCCACCCGGGTCGATCAGTGCGAATCGCCCAACCGCACGGAAATGAGCCACATGCGGCCGGGCGGCCGCCTCGAGCCCCCCCGAGTTGCGAGTCGGGCGCCGTGGCACCGGGGTTGCTGTGTCAGACTCCCAGCCAACCGTTCGTTTCGGGGAGATGAAGCGCATGAAGGATCTGGTGATCGGCATGGCGGGCTCGGGCGGAGACGGCATCGTCTCCGCCGGCGACGCGATGATGACCGCGGCGGCACTGCAGGGCTGGAGCGCGCTGCTCACGAAGAGCTTCGGCCCGCAGATCCGGGGTGGCGAGTCCTCGTGCCGGGTGCGGCTCTCGACGGAGGCGGCGCTGTCCTCCGGCGGGACGCTCGACGTCGCCGTGGTGCTCAACTGGGACGACTTCCTGAAGTTCGGCTCCGAGCTTCCGGTCGACGGCCGCACCACGGTCGTCTACGACGCCGCGACGGGCGTGGCGCCGGACAAGCTGCCGCTGCCCGGCGTCGTGCCGAAGGAAGCGATCGCCGTTCCGATCGCCCAGATGGCCAAGGCCACCGCCGGCACCGAGAAGGCCAAGAACTCCGTGGTGCTGGGGCTCCTGGCCGGCTGGCTGGGGATGCAGCAGGAGGCGTTCCTCAAGGGGATCCGCAAGCGCTTCGGGAAGAAGAGCGCCGAGGTCGTGAAGGGGAACGAGGAGGCTTTCAAGGCGGGTGCCCAGTACGCGGCCGAGCACCCGCTGCGCGAGCCGAGCACCCTCGCGACGCCTGCGTCCATGACGGAAGGCAAGCTGGTGGTGGACGGCAACGACATGTGTGCCGCGGCCGCGCTCTTCGCCGGCTGCCAGTTCTTCGGCGGCTACCCGATCACGCCCTCCTCCGAGATCATGCAGTTCTTCGGGCGCGAGGTCTGGAAGTACGGCGGCACGATGCTCCAGGCGGAAGACGAGATCGCCGGCATCGGCGCGGTGGTGGGGGCGTCCTTCGCCGGCAAGAAGGCGATGACCGCGACCTCGGGCCCGGGCATGTCGCTCAAGACCGAGATGCTCGGGCTCGCTACGATCGCCGAGCTGCCGCTCGTGTGCGTCAACGTCCAGCGCGGCGGCCCCTCGACCGGCCTTCCCACGAAGAGCGAGCAGTCGGACCTGTTGCAGGCCTGCTTCTCCGCCCACGGCGACGTGCTGCGGCCCGTGCTGGCCCCGATCTCGGTGGCCGACACCTTCGGCATCACGGTCGAGGCCTTCAACGTCGCCGAGCAGTACCAGACGCCGGTGATCCTGCTCTCCGACCAGGAGATCGCGCAGCGCAAGGAGACCGTCGACCCGATCGACACGCGCGCGTTCCAGGTCGTCGAGCGGCGGCAACCCACTGCCGCGGAGCTCGACAAGTACGCCCGCTATGCGACCACGGACTCGGGCGTGAGCCCGATCAGCCACCCCGGGATGCAGGGCGGGAACTACCTGGCCTCCGGGATCGAGCACAACGAGAAGGGCGCCCCGAGCGCGAGCGGCGAGGTCCACGCGCGCATGAACGACAAGCGGCTACGGAAGCTCGAGCCGCTCAAGAAGCGGCGCGACCTGTTCCTGATCGAGGGCGACACGAAGGCGCCGCTCGCGATCGTGTCCTGGGGCAGCGTGGCCGGCGTGGCGCGGGAGGCGGCGAAGCTCGCGCGCCAGGAGGGCATCGACGTGAAGGTGCTGGTGCCGAAGCTGCTTTACCCGGTCGCTGAGGAGATCTACGCGGAGTTCTTCCGCGGCGTCGCGAGCGGGCTGGTCGTCGAGCAGTCGCACCAGGGTCAGCTCTACCGCGTGCTGCGGATGTTCGTGGACGTGCCCCGGGGGGTGGTGCCGCTGGCGCAGAGCGGATCGGTCCCGATCCTGCCGGCGGCGATCGTGGAGCGGCTGCGCGGCCTGGTGCGCGCGCTGCAGGGACGGCTGGTGGCCGAAGTCGAGCCGGCGGGATAGGGAGCGAGCATGACGAGCGGGAGCGTGGCCTCGATCGAGCCGTACCAGGCCAAGGACTACAAGAGCGACCTCAAGCCGATCTGGTGCCCGGGTTGCGGCGACTTCGGCGTCGTCCAGGCGATCTACCGGGCGCTCGCCTCCGTGGGGCGACCGCCGCACGAGATCGCGTTCGTCTCCGGGATCGGCTGCTCCAGCCGGATCCCCGGCTACACCACCGCGTACGGGTTCAACAGCGTCCACGGCCGGGCGCTGCCGATCGCGCAGGGGATCAAGCTGGCGAGTCCCGAGCTGCTGGTGCTGGTCGCGGGCGGCGACGGCGACGGCTTCTCGATCGGCGGTGGTCACGTGGCGCACGCGGTGCGCCGGAACATGGACCTCACCTACATCGTGATGGACAACCAGATCTACGGTCTCACCAAGGGGCAGCTGTCGCCGACCTCGCCGCGCGGGCTGCGCACGGCGTCGTCGTCGTGGGGCAGCCTCGAGGACCCGGTGAACCCGCTGCTGTACGTGCTCGGCTACGGGGCGAGCTTCGTCGCGCAGGGCACGCCCGCCGACATGTCGGGGCTCGCCGCGGTGATCGAGGAGGCGATCCGCTTCCCCGGTTTCGCCTTCGTCAACGTGCAGTCGCCGTGCATCACCTACGGGCAGGAGAACCAGCAGCTCAAGGCGCAGAAGGGCGTGCTGCAGCCGCTCGCGAGCCTGGGCCACGACCCGGCCGACCGGCTGAAGGCGATGGCGCTCGCGACCGAGTACGGGACGAAGCTCTACACCGGGGTCTTCTACCGCAACCCCGAGCCGCCGCCGACCTACGAGGCCGAGGCGCGGCTGCGGCAGGAGGAGGGACGCGCCCTGGCTCGCCCGAAGCACGAGATCCTCGAGATGTTCCGGGCGCAGTAGACTCCCCGGGATGAGCGACCCCCACCCGATCGTGCTCGTGGCCATGGGCGGCCACGCGTTCATGCAGCCGGGCGAGACGGGAACGATCGAGGACCACGAGCGCAACGCCGCGCGCATCGCGACGCTGCTGATGACGCTCGTCGAGCGCGACTACCACGTCTGCATCACCCACGGCAACGGCCCCCAGGTCGGGAACCTGCTGCTGCAGCAGGAGGTGGCGGGAAGCGGCGTGCCGGCGCTGCCGCTCGACGTGCTGGTCGCGATGACCGAGGGCAGCCTCGGCTACATCCTGCAGCAGGCGCTGCTCAACGAGCTGCGCAAGCGCCAGAGCAAGCGCTACGTGGTGACCGTGGTGACGCAGGTGGTGGTGGACGAGAGCGACCCGGCGTTCCAGCAGCCGTCGAAACCGATCGGGCCGTTCCTCTCGCGCGAGGAGGCCGAGAAGCGCCGCGACGCGCTCGGCTGGAAGGTCAAGGAGGACGCCGGGCGCGGCTGGCGGCGGCTCGTGCCCTCGCCCTCGCCCGTGCGCGTGGTGCAGCGCCACATGATCCGCGACGCCGTGCGCCAGGGGCACATCGTGATCGCCTGCGGCGGCGGCGGGATCCCGGTGCACCGAAAGCCCGACGGGCAGTTCGGAGGTCTCGAGGCCGTGATCGACAAGGACCTCACGTCGAGCGTCCTCGCGACCGACGTGGGCGCCGCGCTGCTCGTGATCCTGACGGCGGTCAAGCAGGTGTGCGCGAACTTCGGCCGCCCGGACGAGCGGCCGCTCGGGGCCGTGACGCTCGAGGAGATCGAGAAGCTCCAGGTGGAGGGTCACTTCCCGCCGGGCAGCATGGGTCCCAAGATCGAGGCCGTCGTGCGCTTCCTGCGCGCGGGCGGGCGGCGCGCGCTGATCACGAACCCCGAGAGCCTGCCGCAGGCGATCGACGGGCGTGCCGGCACGCACTTCGTGGGGGGGATATGACGCCACTGCGCTGGGGGATCCTCGGCACCGCGCGCATCAACCGGATGCTGATCCCGCCGCTGCGGGTCTCGCCCGGCAACCGGCTGGTGGCCGTGGCGAGCCGCGAGCTCGCGAAGGGCGAGGCCTACGCCCGCGAGTGGGAGATCGGACGGGTGCACAGCTCCTACGAGGCACTCTTGGCCGACCCCGAGATCGATGTGGTGTACATCCCGCTGCCGAACCACCTGCATGCCGAGTGGACGATCAAGGCCGCGCGCGCCGGCAAGCACGTCCTGTGCGAGAAGCCGATGGCGCTCACGGTCGAAGACGTCGACGCGATGACCGCGGCCTGCCGCGAGGCGGGCGTCGTGCTCGCCGAGGCGTTCATGTACCGGCACCATCCCCAGACGCTCAAGGTCAAGGAGCTGTTGGACTCGGGTGCGATCGGCACGCTGCGCTTTCTGCGCGGCAGCTTCAGCTTCCTGCTCGCGCGCCCG
>DATEUE010000189.1:0-5001 GCA_035283305.1 Vicinamibacteria bacterium | reverse complement strand
GGCACCCGTGCCATGAGCGCGCGCGTCCTCCCCGCGACCGATCTCCTGGCGCTGGCCGACGCGGCCGCGGTGCTGCAGCGCGGCGGGCTCGTCGCCTTCCCCACCGAGACGGTCTACGGGCTCGGGGCCGACGCCTTCAATCCCCGCGCGGTTGCGCGCATCTTCGAGGTGAAGGCGCGGCCGTCCTTCGATCCCCTGATCGTCCACCTGGCGGAGGCGGCATCGCTCGACTGGGTGGCGGTCGCCGACGACCCGCGAGCCACGGATCTGGCCGCGCGCTTCTGGCCCGGACCGCTGACGCTGGTGCTGAAGCGGCGACCCGAGCTGCCCGACATCGTCACGTCGGGGCTCGATACGGTCGGCGTCCGCGTCCCGGCGCATGCCGCCGCGCGAGCCTTGATCGCCGCGGCCGGCACGCCGCTCGCCGCGCCGAGCGCCAACCCGTTCGGCTACGTGAGCCCCACGACCGCCGCGCACGTGGCGGAGCTGCTCGGCGACGCGGTCGACCTGGTCCTCGACGGCGGTCCCTGCCGCGTCGGCCTCGAGTCCACGATCCTGTCGCTGGCGGGTGAGCCCGTGATCCTGCGGCCCGGCGGGCTGCCGCGCGAGGCGCTCGAGGAGGCGCTCGGGATGGCGCTGCCGGTCGCCGGCCCGAGCGAGCGGCCGCTCGCTCCCGGCCAGCTCCAGCGGCACTACGCGACCCGCACCCCGCTCGTGATCCTGGCCAAGCCCGCGCGGGCGGCGCCTCCCGGCCCGGGACGGGTCGGCCTGCTGGCGCAGCGTCCGACGCGCGCGGCGGGCTTCGCGGCCGTCGAGGTACTGGCGCCGGATGGTGCCCTGGAGACGGCCGCGGCCCGCCTGTTCGCGGCGCTACGGCGTCTCGACGGCCTGGGGCTCGACCGGATCCTCGCCGAGCCGTGCGAGGAGCAGGGCCTCGGCTACGCGATCATGGACCGGCTGCGCCGGGCCGCCGCCCGCGACGACTAGGCGTCGCTCCCGCGCACGTCCGCGAGCAGCTCGCTCACCCACGCCTCGGTGTCGGAGCGAAGCGGGGTGAAGCGCAGGGCCACCGCGCCGTCGGGCGACACATGCACCACCTTGGCGTAGATCTCGAGCGGGGGGTGGTCGGGCGGGCGCAACTCGAGCTTCAAGTTCGAAAGCGCGCGCAGCCGCCGCGGCGTGATCAGCGAGCCGCTGCGCACCGACAGCTCCACCAGGCGGCCGCCGAAGGCCTCGGACTGAACGCGCTTGCCCACGACCACGTGGCACAGCACGTTGAGCGGGACGCTGAGCGGGAGCAGGCCCTCCGGACCGCCGGGCACGTCGGCGTTGCCCACGCCCTGCAGGTCGTAGACGACGATGGGCTCGCGCGTGCCCTTGGCGTCGACCGCGAGGCGCTCTCCCACCCGCACTCCCTCGCCCGCTTCGCGCAGCGTCGCGTCGGAGATCAGCACCTGCCCGCCGACGGTGAAGGACTCGATGCGTCCGGCGTGGTTGACCGCGCTGCCCACGACCCCGTACTTGGTGCGCCGCTCGGAGCCGATGTTCCCGACGATCACCTCGCCGGTGTGGACGGCGATGCCCATCTCGAGTCGGGGCAGGCCAGCGGGCTCGTTGGCGCGGTTGAGCGCGGCGAGCGCTCCCTGCATCGCCACGGCGCAGGCGACCGCGCGGTGCGCGTCGTCGGGGCGTGACACCGGGGCGCCGAAGATCGCGAGGATCGCGTCGCCCACGAACTCGTCCACCGTTCCCTGGTGCGCCAGCACCACGTCGGCCATCGTGCCCAGGTAGCTGTTGAGCAGCCGCAGCACCTGCTGCGGCGCCAGGCCCTCGGTGAGCGGCGTGAAGCCGCGCAGGTCGGACATCAGCAGCGTCACGCGCCGCTGCTCGCCGCCGATCTTGGGCCCCTCCGGCGAGGACAGCAGATCGGCCACCACCTCGTCGCTCAGGTAGCGCCCGAACAGCGTCTGGATGAAGCGGTTGCGCAGCTCCAGGTCCTGGGCCAGGCGCCTGATCTGCTGCTTCTGCCGCCGCAGCGACAGCTGCGTCTCGACGCGCGCCAGCACCACCGCGAAGTCGAGCGGCTTGGTGACGTAGTCGTTCGCCCCGAGCCGCAGCGCCTCGACCACGTCTTCGGTAGCATCGCGCGCCGTGGCCATCACCACCGGCAGGTCGGACTCCGGCCAGCGCTCGCGCAGGTGCTTCAGCACGTCGATGCCGGACATCCCCGGCATCATCACGTCGAGCAGCACCAGGTCGAACTCCTGCTTCTCGATCATGGCGAGGGCGCTCGCACCGTCCTCGGCCACCGCGACCTTGAAGCCGCGGCTGCCCAGGCGGCGCGAGAGCATGTCGCGGTTGAGCTCGTTGTCGTCCACCACCAGTAGGCTGACGCTGCCGGGCACGATCGGCTCCGAAGGGGGCCGCAGCGGCGGCAGCGCGGGAAGCTCGCGCTCGGCCTGGCGCGGGGGCGGGTCGTCGCCCGGCTCGCGGAACACCACGGGCTCCGGGGTTTCGCCTCCAGGCGGGAAGGTCGCGTCTACCAGCTCGAGCGCGCGCCGTGCAGCGGCCCGCACCTTCTGCAGGTCGGCCACGTACTTCTCCTGGCCGGCGTCCTTGACCTCGTCCTCGAGCAGCTCCGCGTAGCCGATGATCTGGTGCAGCGGGGTCCGGAGGTCGTGCCGCAGCTGAGCCCGCGGATCGACCTTCGGGTCGCTCACGCGCGCGCGAAGCTCGGTGTGATGACTTTGTCCCGCTGCAGGAAGATGAAGTGGTCGAAGTAGTAGTGGATCAGCAGGAACGACAGCATCACGCTGTAGAAGGCGAAGAAGTGCTGACCGGCGTGGATCTGGCCGAACAGGAACATCCGGAACGGGCCGCCGGTCTCGAACAGATGCAGGTTGACCGCCAGGCCGAGCACCAGGAAGTAGAGCGCCGCGGTGACCAGCGTGAACGCCAGGCACATCGCGTAGAGCGTCGTGCCGCGGCGCGAGACGCGCGTCACGAACTGCGAGCCGATCAGGCCTTTCGCGGCGCGGTAGCGATTCAGGTAGAGCACGATCGCGAGGTACTGGAAGCTGTGCCAGGTGTTGAGCCCCTGGAAGGCCACGTCCAGGTTGGCGAGCATCGGCGTCAGGAAGAAGAGCACCGCCGCGGTCACGATCAGCATGGTCTTGCCCGGGTGCAGGCGGCCCTCGCGCCACTCGCTCGCCGACTTCCAGGCGAACGCCAGCGCGAAGCCAAAGAACGCGGCCCACACGGGCCAGGCCACCCACGGCTGCTTCAGGAACTCGGGGAAGAGCAGCGTGCGGCCGCCGGTCTGGAACTCGCCCCTGATGAACTTCTCGGTCGCGATCGGGTACATGGCGGTGGCGAGCAGGCCGTAGTCGATGATCCGGCCACTCCATTCCCAGCCGTGCGGGTCCTTCATGCGGTAGGCATCGGTGACGTAGGCCACCTGGTGGATCACGTGCACGGACGCCCACAGGAAGAAGATCGTCACCAGCAGCGTCAGGTTGGTGATCGCGAGCGTCACGATCAGCGGGGGCAGCAGCAGCGCCCCGAGCGTGTAGCGCGGCCAGCGCTCGCGGAAGCGGGGCTCCATGAAGGTCATGGTGTAGGTGGCGAAGAGATGGGGGCCGCCGATCAGCAGCGTCACCGTCAGGTCGACGTAGATGTTCTTCCCCAGCACGGCGTACGACAGGTGCGGGAAGACCACGAATGCGGCAGACAGGATGATGAACGCCAGGTCGTAGCCGCGGCTCACCAGCCACGTGCCCTGCCGGGTCAGGTCCCGCGTCACCACGTCGAAACGGCCGGCGTCGAGGGTTGCGCTCGCCATACCAGTCTCCGTGAGGGACTAGTCTACCCCGGCCCGCGGTCCCGGGGCCGCAGGTCAGGCGTGGGGGTGCGCGTGAAGCTGCCCGTGGGCGGCGGCGCCCCGTTCGAGGCCTGCGCGACGGGCCTCGAGCCACGCGATCCACTCCGCCATCCCGACGCCGGAGCGGGCGGAGATCGGGACGAGCGCGAGGTCGGGCATCACCCGCGCGAGCGCGTCCTTCACGGCCTCGACCCGCACGTCCAGGTGGGGCAGCAGGTCCAGCTTCGTGAGCAGCACCAGGTCGGCCTTGCGGAACATCACCGGGTACTTGAGCGGCTTGTCTTCGCCCTCGGTCAACGAGAGCGCCACGACGTTCACGGCCTGCCCCAGGTCGTACACCGCCGGGCACACCAGGTTGCCGACGTTCTCGACGAACAGGTAGTCGAGCTCGCGCCAGGCGACGCGGTCGAGCGCCGCGTGGACCATCTCGGCGTCGAGGTGGCACGCTGAGCCGGTGGTGATAGCGGCGGTGGGCACCCGGGCCGCGCGCAGCCGCTCGGCGTCGCGCTCCGTCTCGAGGTCGCCCGCGATCGCCCCCAGCCGGCGCCGATCCGCGAGGCGCGCGGCCGTCGCCTCGAGTAACGCGGTCTTGCCGGCGCCCGGCGAGCCCATCAGGTTGACCGCCAGCACGCCGGCCGCGGCGAAGTGCTCGCGGTTGTGACGCGCCGCGCGGTCGTTCACGGACAGGATCCGCTCCTGCACGTCGAGCGAGACCTTGTGGGGATCGCCGCAGCCGCAGCTGTCGCACATCAGGGCACCTCCATCTCGATCTGCTCGAGCATCAGCTCGTCGCCCGAGACCAGACGCGCCGGCAGCCCGCACCCGGGGCAGCGCAGGACCGCGCCCGCCGCAAGCGCTGTGTCGCAGCTCGGGCAGGCCCAGACCGCCTCCGCGGTCTCGATCTCGAGCGACGCGTCTCTCAGCAGACCCTCCCGGCACAGCGTGAAGGCCGAGGCGAGCAGCTCGGGCTCGACGCCGGCGAGGGCACCGATCCGGACGCGCAGGCGCGTGACGGCGGTGGCGCGGCGCGTGCGGGCCTCCGCTTCGGCCCTCTGCACCAGCGCGCTCACGAGCGAGTACTCGTGCATGTATCAGCAGATCCTCGGCAGCTGCTCGCCCGA
>DATEUE010000188.1:0-8528 GCA_035283305.1 Vicinamibacteria bacterium | reverse complement strand
AAGCCGGTCCCGGAATTCCGTTGGTTCCGGCCTTCGATTCCTCAAGGGGGATTCTCGTGGGGGCGCGATGGGCTTGCTTTCTTGGATCTGGGGGGTGCGAAGCACCCCCCAGGACCCCCCGGGTTGCTCGTGGCTCAGTACGTGAGTCCGTATCCGTACTTGTAGAGCGGGTCGTAAGTCGCGTCGCCGACGTTAACCGGGATCTGCGCGTTCGAGCGCGGCCAGCTCATCGGCAGCTTGCCGCTCGGCTTGTGGTCGCCGAACAGCACGTCGGCCACGCCCGCCCCCTCGGTTCCGGGCAGCCAGGCGGCGACGAACGCGTCGGCCAGCCCCAGCTCGTCCGTCACCACCATCGGCCGGCCTGAGAGCAGCACGACCACCAGCGGTTTTCCGGCCTTGCGCGCGGCCGCGATCGCGTCCTTGTCCGCCTGCCCGAGCGAGAGATCGCTGCGGTCGCCTTCGAACTCGGCGTAGGGCTCCTCGCCGACGACCACCACGACGGCATCCGCGCCCTCGGCCCCCGCGCCGTCCTTCGAGTGCGTCACGGTCGTGGACTTCGACACGGCCGCCTGGATCCCCGCCAGGATGGACGTGCCCGGGATCCGGGCCTCCGGCTTGCCGGCCACGCGCAGCCCCTGCCAGTAGACGGTCCAGCCCCCGGCCTGCATCGGCATGTCGTCGGCTCCGCGGCCGGCCACGTGGATGCGCTTCAGGTCTTTCGCGAGCGGCAGGGTGCGCTTCTCGTTCTTCAGCAGCACGAGCGACTGGCGCACCGCGCGCCGCGCCACCGCCCGGTGCTCGGCCGAGCCGAAGCTCGCCGCGAGCGCCGCGTCGGAAGCGGCGCGGGCACCGGGCGCGAGGCCCATCGCGAACTTCACGCGCAGGATCCGTCGCACCGCGTCGTCGATGCGGGCCTTGTCGACCTCGCCCGCCTCGATCAGGCCCTTGAGCGTGGCGATGAACTCCTGGTATTTCTCCGGCACCATCACCATGTCCATGCCCGCGCCGATCGACTGCTTCACGTCGCTCCGGTAGTCGCCCGGCAGCTGGTCGATGGCGGCGTAGTCCGAGATCAGGAAGCCCTGGAAGCCGAGATCGTTCTTGAGGATCTCGGTGAGCAGCTGCCGGCTGCCGGAGCACTTCACGCCGTTCCAGCTGGAGTAGGACGGCATGATCGTGGCGACCCCCGCTGCGATCGCGTCGGCGTAGGGTGCGAGGTGGATGCGGCGCAGGGCGGCTTCCTCCAGCTGCACGTCGCCCTGGTCGAGGCGGCCGCCCTTGGTCGGGTGCTTGTCGTCGCGGCGGCCCGTGCCCCACACGGTGCCGCCGTCACCCACGTAGTGCTTGGCGCACGCCGCCACGCGCAGCGGGTCGCTGAGCGCGGGTCCCTGGAAGCCGCGCACCGCGGCCGCCCCCAGCTCGCGCACGAGCGTCGTGTCCTCGCCGAACCCCTCGTAGCTGCGTCCCCAGCGCTCGTCGCGCGGTACGGTCACGCAGGGAGCGAAGGTCCAGTTGGCGCCGGTGGCACGCACCTCCTTGGCCGTGATCCGGGCGACCTCCTCGACGAGCCCCGCGTCGCGCGTGGCGCCCAGGCCGATCTGCTGGGGAAACACCACGGCGCCCACCACGTTGTTGTGGCCGTGGACCGCATCCACGCCGTAGAGCAGCGGGATCTGGAGCCGCGACTTCTGTGCCTCGGCGTGGTAGCCGTCGATCATCTCGCGCCAGTCGGCGAAGGAGTTCGAGCGCTTCGGGTCGGAGTCGCCTCCCGAGAGCAGCGAGCCCAGGTGATAGGCCGCGATGTCCCTGGGCGACGCCAGGTACTGCTGGTCGGGCTGCGTCATCTGTCCGATCTTCTCGTCGAGCGTCATGCGGGCGATGAGCGCGTCGATCTCCTTCTCGTGGGCCAGCAGGGCGCGCTGCCCGGCCGGGACCGGGTGTCGCTCGGGGCTCGCGGGACCCGCGACGCCGGGGATCACGGGCGACGCCAGCAGCAGGGGGATGACGAAGGCGGCGGAGCGTGAGATTCGCATGCCGCGTTGTACCATGACTCTACGTGTCGCGCCGTGCCCCGAGGCGTCCGTGGGCCGGCGTCCGACCCGGAAGGGGGCGCATGGACCGTCGCTGGGCTGGAACCGGCGTAGTCGCACTCACGATCGCGCTCGGCGGCTCTCACGCGCGCGCGCAGGCCGAGGCCCCGCCGGTCCCGGCCGGTGCCGTCGCCGCCACCGTCGGCGGCACGCCGATCGCGCTCGCCGAGGTGGACGGCTTGGTGCGCCCGCAGCTCATGGACCTGCGCGCGCGCGAGCACCAGCTCCGCAGCCAGGCGCTCGACGCGCTCGTCGCGCGCACGCTGATCGAGAAGGAGGCCGCCGCCCGCGGCATGACGGCGGAGCTGCTCGACCAGGCCGAGGTGGCCGCCAAGGTCTCGGTGACCGAGGCGGAGCTGAAGTCGGTCTACGCCGCCAACAAGGCGCGGCTCGGGGGCAAGAGCGAGGCGGACGCGCTCGAGCAGGTGAGGAGCGCGCTCATCCAGCAGCGCCGGACCGAGAGGCGCAACGCCTTCGCCCGCGAGCTGCGGGCCAAGTACGAAGTGAAGCTGCTGCTCGAGCCCTACCGCGTGCCGGTGGAGCTCGCGGGCGCCCCGGTGCGCGGCAACCCGAAGGCGCCCGTCACGATCGTCGAGTTCTCGGACTTCCAGTGTCCGTTCTGCGTGCGCGCGCGGCCCACGGTCGCACGCGTCCGCGAGGTCTACGGCGACCGCGTCCGCTTCGCCTTCCGCCACTACCCGCTCGACTTCCACCCCCAGGCGCAGAAGGCCGGCGAGGCTGCCGCCTGCGCCGGCGAGCAGGACCGCTTCTGGCAGATGCACGACCGGCTCTGGGAGAACCCGCAGAAGCTCGCGGTCCCCGAGCTCAAGGCGCACGCCCAGGCGCTCGGGCTCGACGCCACGGCCTTCGCGAGCTGCCTCGACTCGAGCCGGCACGCAGGCCTCGTGGAGCGTGACATGCAGGCCGGTCAAGCGTACGGCGTGTCGGGGACGCCCGCCTTCTTCGTGAACGGCCGGCCGCTCATCGGCGCGCAGCCGTTCGAGGCGTTCCAGCAGGTGATCGACGACGAGCTCGCGCGCGCGGCCGTCACGCGCGCCGCGTCGAAGTGACGGGCGAGCGGCCCGCGTGGCTGCGCTTCGCCGAGAAGGTTCAGGCGATCGCGCAGACCGGGCTCGCCTACGCGAGCGACCCCTATGACCGCGAGCGCTACCAGGAGCTGCGCGGGATCGCGGTCGAGATGGTGGCGCGTGGCTCAGGCGTTCCCGTGGCCGAGGTCCAGGTGGCGTTCGCCTCGGGGATCGGCTACCCGACGCCGAAGGTCGACGTGCGCGCCGTCGTGTTCCGCGGCGACGAGCTGCTGCTGGTGCGCGAGCGGCGCAGCGGCGGCTACACGTTTCCCGGCGGCTGGGCCGACGTGGGCGACACGCCGGGCGCGGCGGCCGAGCGCGAGACGCTCGAGGAGAGCGGCTACCGCGTCCGCGCCAGCAAACTCCTGGCCCTGCTCGACAAGTCGCGTCACGCGCACCCACCCTCGCTCGACTACACCTACAAGGTGCTGATCGCCTGCCGGCTCGAGGGCGGCGAGCCCGCCACCAGCCACGAGATCGACGCGGTGGGATTCTTCCCGCGAACCGCGATACCGGAGCTCGATCTCGACCGCACCACGCCGGGGCAGATCGAGCTCGCGTGGGGACATCACGAAGACCCGAGCCGGCCGACTGATTTCGACTAGAGGGAAACGGGGCCGGGGACAAACGGCTGCGGGCGCGTCATCCGCGATCACTGGGTGGCTGCAGCCCGGTCGGCGCTCGGTTCAGGTTTGCAGGGAGAACGGCGTGAAGTTGGTGTCGCGGTCGAAGTAGTCCTCGGACTCGGCGCGCTTCAGGAAGTTGACGATGCGGTAGGTGACGGGGGTCATCAGCACCTCCCACAGCAGCTTGAGCAGATAGTTCGTGATCATCACGCGCACGACGAGGTCGGTCGACCACACGCCCAGGAAGGCGAGCGGGTAGAAGATCGCGGAATCGACCGCTTCGCCGATGATCGTGGAGCCGATCGTGCGGCTCCACAGCAGGCGGCCGGAGGTCACGAGCTTGAGCTTGGCGAGGACGTAGGAGTTGCAGAACTCGCCGCTGAAGTAGGCGACGAGCGAGGCCGCGACGATGCGCGGCGTGCCGCCGAACACCGTCTCGTAGGCCGCCTGATGCGGCCAGCCGGGCGCCGGAGGAAACGCGAGCGTCGCCCAGCTCATGAACGAGGCGAAGATCAGTGCCGCGAAGCCGGCCCACACGACCTTGCGGGCGCGGGCGTAGCCGTACACCTCGGTCAGGACGTCGCCGAAGATGTAGCTGACCGGGAAGAACAGCACGCCGGAGTTGAACGTGAGGCCGGCGACATGGGCGGCCTTGGCCGCGCCGATCAGGTTCGCGCACAGCAGCACCGTGACGAAGGCCGCCATCACGAGGTCGTAGTAGCGGAACGGTCGCGCGGGGTGCGGGTCGGGCCCGGGGCTCGCGGTCATCTGGTGGGCGCTGTAGGATTCGAACCTACGACTTCCACCGTGTGAAGGTGGCACTCTACCGCTGAGTTAAGCGCCCGTGAAGGCAAACGCAAGGATAGCGGGCGGTGCCACGGGGGGGCAAGGCCGCGAGCCGCCGCCTCAGTGGCTGACCGAGCAGGACGCCCCGTTCTCCGCGCTCACCGTGTAAGTACCAGGGGAGTAGGTCCAAAGCTGGTACTGCGTGTCCGGGTGGTTCTGGCATCCGCTCGCCGGGCCGGTGCAGAAGCTGCCGTCGCCCTTGCGCCAAGTGGGTCCCGAGCGGCCGGTGTCCTGAGCCTTGCCGACGCGCCAGTCCTCGCAGGCCTCGCGATCCGGGGCGCCCTCCGGCCGTACCGGGCACAGCGAGCGACCGTCCGTGAAGCCGATCGACGCGCAGTAGGCGGCGTCGTGTCCCACGATCGGTGTCGAGTCGAGCGTGTAGTATTCCGGGCCCTTGATGTGCACCTTGCAGTTGATGCGGGTCACCGGCGGCGGGTACGGGCGGCCGCAGCCGCTGCCGATCGGAGGCGCGTCCTCCGAGCGCTCGACGGGGAAGCTGGACGGCGTGCAGCTGGCTCGGTAGGCACCCCCGCCCCGGCGCATGTGGCCGCCCGAGAGCAGCACGTCGTAGTCCTCGGAGAAGTCGTTCTCGAACTTCATGCGGATCGTTTCCTGGTTGCCGTCGTCGGGATCGCGCTCCGCGCACAGCCCCCGCGCGCGCACGTTTGCGACGATCCCCTCCATGTAGGCTTCTTTGTCCTTCACGCGATAGGCCCTCGTCCCGGGCGCGAACTCGTCGTCCAGGTCGAAGATCGCTGGCTTCTCCTTGATCAGAAGGTCGAGGGCGTCCTCGTATACGTTCAGCATTCTCTCGCTCGTGCGCTCGCAGGACGCGTCCGGGTCGCCCTTGCCGAGCGGGCAGCTCGCGTGGTTGAAGCTGTCACCGCCCCCGCTGGTGGGGGGTGCGGCCGTTGGCGTGGGCTGCGGCAGGGTCGCGGGTGGCGTGGACGAGGACGGTGGACTGTCCCCGCACGACGTCACCAGGAACGCCGACAGGCCGACGACGGTGGCGAGCGCCACCGTTCTTGGAGGGAATACACGCATCACACGATCCTTCCGCAGCAATTGGGCCCCGAATAGCAACCACCAAGCATAGCCCCCCGGGTAGCGGAACACAAGGGCGCAGGTTGCCGCCTCAATGGGCGCCGCAGGGCTCGCGCGGCTCGGTTCCGGCCACGAACAGCTCCGATCGCGTGCGCGGGCAGCCGGGCCGGGCGATCAGACCCGTGTCGCGGTCGATCTCGACGAAGACGATGCCTTCCGGCGGGGGCGGAAACTCGGTGGCGGGCCGGCCCGCGAGCGCCGCCTTCATGAAATCGACCCAGATCGGCAGTGCTGCGCGGGTGCCCGAGAGGCCCACGGGCGTGTTGTCGTCGAAGCCCACCCAGACCACGCACAAGAGCTCCGGCGTGAAGCCGGCGAACCAGGCGTCGCGGTAGTCGTTGGTGGTGCCGGTCTTGCCGGCCGCCTCGGCGGTGAAGCCCATGCCGGCGGCTCCCGCGGCCGTGCCCTCCCGCAGCACGCTCTTCAGCATGTCGGTGACGAGATAGGCCGCCTCCTCGTGCAGCACCCGCTCAGGCTGCGGGCTCTGGTGCTGCTCGAGCACGGCGTCCTTCAGGTCGGTCACGCGCAGGATCGTGACCGGCTCGACCTTGAGCCCGCCGTTTGCGATGACGTTGTAGGCGGTGGCCATCTCGAAAGGCGTGGCTTCGAACGAGCCGAGCGCAACGGCCGGGTACGGCTGGATCGGCGCGCCGATCCCGAGCTTGTGCGACCAGAGGTTCGCCACCTTGTCGTAGCCGACCATCTCGGCCACCTTCACGGTCGCCACGTTGAGGCTCTTCGCGAGGGCCGTGCGCAAGGTGACCATCCCGTTGTACGAGTCCTCGTAGTTGGTCGGGATGTACTCCTTGTCCTCGAAGAAGAACACCGCCGGCGCATCCTCTACCACCGTTGCGGGCGTGATCGGCGGCAGGCTCGGGTCCTCGAACGTGGCCTCGAACGCGGCGAGGTACACGAAAGGCTTGAAGGTGCTGCCCGGCTGGCGGCGCGCCTGCATCGCGCGGTTGTACTGGCTGCGGCCGTACGAGCGGCCCCCGACGAGCGCCACCAGCCGGCCGCTCGCCGGCTCGATCGCGATCATGCTGCCCTGGACGGTGGCGGTGGTCCGCTTCTTGATGAGCTCCTGGACCCGGTCGAGCCCGCGCTCGAGCGCCTGCTGGGCGAGCCCTTGCAGGTGCAGGTCGAGCGTCGTGTAGATCGAGAGGTTCTGGGTCGTCAGGTCCCGCGCCGCGTAGCGCGCGGAGAGCTGCTGGCCCACCAGGTCCACGAAGTAGGGCGCGTCGGTGGTGTCGACGCGCGGCCGCTCGACGAGCAGCGGCGCCTTCTGCGCCTCCTGCATCGTGGCCTCGTCGATGAAGCCCGCGTCGCGCATCGCGCGCACCACCTCGTTGCGGCGGTCGGTCGCGCGCTTCTCGTGGCGGAAGGGGTTGTAGGGGTTGGGCGACTGGATCATGCCCGCGAGCAGCGCCGACTCGGGCAGCGTCAGGTTCGTGACGTCCTTGCCGAAGTAGCTGCGCGCCGCCTCGCCGACGCCGTTGATCCCGAACGAGCCCGACTGGCCCAGGTAGACCTCGTTCAGGTACATCTCGAGGATCTCCTCCTTCCGGGCGCGGCGCTCGAGCACGAACGCGAGCAGCGCCTCCTCCGCCTTGCGCTTGTAGCTGCGCTCGGCGCTCTTGAAGCCGCGCTCGTCGGTCGTGCGCAGGAAGAAGTTCTTGCACAGCTGCTGCGTGATGGTGCTGGCGCCGTGGGGGAGCGCGCTGTCGCTGCGCAGGTTGCGGATCAAGGCGCCCAGCAGCCGGATCGGGTCGAGCCCGGGGTGGCTGAAGAAGCGCCGGTCCTCGATCGCCAGCACCGCCTTCACTAGGTGCTCGGGCAGCTCCTCGAATCGCACGCGCCGCCGCTTCTCGCGATCCTCGCCGTAGAGATAGGTGACGAGCTCGGGCTCGAAGGCCTGCTCGCTCACGCGCTTCTTCGAGCGGGAGCGGACCTCGCGCACGCGCGTGACCTTCTGCTTGTCCGTGGCGAACGACACGACGAGCGGCTCCTGAGCGCCGTCCACGACCGGCCGGGGGAAGAAGCTGACGCCTGCCGGCGAGACCGCATACTGCCCGGGCTCGACGGGCAGCTCGCGCTCCGCATAGCGCAGGCGGTTCAGCACCGTCACCAGGTCGTCGGGGTCGAGCACCATGCCCGGTCGCAGCACGAGCGGCCGCGCGTAGACGCGTGCGGGCAGCCGCCCCTTCTCGCCGGAGAGCCGCTCTTCCACCATCACGCTCAGGCGCAGGTACTGGTAGATCAGCAGCGAGGCGCCGATCACGATCGGAAGGAAGATGATCGTCAGCAGTGCGATGACGATGCGAAGGCGTCGGGCCGAGTAGACCCGGCGCACGGGCTCGTTCATGTCGACAAGCGCTCCTCGTGCGGAGCTGTCAGTATAGATGTTAGCGGGGGAACGGATGCTAGCGGGGGCACGGGGGGCGCTCAGCCCCCCGCTGGCTCAGTCCAGAGAGTCCTTGTACTGTCGTTCGTTTGTCGTTCGTTCGCTTCCTTTTCTCTACCTGAAGAGCTCGCGCACCGCGTCCACCGCTTCTCTCCTCGGCCGGAACGCGAGCTCGAACGCCGGAACGCAGGCCGCCGTGTCGGCGCAGGCGTCGAGCGCGCGCGCCACACCCTCGCGATCCCACGGCGGCGGGAACGAGCGCGTGAACAGCCGCGCCGCCGCCTCGCCACGGCCGAGCGGCCGCAGCTCGGTCGCCCGCCCGTGGCGAAGGAAGAAGAGCGCGCCGAGCGGGGCGCTCGCCGCCGAGGCGAAG
>DATEUE010000187.1:0-10542 GCA_035283305.1 Vicinamibacteria bacterium | reverse complement strand
GTTCCCGCCGTAGCCGACGTTGTGGGGGTGGCGGATCGCCTTGAGGTTGAGCGCGCGCGCCCGATCCATGGTGTCGTCGCGGCTGTGGTCGTCGACCACCACGATCTCGTCGTAATACCCCTCGGGGATGGCGCGGAACGTCTCCTCGATCGTGCGCGCGGCGTTGTAGGCCGGCATCACGATGACGATCTTCTCCGTCCGGCTCCCCGTGACGGGGGCGTCCGCTGCGGCCGACGGCTCTGCCATGATCCGGATGATTCTACCCGCTCAGCACCCGTGTGCTACGCTCGCTCGCGGATGCTGCTCGACTCGCTGCTCGCGCGGCGGCTCGTCGTGCTCACCGGCAAGGGCGGCGTGGGCAAGAGCGTCGTCGGGGCCGCGCTGGCGCTGGCTGCCCGCGAGCGCGGCAAGCGGGTGCTGCTCGTCGAGGTGGCCGCCCCGCTCGAGGCGTCGCGCCGGCTCGGCGGCCCGCCCTCGCGCGGCCGCGAGACCGAGGCCTCGCCGGGCCTCTTCACCCTGAACCTCGAGCCGCAGACGGTGATGGACGAGTACGTCCGCCACGTGGTGAAGCTCGACCTCGTCGCACGCCGCGTGCTGGCGAGCCCGATCTACCACCGCTTCTTCGCCGCCGCGCCCGGGCTCAAGGAGCTGATGGTGCTCGGCAAGATCATGGTGCTCGAGGAGGCGAGGAAGAGCGTGTCGCGCGAGCCGGTCTGGGACCTGATCGTGGTCGACGCGCCGGCCACGGGCCACGGCCTCGCCTACCTCAAGGTGCCGCTCGCCGCCTCACGGGCGGTCCCGGTCGGCCCGATCGGCCACAACGCGCGGCGCGTGCTGAGGATGCTACGGGACCCCGCGCGGACGGCGCTCGTGCTCGTCGCGGCGCCCGAAGAGATGGCGGTCGTCGAGGCGGTCGAGCTCCACCGCGCCGCCGAGGGCGACGTGGGGATCGAGCCGCAGGCGGTGGTGCTGAACGGCTGCCACGAGCGGCGCTTCAGCGACGAGGACGAAGCGGAGATCCTGCGCCTCGCCAGCTCCGGCGCCACGGGCGACATCGAGCCCGGCGTGCCGCTCGAGGCCGCGGTGCGGGCCGCGCGCCGGCAGGTCCGGCGCCGGAAGCTGACGCGCTTCTACCGCGACCGACTGCGCCGCTCGCTCGCAACGCCGCTCGTCTCGCTGCCCTTCCTGTTCCGCGAGACGCTGGGCGTTCCCGAGCTGCGCCTGCTGGCGCGGGCACTCGAGGCGGCCTGATGGCGCCCCGGCTTTCGCCCGCCGCGACGCTCGAGAAGGCCCTCGCCGAGAGGCGCGTGCTCGTGACCTGCGGCTCCGGCGGGGTCGGCAAGACGACCGCGGCGGCGGCGCTCGCGCTGCGCGCAGCGCGCAACGGACGGCGCGTGCTCGTGTGCACGATCGACCCCTCGCGCCGGCTCGCCACGAGCCTCGGCAAGGGCCAGCTCTCGGGCCGCCCCCGCGCGATCGAGATGAGAACCCTCGCTCCCGCCCGTGGCGGGGCGCTCTTCGCGATGATGCTCGACGTCAAGGGCACCTTCGACGCGCTCGTGGCGCGCCACACGCCGGATCCGGCCGCCCGTGACCGCATCCTGAAGAACCGCTTCTACCAGCACATCTCCGCGGCGCTCGCGGGCAGCCACGAGTACATGGCGATGGAGAAGCTGCTCGAGCTGACGCAGGACGAGCGCTTCGACCTGGTGGTGCTCGACACGCCGCCCACCCGCCACGCGCTCGACTTCCTCGAGGCGCCCGATCGGCTGCTGGCCTTCCTCGACGTGGGCGTGCTGCGCTTCTTCCTGCGTCCCTACTTCGTGGCCGGGCGCCTGACTGTGAAGGTGGCGACACGCACGGGGGCGGCGCTGCTCAAGATCGCCGACCGCTTCATGGGCCTGCAGTTCCTGCAGGAGCTCTCGGAGTTCTTCCTGGCCTTCGAGGGCATGTACGATGGCTTCCGGGCGCGCGCGGCCGAGGTGCACGCGCTCCTGCGGGCGCCGAGCACCGGCTTCCTGCTGGTGGCCGGCCCGCAGCCACAGGCGCTCGAGGAGGCGCTCTTCTTCCACCGGCGCCTCGCGGAGAAACGCATGTCGTTCGTCGGCTTTCTCGTGAACCGCGTGCACACCGATCCCGCACGCGAGCGCGGCGCGCGCCGCGGCGGGCGCGTGGTGCTGGACCCGGAGCTGGCCGCGCTCCTCGCCACGACGCTCCGCGAGCAGCAGGTGCTGGCGCGCGTCGAGCGCCGCGCGATCGCGCGGCTCCAGGTGGACACGCGCGAGCGGCCGGTGCTGGTGCCCGAGCTCGAGCAGGACGTCCACGACCTGCGCGGCCTCGCGACGTTCGCCGAGCTCGTCTTCGGCACGGCCCCGGAGCGAGTGGCGGCGGGAGCGACCCGGTGAGGCCGCGGCTCATCCTCTATTCGGGCAAGGGCGGCGTCGGCAAGACCAGCCTGTCGGCGGCCACGGCGATCCGCGCCGCGCAGCTCGGCCAGCGCACGCTGGTGGTCTCGACCGACTCGGCCCACAGCCTGCGCGACGCGCTCGACCGCGAGGTGGGCGCCGAGCCGACGCGGATCCTGCCCCACCTGGACGCGGTCGAAGTGGACGTGAACGTCGAGCTCGAGAGCCACTGGGGCACCATCCACGAGTACCTGACCCGCTTCATGACCTTCCGCGGGGTGGACGAGACGGTGGCCGAGGAGATCGCGATCCTGCCGGGGATGGAGGAGCTGTTCAGCCTGGTGCGGGTCGCGGCCTGGTCGGCGAGCGGAAGCTGGGACACGATCGTGATCGACTGCGCCCCGACCGGCGACACCGTGCGCATGCTGGCGGTGCCCGAGGTGCTGAGCTTCTACTTCTCGCGCATCTTCCCGATCCAGCGCACGGTCGTGCGCACCGTGCGCCCGGTGGCGCAGCGCATGACGGACATGCCGATCCCGACCGACGACGTGTTCGCCGCGGTGCAGCGCGTCTACAAGCAGATGGAGGGGATCGGCCCGCTGCTGCAGGACCCCGCCAGGAGCTCGATCCGCATCGTGCTCAACCCCGAGCGCATGGTGATCAACGAGTCGCAGCGGCTCTACACCTACCTGAGCCTGTTCGGCTTCCCGGTGGACGCGATCATCGCGAACCGGGTGCTGCCCGAGGCGGCGCGCTCGCCCTACTTCGACAAGTGGTTCGCGCTGCAGGCCGGGCACCTGGCCTGGGCGCGGCAGGCCTTCGACCCGCTGCCCTTCTTCGAGGCGCCGCTCTTCGATCGCGAGATGGTCGGCGCGGACATGCTCGCGGAGTTCGGGCGCAAGGTGTTCGGCGACACCGACCCGGCTGCGGTGCTGCACAAGGACCGGCCCGTCGAGCTCAAGAAGGAGGGTCGCGGCTGGGCGCTCTACCTGCGGCTGCCATTCGCCGAGAAGGACCGCATCCAGGTGTTTGCCAAGGGTGACGAGCTGGTCGTGCAGGTGAACAATCAACGCAGGCACCTCATGCTGCCGCGCACCCTGGCGGGCCGGCAAGTGAAGAGCGCCGTCTTCGCCGACCAGCGGCTGCGCGTCGGCTTCGGGGCCAAGGAGGAGTCGTGAGCGGCAGCAAGGGCGGGGCGGGCGGCTTCAAGAAGCCGTGCTGCATGGTCTCGGAGATCCTCGAGGAAGCCGGCATCGACCGCGAGCGCGCCCAGCAGATCCGGCAGCAGATCCTCGAGGGCGTGATCCTGATGTGCCAGTGGCAGCTGCAACGCATGCAGCAGGACCGCCGCCAGGCGCAGGAGGCGCCCAAGGGCCGCCGCGGCCGCAAGATCACGGTGGAGTGAGCGGGTCCTGAGCCTTCAGAGCCTGCGCATCCGGTCCAGCACCTTCCAGCGGGCCTGGAACGGGTACTGCTCGTGCTCGCGGGGCTGGACCGCCTGCCCCGCCAGGTCCCGAAGCCGCTCCCGGCACGCCCGGGTCGCACCCAGCCACTCGACTCCGGCGCGGCGCGCGCCGCGTGCTTCGGATTCGGCAGCCGGCTCGCTCCAGACGACCACGCCGATCACCTCGTAGACGTCCGGCGGCTGCGCGAAGCTGATGCGGAACGACAGGTTCGTGCCGACGGCCAGAGCGGCGTCGGTCCAGACGCACGCACCGCTGCCGGAGATGTCGGCGATGACCCCGTAGGCCACCGCGGACCCGGCGTCGTCCTCGATGGCGACGGTGATGGGACTAGGCGGAACGATGCGTGGTGTGAGCCTTCTGGGTGCGGACAACTACTCCTCCCGGACCGGACCCCTTGTCAGAATGAAGACGCAGGCCGCAGTGAAACAGCAGGTACGAGCCACTGGAGGGAGGAGCGTATGGCCCGCGCGAGATCTGAACTGAGCGTAGGTCGAGACTCGAGTCGGGTCAAGTGGGGCAGATCACACGCGGACGCTCGGCAGCGCTCGCCGGCGCCGCGATGTGCACCGTTTGCACCGCCGGGACGGCGCGAGCGCATCAAAAAGTACCAGCATCGCGTCGATGGCGACGTAGCGTGTGCGGAAACGAACCGCGAGAGCCGGAAGCTCATCGAGCTCAACCAGAGGTACTGGTCGCGGATGACCCTCTTCACGATGGCTCGCGCCCGATCCTGCTACGATTGAGCGCATGCGGATGACCTCAGGCCGACGTCTCATGGCACTCGCCCTGGCGATCGCTGCCGTCGCTGCGGCGCCCGCTCGTGAAGCCCGCGCCGCCGAGATCTCGGTGCTCGTGGGTGGCGCGAGCCCGGACACGACGTGGGGCACCTGCTGGGGCGGCATCCTCACGATCACGCTCTTTGGCATCGTGCACGGCGACGTCGAGGGAGCCCGCCAGAGCGGCGCCCTCGAGGGCACCAGCCTCTACACGGCCTCCGCCAAGGCCTACCTCGGCCCCTCGTTCGGACGCTTCGTTCCCTACGGCGGGATCGGCGCGGGCGTCTACCACCAGTCGCTCCCGGTGGACGACGACCAGGGCACGACGGGGCTGCTGTTCGTCGGAGCCAAGCTGAAGTTCCCGATCGGGCTCGTGCTGCGCGCCGAGTACCAGTGGGTCGACCTGCCGGAGGCCGCGCTGCTCCAGCTCGACAACCGCTACTTCATCGCGGTCGGGCTCTCCTTCTAGGACACGCTCCGCCGGATCGGTGAGAGGGCTCGCTTCGGGCCACGCCCGCTTCGGCGAGCGCCCCTTGGCCGTTGCGGCCCGGTGCTACACTTCACCCCCCGGCCATGGTGTTCCTGAACTACACCGCGATGCAGATGACGGCCAAGATCGTGTACTACGGCCCGGGTCTGTGCGGGAAGACCACGAACCTGCGCTGCATCCACGGCAAGACCGCCCCGCGCTCGCGCGGCGAGATGGTGAGCCTCGAGACGGAGGCCGACCGCACGCTGTTCTTCGACCTGCTCCCGCTCGACGTGGGCATCATCGGCGGGATGAAGGTGCGTCTGCAGCTCTATACGGTCCCGGGCCAGGTGTTCTACAACGCCACGCGGCGGCTGGTGTTGAAGGGCGTCGACGGCGTCGTGTTCGTGGCCGACAGCCAGGTGCCCGCCGCGGAGCCGAACGAGGAGTCGCTTTTCAACCTGCGCCAGAACCTCGAGGAGCTCGGGCTCGAGCCGAAGAGCGTGCCGCTCGTGTTCCAGTACAACAAGCGGGACCTGCGCAACATCCTGCCGGTCGACAAGCTGCAGCAAACCCTGAATCCCGGGGGAGCGCCCGCCTTCGAGGCGGCCGCCGTCCACGGGGTGGGCGTCTTCGAGACGCTCAAGGAGATCTCGCGGCTGTCGCTCGACGCGGTCCGGGCGAAGATCGCCGAGCAGAAGAAGCCGGGCATCGCCGGTGTCGAGCGCCGGGTTCATGCCGCAGGCGCTGCGGCCGCCCCCGCGAGCGCCGCGCCCGCGCCCACGACCGCCAAGCCCGGGCGGGTCGCGGCCGCCGCGGCGGCTTCCGACACGGGCAAGACGCCCACCGATCCGTCGCTGCTCGAGCCGATGCAGGTCGAGTTCGCCGAAGAGGACACCGACAAGCTCAAGCTGCGCGCCGTCAAGACGCGCGGCTCACTCGATCTCGGTCAGGAGCTCGAGAAGCTGCGCGCGATCACGAGCGACGCCAAGCTGAAGGCCCCCACGGCGGTCAAGGACCGCGAGGTCGACAAGCTGTTCAAGGAGCTGGTGCCGGGCGCCCGCGAGTCCGATCAGGAGGTGGCGCGCAAGGTGTCGCTCGACGTGCCGGAGCACCTGCTCAAGGGCCTCACCGACCTGCGCATCCACCTCGGCTTCGACAGGAACGGCCGCGAGGAGATCCAGCGCGACGCCGTCCGTGTCACGCTCGTGCGCACGCGCCAGCTGCAACGCCTGCGGCTGCAGCTCGATCTCGAGCTCAAGAGCCGCGAGTAGCGGCTCAGCGGGTCTCGCCGGGGGCGCTCGTCGCCTCGAGACGCCGAGCCGCGACCTCGCTCGCAGCCTCGGCGGCCCGCGTCAGCTGGCGGGCGTTGTTGACGAGCCCCGCGACCAGCAGGGAGAGCGCCAGCAGCCGCACCAGGCCCCTGCGGTGCTCCAGGTGCGCGGCGGCGGCGGCCACCACGAGCAGCAGCGGCATCACGTCGAGCGCGTAGAGGAACATCTCGCGCCCGAGCGTGAGGTGCATGGCGCCCATCAGGGCGAGTGAGCCGAATGCGGTCAGCGCGAGCGGCCTGTGCTCGCCCCGCCGCGCAAGCCGCGCGGTGGCGAACGCGCCGAGCAGGAGCAAGCCGAGCCAGGCGAGCGTCGCGACCGCCCCGGCCGCGCCACTCGAGGCGAGCTCGGCGTTGCGGAAGGACGGGCGGTCGTTGCGCAGCGCCGGGGCGACCACGCAGTGGACGAGGAGGCCGCGCGCCACGTGGCCGGTGCGCTCGAGGCTGACGGGGAAGGTGTGCTGGCGATACTCGAGCAGCCGGTCGCCCAGGAAGAACGGCGTGCGGTAGGACCACTCCTGGAGCGACCAGACTGCGGTCATGGTCCCGAGCGCCGCGAGCAGGATCGAGAGCACGCGGCCCCAGCGCCGGGGGCGGAGGTTGTGCGCCAGGACGACGAGCAGGCCCACGATCCCGTTGGTCAAGACACTCGCCCCGCTCGCGACGCAGGCCGCCGCCTGGGACACCGCCGAGGGCCGTGGCGAGGCGGCCACCAGCAGGGCCAGGGCCACGCCGGTGCCGGCGAGGCCGAAGCTCTCCGGCACCGGGAACCAGAAGAGCGCTGCCGAGCTCGACGCCCCGATGGCGGCGAACAGCGTCGCGTCCGTCCGTGCGAGCCTCATCCGCCGGAACAGGGCGTAGAGCAGGGCCACGAACAGCCCGCCGAGCGCCGCCCCCGCGATGCCCGCGGCGCGGAGCGGACCGGCCTCGGGGATGAGGGCGATCGGCCCCGTGAGCAGGAGGTGACCGAGCGTCGGGAACAGCGGATGGGCTCCCCCGTTGTCCCAGCCGCCCGGCCGAACCATGGCCTCCAACCGATAAGGAAGGTCCGAGTCGAACCAGATGTTGGCGGCCTGCGGCTGTGCGAGGCGAGGATCGACGAGCCGGCTCGCGGCCAGGTACCCGAGGCCAGCCAGCGCGCCGAGGCCGGCCGCGGGACTCCACTCCGCCACGACGCCTCGGCGCGGGGGGCGATCAGCGGCCGGCAGCTCTGGCACCCGGGACCTCCATCTCGCTCGAGGCCGTGCGCGCGATCAGATCGTCGAGCTTGGCGTCGATCGTCTCCCAGGAGTACTCGCGCTCGACGTAGGCCTGGCCCTGGCGGCCGAGCGAAGCCGCGAGCTCGTTCTGCTCGAGCAGCAGCCGCAGCCCTTCGGCGAACTCGGCGTAGCCGTGGTAGAAGAGCCCGCCGTTCGAGCGCAGGCACTGACCCGCGAGCACCTTGCAGCGCGCGTTCGCGAGCACCGGTACGCCGAGCTTCCAGGCCTCGAGCACGATCACGGACAGGCTCTCGTAGGGCGACGGCATCACCAGCAGCCGGCACTGCCGCAGCGCCGCCACCTTCTCTTCCTCGCTGATGAAGCCGACGTGGCGGATGCGCGGGTGGTCGGGAATCGGGACGGCTGGCTTCCCCGCCAGCACCAGGTCCACGTCGGCGCGCTGCTCCTCCAGGAACTTCTTGAAGTAGGCGAAGAGCGTGAGCGCGCCCTTGTTGCGATCGATCCGGCCGACGTAGAGCACGAACGGGCGCTCGAGGCCGTGCTTCCTGCGGAAGTCGAGCGCGGGGTCGGCCTCGGGCAGGTTGATCCCGCTGCCGATCACGACACTCGGCAGCGACGCGTTGCCGCTCGCGTCCTCGACGAGCGCCTGCTCCTCGGGCGTCAGGTAGACGAGGCCGCGCGGCGCGCGGAACAGCGGCTTCATGATCTCGAGCCGGATCGCCGGGTCCTCCTCGGCAGTCGGCACCAGGATCGCGCGCTCGGCCGCGGCCGGGACGCCGTGGTAGCTGTGGTAGTAGCGGTAGCAGTAGAAGAAGACGCGGTCGAAGCGCGCTCGGGCGGCCGTCACGGCCTTGACGAGCTCGGGCGAGTAGGGCCCGTTCTCGCGGACCCAGGCCTCCTCCTCTTCCCGCGTGTGCGCCTCGTGGAAGCAGATGTTCGACAGCGACGCGAAGGCGCGCGCGTTGCGCGTACGTTTCACGGTCGAGCGGTGGACCGGGATCCCGTTCACGAGCTCGGTGCCCTTCGGGTAGTGATTTCGCCACTCGAGGTAGTCGAGCGCCCGCGTGGCGAACACCTCGACCTGGTGCCGCCGCGCCAGCCTCTCGGCGAGCCAGCGGCAGTGCAGCTCGGCGCCTCCGTTGACCTCCAGGCCGTAGCGCTGGATCACGAAGGCGAGCCTCAACTCGCGGCCTTTCCGGCGGCGGCCTGCGCCAGCAGCCGCTCGTACTTCTCCATCACGCGCGGCCACGCGTAGTTGGCCTCGAAGTAGGCCTGGCCCTGGCGTCCGAGCCGGTCGGCGAGCGCGGGCTCCCGCAGCAGCAGGTCCATCGCGGCGGCGAACTCCTCGTAGCGGCGGTAGTAGAGCCCGCCGTCGGCGCGCAGCACCTGCCCGCGCAGCACCTCGCAGTCGCCGTTCACCAGCACCGGGCGCTGCATCATCCAGGCCTCGAGCACCACCATCGACAGGCTCTCGTGGCGCGAGGGCATCACGAGCGCCCGCGAGCGCGCGATCGCCGCGAGCTTCTCGCCGTCGGGCACGACACCCATCAGCCGCACGTGCGCGTTCTCGGAGACGCTCATCGTGCTGCGGCCGAAGAGCGCGAGCGTCGCGGTCGCGCGCGTCTCGCGCTGCCAGCGCAGGAAGTGGTCGATCATCACGGCGCAGCCCTTCTCGGGCTCGATCCGGCCGACGTAGACGAAGTAGTCGCCGAGCAGGTCGAGGCGCGGCGCCACCTCCTGAGTCGGCACCTCCGCCGGACGCACGATCCCGGTGCCGACCACCTCGCCTGGCAGCCCGGGATTGCCCGTCACGCGCTCGATCAGCTCGCGCTCCTCGGGCGTGTTGAACACGATCGCCGCGGGCCGCTTGAAGAAGGACTGGAACAAGCGCAGATACAGGACGCGGTCGTGCTCGGCGGTCGGGACCAGCAGGCTCTTGTGCGGGGCGACCTGCATCCCGAAGTAGCTGGTCCAGTATCGGTACGAGAAGAACACGATCGCGTCGTATTCCTGCTGGTGACGGCGCAGGTGCTCGACGAGCGCGGGCGTGACCGGCCCGTGCTCCTCGAGCCAGCGCCGCTCCTCCTCGTCGCTGTGCTCGAAGAAGCAGACCTTGTTGGCGACCGGGTCGAAGCTCGTGACGTCGCGCCGCCGTGCCACCGGGAAGCGCCTGACGCGGACGCCGTTCACGCGCGTCTCGCCCTCGGGCAGCACGTTCTGCCAGCTCAGGTAGTCCGTCGCGGTGGTGGTGAGCACCTCCACCTCGTGGCGCTCGGCCACGTGTTCGGCGATCCAGCGACAGTGCAGCTCGGCGCCGCCCACCACCTCGGTCCCGTAGCGCTGGACGACGAACGCGACTCTCACCCGCGCCCGCTCTCGCGCTCCTTCCGGAGGGCGTCCACGCGGTTGCGGAGCGCCGCGTGCTCGACCTGCAGCCGCACCAGCTCGCGCACGACGTTGTGGCCGAGGTAGTGCAGGTACAGGTTGATCTGCGCCTGGCGGCTGAGCGGCTGGTCGGTATACAGCCTGACGAAAGGCCTCACCAGCTGCTTGAGCGCCACGATCGTGCGCGCGCCCCATCCCTGGCGATGCGTCTCGATGCGGTAGTCGGTCGAGATGTTCCAGTTGTGGTTGTCAGCCATCAGCCGCGCCAGCAGCTCCGGGTCGACGCCCGCGTCGTCGGCGAAGGCCTGGAGCTTGAGCGCCACGAGCTCCTCGACCTCCTCGTCGGTGTAGAGGCCCAGGTCGCGGCGGCCGCGGATCTTCTCGCGGATCCGGCTCATCACCGCCGCCACGTCCACGCGCCCGTCGCTCGTCGTCCACTCGTCCATTCGGCTCTCCGCGCCCGTCGCGTCGGCGAGCCGGGGGTGGCGCTC
>DATEUE010000186.1:0-5477 GCA_035283305.1 Vicinamibacteria bacterium | reverse complement strand
CCCGCTCGCGGCACAGCACGATCGTCTTCGCGTTCACGAAGCGGCACAGGTCGTCCACGTGCCCGTGCGTGTCGTCTCCGGCGATGCCCTTGCCCAGCCAGATCGCGTGCGTCGCCCCGAGGTTCTGGAGGAAGACCTGCTCGTAGTCGCCGCGCTTGAAGCCCGGGTTGCGCACCTGCACGAACGGATCGAGCAGGCACTCCTCGGTGGTCAGGATCGTGCCTCTCCCACAGACGTCGATCGCCCCGCCCTCGAGCACCACCGGCCGGCCCTTGTAGACGGCCCGGCGCAGGCGCAGGCCGAGGGCTTTCGCGGCGCGCTCTGCGATCTGGTCGTCCTTCTTGTGGTCCTCGTACTTGGCCCATCCGTTGAACCGGAAGCGCGCGACCGCCACCTCGGGTTTCGGGTGCTCGCGCCTCACGCAGACGGGGCCGAAGTCTCGGGCCCAGCCGCGGTCGCTCGGGAAGCGGAAGAACTCGACGCGCTCAGTCGAAGCACCCACCCGCTCCAGGATCCGGCGGGCCTTCGCCTCGTGGGCTTTCGACGGCACCAGGATGCGCACGAGCTCGCCCTCGGCGAGCTTGCGCACGATCTCGCCGTAGACCCACGGGATCGGGGCGAAGCGCCCGGGCCAGTCGGAGAGGTTGTGCGGCCAGCCGAGCCAGGTGGCCTCGTGCGGCTCCCACTCGGCCGGCATCCGGAAGGCCTGGACGTCGGGGTCGAGGGCGGGGCTCGCCACGCGGGCTACTCGCCGTCGAGAAAGCGCCGCTCGATCCCGGCGTAGGCGTCGATGCGACGGTCGCGCAGGAAGGGCCAGTGAGTGCGCACCTCGTCGATCCGCGCGAGGCTCACCTCGCCCACCAGGATCTCCTCCCGGTCGGTCGAAGCCTCGACGATCACCACTCCGAAGGGGTCGGCCAGGAAGCTCGAGCCCCAGAACTCGAGCCCGTCGCCACCCTCCGCCAGGCGCTCGTGGCCGACGCGGTTCACGACCGCGACATAGACGCCGTTGGCGATCGCGTGCGAGCGCTGGATCGTCTGCCAGGCCGAGCGCTGCGAGACCCCGTGCCCGGCCTTCTCGCTCGGGTGCCACCCGATCGCGGTGGGATAGAACAGCACCGAAGCCCCGCGCAGCGCCGTGAGCCGCGCTCCCTCGGGATACCACTGGTCCCAGCAGATGAGCGTGCCGATGCGGCCCGGGCCCACGTCGAAGGCGCGGAAGCCGAGGTCGCCGGGCGCGAAGTAGAACTTCTCGTAGAAGAGCGGGTCGTCCGGGATGTGCATCTTGCGGTAGAGACCGGCGACCTTGCCGTCGGCATCCAGAATGACCGCGCTGTTGTGGTAGACGCCGGGCGCCCGACGCTCGAAGACCGGCACCACCACCGCGACGCCCGCCTGCTTCGCGGCACGGCCGAGCGCCTCGCTGCTCGGCCCGGGCACGGTCTCGGCGAGCGCGAAGTTGGCGTGGTCTTCCTTCTGGCAGAAGTACGGCGTGCGGTACATCTCGGGCAGGCACACGACCTCGGCGCCGCGGGACGCCGCCTCCTTCACCTTGTCCACCGCCTTCTCGACGTTCTCGTCGGGCCGCGCGGACATCGACATCTGCACCAGGCCCACCATGAAGCTCGGCTTCGCGCTCATCTCAGGCTCCGTCGGCCGGCAGGATGTACTCGAGGCCGTCCTCGTCCAGCGGCAGCGTCTCCTCGAGGCGCTTCACCAGGCCAATCACGCGGAAGGCCCAGAGCGCGCGGCACACCTCGAAGTGGTTGAGCACCGACTCGGCGCAGAGCGCCTCGACCTCGCGGCCCTTCTTTGCGGCGCGGGCGAGTGCCGCCTGGTCCACGTCGAGCGTGAGCTGGTTGAAGAGCGCTTCGCTGCCGGGGACCGCTGCGTAGCGCGCACCCAGTCCGCCGCAGCCGCGCTCGACGCGGCTCCAAGCCTCGATCTGCGAGATGCCTTCGAGGATCAGCTCGGGCGTGCTGATGTCGAGGGTGATCGCCTCGCCCGCCGGGGGGCCCGGCTCGAGGCGGTAGCTGCCGGCGCTCCACTGGAACGCGAGCAGGATGATGTCTCGGGTCTGGTCGACGACGCCGCGCACCAGCTCTTTCGAGTCCAACATGCCCTGCTCGACCAGCACGGTGCCGAAGCGCTTGCCCGGGGAAACTGCGCGACCGGCGTCCTCCATCTGCCGGAGCGTGATGGCGCCGCGCCGCAGCAGCCGCGGGCCCAGACGGTAGTCCGGGTTCGAGGAGGAGGCGAACACCAGCTGGCCCTCCTCGGCGACGATCCCGATGCGGTGCTCGTCCTGCTTGAGCCGCAGCGTGCCGGTCCAGCGCTCCCGACTCAGCTCCTGGACGAGGTCGGGCAGGTCCTGCTCGTCGAGCCGGCCCTCGCTCTTCACCGCGCTCCCCCTCGCCCGCCGGCCTTCTCCACGAGCAAAGCCGCGACGAGCGGTACGAGGATCTCATGGTGACCGGTCAGCCGGAAGCCCCGCCCGTGGCCGGCCACCGGCCGCTCGACGACGTTCACGCCAGGCCGGTACGACTGGATGAAGTCGAGGTTGGCCGTGGCGAAACCGGTGACGCGGTGGCCGAGGTTCCGCGCGAGGGTGAGCGCTTTCAGGAACACCTCGGGCAGCACCACCGCCGAGCCGACGTTCAGGTAGACGCCCCCGCCGCCGAGCCGCGCCACCTCGGCCGCGAGCAGCCGGAAGTCGAGGTGAGTCGCGCGGCCGAGCGCACCCGGATCGCACGCCGGGTGGACGTGGACGATGTCGGTGCCGATCGCGACGTGGACCGTCGCCGGCAGGTCGAGCCGCCACGCCGCGGCGAGCAGGCTCAGCTCCCGGTAGCGGGCGCGCGGACGGCGTTCGGACAAGTAGCGCCCGACGCTCGCGCCCAGGCCGAGTCCGTCGCGGTCGCCCTCGACCACCGCCCGGCCCAGCTCTTCGCCGGTCTCGCGCGCCATGCCGAACTCGCCCTTGCCGAGGCCGGCCTGGACATCCTCCGACGTGGCGCCTGAGACGGCGAGCTCGAAGTCGTGCACGATGCCGGCGCCGTTCAGCGCGATGCCGGTCACGAAGCCTCGCTCCATCAGGTCGATCAGGACCGGGGACAGGCCCACCTTCACGACGTGCGCGCCCAGGCCCCACACGATCGGCCGGCGCTTGTCGCGGGCCCGCACGATCGTGTCGCCGAGCTCGCGCAGCGTGTCGCCCGCCAGGATCCGGGGCAGGCTGGACAGGAAGGTGGCGAGCGATCCGCCGCGCCGGTGCGGTCGCGCGAGCTGCGAGCGGTCCACCTTGCTCGTTCGGCCGGCGAGCGGATAGGTCTTGACGCCGTCGAGGGACAGCGGCCGGAGCCTGCGGCGGATCCCGCTCCCGTCGCGGCGTGCCATCAGCGGCCCGCCGCCTCCTCCACGACCTGAGCGAGTACGTGGAGCACCATGGCGTGTACTTCCTGCACACGCTGGGTGTCCGGATGTGGAACGGCGATGAGGTGCTGGACGAGCCCCGCGACCTCGCCGCCGCCTTCACCGGTGAGACCCACCGTCACGAGGCCTCTCGATCGGGCAGCCCGAAGCGCCTCGACGACGTTCGGCGAGCGCCCGGAGGTGCTGATGCCGAGTGCAATATCACCGGCGCGGCCGTGGGCCTCGACCTGGCGCCGGAACACGGACGCGTAGCCCATGTCGTTCGCGACGGCGGTGACGACGGAGGGATCGGTGGTGAGCGCGATCGCCGAGAGGCCGCGGCGCTCGCGCGCCAGGCGCCCGACCAGCTCGGCCACGAAGTGCTGCGCGTCCGCGGCGGAGCCGCCGTTGCCGAAGGCCAGCACCCGGCCGCCGGCCAGCAGGCTCGCGGCCATGCGCCCGCCGACCTCGAGCAGGAGCGGGGCGCTCGCGCCGAAGAAGCGCTCTTTCAAGGCGACGCTGTCCGCGACCAGACGCCGAATGTCGTCGGTGTTCATCCGATTGGCATTATCCGCGAGCGAAGCCACACAGGCTACAGGCGACGAGCGCAGGCGGATTCACTCCGCCGGAGTGCGCGGGGGGTCTGGGGGGTGCGGCGCAGCACCCCCCAGAAGGGAATCATATCCGCCGCAGGTGCACGGTCAGGAGGATCGTGGGGACCGCCGGCTCGTCCGTGTGGACCTGGAACACCGACCCCTCGCGGAGCCCCGCAGGCACGTGAACCGGGACCGGCAGCCGGCGCAGCACGCGGCCCTCGCCCCCGCAGCGATCGCAGTCGAAGAGGTTGCCGCCCGTGCCCCCGCACGCATCGCACGCCCCGGTCACGGGGACGTCGAGAGACAAGACGGTTCCGGCCGCGGCCTCGTCGGGCCGCAGCACGATCTCTGCCGTGAGGCTCGTCGGCGCGAGCGGGCGGCGCAGGTCGCCCACCGCGGGGCGCCGCGTGAAGGACCAGTCGAGCGGTGCCTGCTGCCAGTCGCGGCCGCCGAGCTCGTCGTCGTAACGCCTGCGGCGCTCCGCATCGCTCAGGGTCTCGTAAGCCGCCTGCAGCTCGGCATAGGCGTCCTCGGCCCGATCCGGCTCGAAGCGACGCGCGAGCTTCTGGAACGCGCGGCGGATGGCCGTGGCGCTCGCGTCTCGCGGAACGCCGAGGAGCTGGTAGTAGTCCTTGGGCTTTTCCATCCCGATCCCCACCATAGGTTGGGGTTGGAGCGGGTGTCAAGCCGGAGGCGCAGCGCGGGCCCGAAGGCGCGCCCGGGCCTCGTAACCCAACGCCACAGCGAGAAGAGCCAGCCCCACCACCAGCAGGGGCACCCGCAGCCGCGGGAGGCGGGCCGGGTCGGGCACTAGCTCGACGGACGCGGCCGCCACCGACGTCCGCGCGGTCGGTCCGTCGAGCGTCTCGGCGACGAGCAGCAGCGCCTGACGACTCCCACGCGGCACGCCCGCGCGGACGATCGGCACCCGGGCCGTGGCGAGCCCGGTGGGGGGCACCGACACCTCGATCGGGTCACCGTCGGGACGCAGGCCGCGTGCCGTGAAAGCGCGCAGGCGGATGCGCTGCCCCTTGCCGTCCCGGCTCTGGAGACGCGCGAGCAGCGTGCCGCGCACCTCCAGGCGGATCGGGTCGGCTTCGATCCGAACCGCCTCGCCGGGATTCTCACCGAGCGCAAGGAGCAGGTAGGCGCATTGACTGGCCATGGGGGGGTTTCCGGCAGCGTCGGGCGATCCTTCGAGGGGGTGCTCGACGAGCAGCGTCAGCGCGTGCAGGCCGGGCCGCGGCGGCGTGGGAGCGAAGTCGAGCGTCACGTCTCCCCCGGCTCCGGGGGCGAGTCCGCCCGGGAGGCTGGCCGTGCCGGGCCCCCCGAAGAGCTCGCCCCGCACCTCGATGGGCCCCGCCCGAACGTCGCCGCGGTTCGTGAGCGTGACCCGAACCGTGAGACGCGGCGCGGTCGCGACGACGCTGCCGGAGACGTCGAGCACGGCGTCCGGGCGCGCCGCAGCCG
>DATEUE010000185.1:0-17511 GCA_035283305.1 Vicinamibacteria bacterium | reverse complement strand
TGCGGGCGAAGCCGCCACCTCGGCCGGGACGGTGGGCACCGCCTCCCCCCCGAACGGCTCGGGCGTGCGATCGGCCGACCGCTTCGCGCGGTACTTGCGGAGCTTCTCGTCGGCGGAGTCGCCGTCGCTGCGGTCCTCCTGGTCGGGCATGGGCTCGCTAACGAATGGTACCCGGAGCCTGAGCCGGCCGTCGTTGCGCCAGTTGCGGGCGGTCGGCCGCCGGCGCTACAGTCCGAAATGCCATGAGCCACGCCACAGTCGACTTCGCTGCCCTCAGCCTGCAGGACGCCCTCGATCTCGCCATCCTGGTCGAAGAGGAGGCGCAGGAGCGCTACCTCGAGTTCGTCGACCAGATGCAGCAGCACCACACACCGGAAGCGGCGGCCTTCTTCGCGACGATGGCGAAGAGCGAGCAGAAGCACGGGGAAGAGCTGCACGCACGCCGGCGCTCGCTGTTCGGCGACGCCCCCATCCGGATGAAGCGCTCGATGCTGTGGGAGGTCGAGGCCCCCGACTACGACCAGCCCCGGGCCTTCATGTCGGCCCGTCAGGCGATGCGGGTGGCGCTCGCGTCCGAGACGAAGGCCCACGAGTTTTTCGTCCTGGCGTTGCCCCAGCTCACCGACCCGGAAGTGAAGCGGCTGTTCCAGGAGCTGCGTGACGAGGAGCTGCTCCACCAGTCCCTCGTCCGCGAGGCGATGCGCAACCTGCCCGAGTCGGCGGAGCCCGACGCCGCCGACTACGAAGACGAGCCGGTCGCCCACTAGCCCGCGCAGAGATCCGCTCGCGGGTTGCCGGTCGGGGCCCATCACGGGCCCGCGCTCGGCTCAACCAGCCGGCGGATGCGGCCTGCGAGGATCCTGAGCAGCGACTGGGCGGCGCGGGGTCGGTGAAGCAGAGTGCTGCGCAGGCTGGGCCCGGGGATGCGCAGCACGCTCACCGGGCCGCCTTCGGGCCTGACGGTCGTCGAGCGGGGGCTGCCGTCGAGGACGGAGAGCTCGCCCACGAGATCCCCGCGTCCCAGTATCGCAATGGCGCGCGCGGCGTCGCCGCAGTCGCCTGGCCCCCGACCGACGACGGCTGCCTGGCCACTCACCACCACGTACAGGGCGTCCGAATCGGCGTCTCCTGCCTCGCAAATCGTCGCCGGGGGATCGACGGTCTCCTCGATCGCGAACTGGGAGAGGTCGTACAGGTCGCTCGGGTCGAGATCGGCGAAGAACGGCGCCGCATGGAGAAAGTGCATGGTCTCGATCGACGAGAGACTCGTCGCGCCCTCGCGATCGTCGCTCCGGGAGGCCCCGGCAAAGTGCGCCGCGGTCTCGCGCACGAGGGGGTGATCGTCCTCGAGCGCACGGGCGAGCGGCACTTCGAGGGATCTTGCCGACTGCCCGGCCGCCGCCCACACCGCTCCGGCACGCAGGTAGGGGCTCGCCTCCTCGAGCAGGCGGGCGAGGGTTCGAGCCTCACCCTCGCGGTCCAGCTCGGCCGCGCTCGGCGACCGACCGGCGAGGAAGGGCTCGAGCTCGCGAACCAGCTCCTCCGCGCCCGGGCACGCGAGCGCCAGCACCTTGAGCGCCGCTTCGCGCTGCTCCGGGTCGCTGGCGAAGAGCCTCCGGCGAAGCGAGTGGATCACGGGACCGTCGCCCGCGATCTCGAGCAGCTCGAGGAAGCGGTCGACGGATTCGTCTCTGGCCCGGCCGAGCAGGTAGCAGAGGAAGATCCTCGCCGCCGTGGGCTCGGTCGCGCCGATCGTCGCGAGGTCGTGCCGCACTCGCCGCGCCCGCTCCAGCTGACGGCGGGCGCGGACGAGCAGCTCGCCCGACGCCGCACGGACCCGCACGAGGACCGTCTCATGGTCGCCGGAGCGGACCCCGAAGCGCCGGCGCAGCTCCTCGACGTCCTCTTCCGTCGCACCGCGCAGGAGCGCCTCGGCCAGGGCGACCTGGTAGCCCTCGAGCTGGACGTGCGCCTCGACGCCCGAGGCGCCGCCCCGCTCGAACAGCTGACGCTCTTCTTCGGTGAGGCGGGCCAGGATCTCCTCGTGCTCCCGCTCGGAGATGCCGAGCTGCCTGCGAACGCCCTCGAGCAGCCGCAGCTCGCCGGGCCGGACGAGGCCGTCGGCGATCATCTCCCGCACCGTGGCCGCGTAGGCCGCGACGTCCTTCTCGCGGGCGTGCCGGCTCGCGCGGATCCAGCCGTAGACTTCGCTCGGGTCCTTCGGCGGGGTCTCCTCGAAGGGCCAGGAGCGCAGCAGCCGGACCGCGCCGCGCTCACCGATGAATTGCTCGGGTGTGCGCTGCCACCGCCTGATCAGGAAGAGGGTCCCCACGAGCGGCGTCGCGAAGGCGGCGGCGCGGGTGCCGCCGGGAAGCTGGCGCAGGCTGGGGGCACCGGCGAAGACGTAGAACAGATTGAAGGCGGTGAAGGCGGCCAGGGCGAGTCCGAGGTGGCGGCTGCGCTCCCCACTGTCGACGACACCGCCGATGCCTCTCTCCACCAGCCGGAACAGCCCGTAGCTCGTCGCCGAGAACGCGACGAGGGTCAGCGTCGCGGCCAGCACCGCCGGCACGCCTGGCGCGAAGAAGAAGCCCTCGCCCAGGACCAGGGCCGCGTCGACCTTCGCTCGGGTCCAACGTCCGTCGAAGTAGGCCTCCCAGTTGCCGCGGCGGAGCCAGTAATAGGTGTAGAAGCCGAGCACCAGTCCGGGAAAGGCGTAGATCGCCAGCCGGCGGCCGGCGCTCCCGACGTCCTTCCAGTACGCATTCTCCTGGTCGATGTCGGGGCAGTGCCGCTTGCACGCGGTGCAGGTGTCGCACTGCGAGTTCTTCGTCGGACGCAGGGAACGGGGCTCGGTGTAGGCCCGCTCTACGAAGCCGACCGGGCAGACGAAATTGCACCAGGTCTTTCCGGTGAAGATCGCGTTCGTCACCAGGGCGGCGAGCGCCAGGACGACGAGCAGTCCCGAAAGCCACAGCCGATCGCCGTTGGTCGCGACCAGGCGCAGGACCAGCAGGGCGAGCAGGATCCCAAATGTCGCCGGGAAGAACCAGCTCTCGAGCCAGGGCGGCACTCGCCGCTGCCGACCCCGGTTCAGCCGGCGGCCGAGCTGCCCGAAGAACGCGAGCGGACAGATGTTCCGCCAGACGTGGAAGCCCATGAGGACGATGCCCACGGGCAGCAGCGGCAGCAGCATCGTCCAGAAGATGCGGGGCTGGGTGTCACTCACCAGCCCGAGGCCGACTAGCCCCAGGTAACCGGCGACGAGGACGTTCCGCGTCCGGAGCAGCGCCGCGCTCTGGCCCTGGACGATCGGAGGCATTCCTCATGGGCGCGGGACGACCTCGAGTGGTCGCTCGCCGCCTGGATCGCGGGAGCATAGCAGAGGTCTGGGCGCGGGTGGGGTTCCGGGACACGGTTGACCCTGCGCGCTGGCGGAGAGTAGTCTCGGAGCCCGAACCAGCTGCAAGCCAGGAAGCTACCGCTCCAGCAGCGCTGATGCCGACGTCGGCGGAGGCGTGGGCTCTCGTGGGGCTCCGGCCCGAAAGGAGAATGCGATGCACAGTGCTGCGCAAGTGGGTCGAGGCGGCAGCGCCTCCCCGATCAGGCGGTCCGTCGTCACGGCGGCAGTTCTGGTCGGTGTCCTGGCGTCCTTCGGCGTCGTCCTGGCCCAGGATCCCCCAGCCACGCCGAAGAGCCTGTACCACCGCGTCGGCGGATACGACGTGATCGCCGGCGTCGTGGACGACTTCCTGAAGCAGCTTCAGGCCGATCCGGCCTTTGCGCGCTTCGGTCAAGGCCGCGGCCAGAACTCGCTGATGCGGGGGCGCCAGCTGGTCGTCGATCAGATCTGCGCCCTGAGCGGCGGACCCTGCGTCTACATCGGCCGCGAGATGAAGACGACACACCAGGGACTGGCGATCACCCAGGTTGAGTGGGAGTCCGCCGGCAAGAAGATGGCGGCCGCGCTCCAGAAGTTCAAGGTGGCCGAGCCCGATCAGAAGGAGTTCGCGGCCATGATCGAGAAGCTCAGGGCCGACATCGTGGAGCCGGCCAAACCGGCGGATTCCAAGCCGGCGTCGCAGAACTAGACGCCAGGCACTCGCTCCCGGAATTCGGGAGCGGGTGCCAAGGCGCGCGTCTTTCGGGGTACGTCTCGCTCTAGAACGACAGCCGCGCCCCCAGCTGGATCTGGCGCATGTCGCCCGCGGTGCGGATCTTGCCGAAGGTGGCCGGCGCGTTGAGGCCAGTGCCCGGGTTCGAGAGGTTGACGGTGTTGAACAGGTTCGTGGCCTCGGCCCGGATCTGGAGCATCAGGCTTCCGCCGAGGCGGATGTCCTTGAACAGGCCCAGGTCGACGGTGCGGAAGCCGGGGCCGTCGACGATGTTTCGGCCGGCGGTGCCGTCGGCGCCAGCGGCCGGCAGCGCGAAAGCCGCCGTGTTGAACCACTGCTCGATCAGCTCTTCGCGGGGCCGTCCGCTGTCGAGCTCGGGATCACCGACGATGTCGGCCCGATCGCCCGTGATCCCGTCGAAGTTGCGGTCGACCCCGGACGTGATGGTCAGCGGACCGCCGCTCTGCATCCGCAGGATGCCCGACAGCGTCCAGTCGTTCAGCAGGGCCTTCGTGAGCGAGCTGCCTTCCCTGATGTAGTCGATCCGCCAGACTCCGGACACGACGAAGACGTGCGTGCGATCGAAGTCGGTGCGCCCGCGCTCGAGCTCGGGCCGGCTGGAGTTCTGGACCGCCGGCAGGCCGCCGCCCTGGTAGTTCACGTCCTCGAGCGCCTTGCTGAACGTGTAGTAGGCCTTGGCCGAGAAGTGGGCCCCGCGCTTCTCGGCCGCGAGCTGCAGGCCGTGGTAGTCGCTGCTGAAGATTGAAGACAGCACCCTGGCCTGGCCGATGACGCCGGGCTGGTACGGCCGCCGCGCGTTGACGTTTGCCGTCGTCGCTCCCGGTCCGTAGACGGGGTAGTTCTCGTCGAGGCTCGCCGGCAGGTTGCGGCCGAGCGCGCCCACGTAGGACGCGCTCAGGCTGTAGTCGCGGAAGAACTCCCGCTGGAGCGTGAGGTTCATCTGGTAGGTGTACGGCCAGACGAAGTCGAGCGACGGGCCGAAGACCTGCGCCGGGAGCCGGTACGTGGGGCTGTCCGGCGAGTAGAAGAACGGGAATGGATTTCCGCCGGGCGTGTTGCGGTACGGATCCGACAGCGTGAAAACCTGCGGGAACGGCTGGCGGACCGTGAACGGCTGGTTGTCCGCGGTCGTGTTCCACTCGTTGCCGGTGGTGCTGCCGTAGAACATCCCGAAGGCGGCCCGGACGGACATCCGGCCGTCGCCCTTGGGGTCCCACGCGACGCCGATGCGGGGCGCGATGTTGTTGTAGTCGGTCTTCACGATGCCACGGCCGATGCCCGGGTCGCCCGGGAAGAGCAGGCCCTCGGGCGATGTCGGCGACACCTGGGACCTCTCGCCGGGAACGTAGGCGAGCTTGCGGTCGTCGGGGTCGGTGAACGGGAACTGCAGGTCGTAGCGCAGGCCCAGGTTCAGTGTCACGTTCTTGTGGACGCGGAAGTCGTCCTGGGCGAACAGGCTCACGAACCAGCCCTTGTCGGTCTTCCGGATCGGCGCGTCCTGGGTCATCGTGCTGGGCAGACCCAGCAGGAAGTCGGCGTACGCGTTTCCGGTCTTGGTCCCGTTGAAGGCGAAGACGCCGTAGTTGTCGAGCAGCGTGTCGTGGACGATCGACTCGTACGAGACCTCGGCCCCGAACTTGAACGAGTGGTTCCCGCTCACGATGCTGACCGTGTCCTTCACCCCGAGGTAGTCGCTCCCGGCATCGGGGCCCGCGATCGACACCTGGCCCGTGAAGTACCCCGAGACGGTGAGCCGGGGCAGCGTGGGGACACCCTGGATCGTGAAGTTCGAGTTCAGGTCGCCGAGCGAGGTGGTCGGGTTGTTGATGCGCCCTCCGAACTGCCGCATGTACGTCGCGCGGAACTGGTTGATCGTCGTCGAGTTCATCGTCCAGGTGCTGGCCAGGTTCACGTTGTGCTGGGTCCACGCGAAGTCGCGGTCGACCCAGGGGATGTTGCCGGTGAGCGACTGCGGCTGCGTGTCGGTGCCCTTCTGGTAGAAGTAGCTGAGCGCGAGGATGTGGCTCGGCGACAAGTGATGGTCCAGCTTGAAGGTAGCCTCGTCGGTGTTGTAGGGATCCGGCCGGCGCACCTCGTAGAAGTTGTTCGGCAGATTGGATGCCGGCACGTATTGCTCCTGGATCGTGAACGCCGCCGGGTCGAAGCGTGCCGAAGGGATGATGCCTCCCGGGAATGGCTGGCCGGTTGCCGGATCTCGGGGCTTGATCGCCGACTGCGAGAAGTCGCCCGCCCGCTCGAGCGCCGTGGGGACGCGCGCCGTGTTCCGGTAGTAGGTCCCTTCCTGGCGCAGGCCCGAGTAGCTCACGAAGAAGAAGGTCTTGTCCTTCTGGATCGGCCCGCCGAAGGCGGCCCCGAACTGGTTGCGGTCGAGCGGGTCCTTCGACGGCTCGACCCCGGGCGGCGCCCAGCGCTCCGCGTTCAAGCTCTCGTTGCGGAAGTACTCGTAGACGGCGCCGTGGAACTGGTTGGTGCCGGACTTGGTGACGATGTCCACGATGCCCGCCTGGTAACGCCCGTACTCGGCGGCGTAGCTGTTGGTGATGACGCGGAACTCCTGGACCGCCTCCGGGTTCGGCGCGGAGTTTCCGGTGCCGCGCAGGCCCGCCGTGTTGTTGCCGCCGTCGAGCTGGAAGTTGACGCTGCCGATCTGGGCGCGGGTCGAGCCGTTGATCGTGGTGAGCTGCTCCGGTGCGCCCAGGGAGTTCGAGGAGTTGTTGCTGCTCACGCCGCCGGTGATGCTCAGGAGCGAGTAGAGGTCGCGGTTGACGAGCGGCAGGTTCAGGACCTCGTTCTGGCCCACCGTCCGCGAGAGGGCGGACGAGCTCGTCTCGACGAGGGAGGCGTCGGCTATGACCGAGACGGTTTCCTCGACGCCGCCCGCCTCGATCGTCGCGTCGATGCGGGCGTTGCGGCCCACCTCGATCCGAATGCCGGTCTGCGAGAACGCCTTGAAGCCCGGCATCGTAATCTCGAGCTTGTAGTCGCCCACCGGCAGCAGGCGCAGCGCGTACTGGCCTGCCGGATCGGTGGTCGTGGCGCGCGAGAACTGCGTGCCCTGGTTCGTGGCGGTGACCTGCGCTCCGGGCACCATGGCGCCGGTGCTGTCCTGGACGTGGCCCAGGATCGTCCCGGTCGGGGTCTGAGCCTGCGCGGGCATCGCGAGCAGCCACGCGCCGACGAGTGCCGCGGCAGCCCGCAGGACCCTCGGCTGGCTATGCGGTTCGGCTGGTCTCGTCGGATTCATCGGTCCTCCTTTGGCGCTTGCGACCACGAAGCCCGGCCCGGCGGTACGAATCTGCCGGGCGCGACGACAGGCCGGCTGCGCAATCCGCCGCCGACTGTTGAAGAAAGCAACTTGTCGGACAACTTTTGTCCGTTGATAGATCAATATAGGCAATCAAGCCGGCTTGTCAAGAGATGTATGCGGCCGAATGGGGCCGAATAGACGAATTGGGCCCTAACTGGCCCCTCAAGGCATTGACATGCGGTGCCTCGATGCCTACATTAGTTCCGATAAAGGACAAATTATCCCCGAAAGGGACATCCGGGGACACAGCCCTTGCTCGATCACCACGCCTTTCGGACGCAACCCGCGCGAGGCGGCGCGTGAGAAACACGAGTCCGGCCAACGTGCGAGTGGCCCGGCGCGGCACCTCGCGCGAGATCAATCGCCAGATCGCGCTCAACCTGATCCGCACCCGCCAGCCCATCTCGCGGGCCGACCTGGCGCGCCTGATGGACACGGGACGCGGCGCGGTCAGCGTGCTCGTGAACGACCTGATCGCTGAAGGCCGCGTCTTCGAAGGCGCCACCGGCGAGGCGCCCCGGGGCCGCAAGCCGAAGTTCCTCTACCTCGATTCGCGACGCCGTTGCGTGGTCGCGATCGACCTGCGGCCGACGCGCTCGTTTCTGATGGTCACCGACATCGTCGGCGAGCCGCTCGTCGGCATGACGAGCTTCCCCACGGAGCGCGATCCGGATCGCCTGGTCGTCGAGCTGGCCGGTCGGATCAAGGATACGCTGGAGCGTCACCCGGAGCTCGGCCGCTGCGACGGCGTGGGCGTCGTGGTGCCGGGGATGGTGGATCGCACCGGTACCCGGGTCCTGTTCGCCCCCCGCCTCGGCTGGCACGACGTGGCGTTTCAAGAACCGCTCGCGGCGCGGACCGGCCTGCCCGTGGTCATCGAGAACGCCGGCAAGGCGTGCGCTCTTGCGCACGCCTGGGGCGTGCAGGGCGAGGCGGCGGCCCCTGCGGACTTCGTCTTCCTGAGCGTCTCCGACGGCCTCGGGGTGGGCGTCGTCACGAACGGCCAGCTCCTGCGCGGGCGGCACAACGCGGGTGGCGAGTTCGGGCACATACCCCTGGCTCTCGATGGGCCGCGCTGTGCCTGTGGCGTCGAGGGATGCTGGGAGGCGCACGTCTCGAACCTCGCGACGGTCTCGCGCTACCTGGGCCGCGAGCTCGACTCGGGCAAGCCGATTCCCGCAGAGGTGGCGGCGCTCACCGTCGAGGACGTGATCTCGCGGTCGCGCCAGGGAGACGCGCTCGCCGTCGCGGCGCTACGGGCCACCGCGAGGTACCTCGGCAGCGGGCTCGCCGCCGTCGTCAACGCGGTCGACCCGGCCCGAATCTACGTGAGCGGCGAGATCACGAGCGCCTGGGACAGCCTGGCGCCGATCGTGCGCGCGGCACTCGACGAGCGCACGCTCGAGCCGAGCCGCGGCCACGCCGAGATCGTGGTCGTGCCGGCGCAGGGCCTGCCTCGCCTGCGCGGCGCCGCGGCGCTCGTGACGACGCCCGCCTTTGCGGCCCCGGTGGTCGCCTGACACGTCCCATCCAAGCGAGGAGATGAGAGCCATGCACGCGGAGTTCAAGGACATTGTGGCGCTGGTGACGGGGGCGAGCGGCGGGATCGGGCGAGCCGCGGCGCTGGAGCTCGCCGGCCGCGGCTGCGACGTGGCCGTTCACTACCACAAGAACGAGAAGGGAGCGGCCGAGACCGCACGCCAGATCGAGGCGCTGGGGCGCAAGGCCGCGGTCTTCACGGGCGACCTTTGCCGGCGCGACGAGGCCCTGGCCCTGGTCGCGTCCGTGCTCGCCCGCTTCGGGCGCATCGACGTGCTCGTCAACAACGCGGGCGACCTGGTCGAAAGGAAGCCGCTGCTGGAGATGACCGAGGCGCTCTGGCGGCAGGTCATCGACCTCAACCTCTCGAGCGTCTTCTTCGTGACCCAGGCGGCCGTGCCCGGGATGATCGAGCGCAAGCGCGGAACGATCGTCAACGTCTCGTCGGTCGCCGGGCACAACGGAGGCGGCCCGGGCGCCCTGGCCTACGCCGCATCCAAGGGCGGGCTCACGTCGCTCACCAAGGCGATGGCAAAGGAACTGGCGCCGAAAGGAATCCGCGTGAACAGCGTCTCCCCGGGCCTCATCGGCCAGACTGCGTTCCACGCCCGCTTCACGGCGCCCGAGGCCTTCGTGGCCGTCGAGAAGACGATCCCGATCGGACGGGCCGGCACACCCGAGGAGGTCGGCCGGGTGATCGCGTTCCTGAGCGGGCCCGACTCCGCCTACCTGGTCGGGGAGACGGTCGAGGTCAACGGCGGGATGCTGATGCGATGACGCCGCGCGGCGAGGGTCACTGGAGGGCGCGGCGATGAAGATCCCGCGCCTGCGCTGGTGGATCATCGGCCTCATCTTCCTGGCGACACTCATCAACTACATCGACCGTCAGACGGTCTCGGTGCTCAAGAAGTCGATCACCGACGACCTCGGGCTGTCGAACCCCGACTACGCCGCGATCCAGAACGCGTTCCTGATCGCGTACGCGATCAGCCAGATGCTCTCGGGACGGCTCTACGACGCGGTGGGCACGCGGGTCGGCTTCGCGATCTCGATCGTGGTCTGGTCGATCGCGGCCGCCGCTCACGCTTTCGCGAGCAACGCGACGAGCTTCGCCTTCTGGCGCTTCGTGCTCGGGTTCGGCGAGGCCGGCAACTGGCCCGGGGCGGCCAAGGCGATCGCCGAGTGGTTCCCGGCCAAAGAGCGCGCGCTCGGCATGGGGATCTTCAACACCGGCGCCGCAGTCGGGGGAGCCCTGTCTCCCCCGCTGATCGCCTGGCTGGCCATCAACTGGGGCTGGCGGCCGACGTTCGTCATCACCGGAGCGCTGGGCGTGGGCTGGCTCGTGCTCTGGCTCGTGCTGTATCGCCGCCCGCAGCAGCACCCCTGGCTCGAAGACCAGGAGCGCGCCTACATCCTCGAAGGGCGCGGGGCCGGTGGCGCGCCGGGCACGGCCGGCGAGGACTGGCGCCCGGGCTTCGTCGAGCTGCTCCGCTACCGCCAGGTGTGGGCGATCCTCGTCGCCCGCTTCCTGACCGACCCGATCTGGTGGCTGTACGTGTTCTGGCTGCCGAGCTACTTCCAGGAAGCGCGCGGCTTCAGCCTGCAGCAGATCGGCTGGTCCGCCTGGTTCCCGTTCCTGGCCGGCGGCCTCGGGGCGCTCAGCGGGGGGTGGGCTTCGGGCTACCTGATCCAGCGTGGCTGGACTCTCGACCGAGCGCGCAAGGCCGTGATGACGGCCGGGGCCCTGCTCATCCCCGCGGGTATCCTGGCAATGCGGGCCGAGAGCCCGTACGTGGCGCTCGCGTGGATGGGAGTCGTGCTGTTCGGCTTCCAGGTCTGGATCGGAAACGTGCTGACGCTGCCGAGCGACTTCTTCCCGGGGAGCGCCGTCGCGTCCGTGGCGGGGCTCGGCGGCACCGCCGCCGCCCTCGCGAGCGTCCTCTACAACTGGAACACCGGACGGGTCGTGGACCTGCTCGGCTACACGCCGGTCTTCGTCGCGGCGGGAGTCCTCGGCCCGCTGGGGCTCGCGGCGCTCTTCCTGCTCGCGGGTCCGATCGAGAGAGTGCGGGTCCGCGCTTGAGGCGCGCCCGCGGAAAGGCGACCTTGAGGACATCGTCTCACGTGCTTCTCACGCTCGCGCTGCTCTCGGCGACTTCGGGCGCTCCTGCCGCCGCAGCCACGCCCGATGCCGCGCAGCCGACGGACGCGATCCCCGCGTTCGCGGACCTGCTGTCTCGGACGGTGCGGCTGAAGCCGAGCCTCGTCGGCATCCACCCGCGCGTCTTCGTGACCACCGCGGGCCTCGACGAGCTGCGCGCGCGCGCGCGCACGACGCACCGCGAGGACTGGCAGAAGCTGCTCGGCGCCCTTCCCGCGCTCGCCGGCGATCCGCCTCCCCCACCGGGCCCGCAGGCGCGGCGATCGCAGAACAACGTGGCCCACGCGATCACGGGCGTGAGCCTGGCCTGGGCGGTCGAGCAGCGTGCAGACCTGCTCGCAGCGGCGAAGAAGTGGACGCTCGCCGCCATCGACTATGAGCCCTGGGGCTACAGCTACAGCAAGCCCAACATCGACCTCGCGGCCGGGCACCTGCTGTACGCGATCGGCTGGGCCTACGACCTCCTGTATCACGAGCTCACGCCCGAGGAGCGGGGCCGCATCCGGGCCTCGCTCGAGCGGCACGCGGCGCTCGTCCACGCGCACTTCACGCCGAGCAAGAAGCGGAAGCAGTTCGAGTTCACGCAGAACCACAACTTCATCCCGACGGCGGGGCTCGGCGTCGCGGCGCTCGCGCTCATGGGCGAGTCGCCCGATGCCGAGCGCTGGGCGGCGACCGCCTACGCCCACCACCATCGCGCCAACCAGCTGCTGTCGCCCGACGGCTACTACTACGAGGGCATCGAGTACTGGATCTTCTCGGCCCCCTGGCTCGTGCACTTTGCGGACGCTTGGCTGCACACGACCGGCGAGAGCCTGTTCGAGCTCGGGCCCTACAGGCAGTGGAAGACGTATGTCGCCCACGCGCTGGCCCCGAACGGTCAGGACGCCTTCGACTTCGGGGATGCGTGGGAAGGCCCGCTCACGCGCGAGCGGCGCGGCGAGGAGATCGCGCGGCTCTACCCGGGCGGCACCCTCCAGAGCAACGCGAACCTGCTATTCGGCGTCGCGGCGCGTCTGCGCGACCCCGTCACGCAGGCCGTCGCCGAGCGCTGCCGCGCCTTCGGCCACACCAGCCTCGAGGAGCACTGGACGCTGCTGTGGCGCGATCCCACGCTCGAGGCCGCGCCGATCTTTGGCGTGGCGTTGTTCCCGCACTTCCAGGATTCGGGCGTCATGTTCTACCGCACCTCGTGGAGCCGAGACGCGGTCGCGTTCGCCTTCAAGGCCGGACCGCCCGAGGGCCACCGCGCCGCGCGCCTGCTGCCCAGCGTGCCCGAGTGGCGCCAGAGCACCGGCCACGCACACCCCGACGCCGGCAGCTTCATCGTGTGGTCGGGTGGCCAGCACGTCGTCGGCGACACGGGATACGCGGGCCGTCCGCAGGCGCGCCACCACAACACGGTCGTCGTCGGCGGGCTCGGCCAGGGCCTCGAGCGCGAGCACGACGCGTGGGAAGGCACGGACCGAACGGCGCTGGACGGCATCCGCATCGAGAAAGGGACGGCCGGCTCGGGCTACTTCTCGGTGGTCGCCGAGATCGCCGCGGCCTACCCTCCCGCGGCCGGGCTCAAGACCTTCCGCCGCGAGTTCTCGTTCCAAGCGGAGGGACATTTCCGCGTCCACGACCGGCTCGAGACGAGCGAGGAGCGGTCGTTCGAGTGGTTCCTCCACGCGGACAGCCCCTTCGCGATCTCGAGCGCGAGCGCGAGCTTCCGCAGCGACGTCGGCGACGGCCTGACGCTCGAGGGCCGCGTGGACCTGCCGCCGGACGCGCGGCTGCGCGCGGGGCCCACCATCCTCACGGCGCCCGGCCAGCCCGGCTCGATCGAGCAGGGCCGCAAGGACCAGCGCGGCTACGAGCTCGTGCTCCAGCCACCGGCTCCGGGCCGCGCCATCGAGTTCGCCGTCTCGTTCGAGGTGAAGCCGCGCTGACGTCGGCGGCGGCGCTACGGCTGGCGCACCAGGATCGCGCGCGTGTAGAGCAGCTCGAAACCCTGCTTCTGCACGTTCTCCTGCGATTTCGAGCCGGGCTGCGTCGTGACGACGGCAACGTCGCAGCCTGCCCGGCTCGCGGCCTCGAGGCGAGCGGCCAGCATCGCACTCTGGACGCCGCGGCGGCGATGCTCCGGCAGCGTGGCGGCGCCGCACAGCTGGGCCACGCCCTCGAAGAGGCGCATGCTGGCGCCGCCCGCTGGCACGCCGCCGCGCCGCGCGAGGTAGCGGACGAAGCCCTCGGCCTGTGCCATGTCGTCCATCACCCGCTCCAGCTCGTCCCTCGGAAAGGACTCGTGCGACGGGACGCCCTGCGCGTCGGGGCTCGCGAATGCCGTGATCACCAGATCCAGCCAGGCGCCGGACTCGCCGGCCTCGCTCACGGAGACGACGACGTCGTCGGGCAGGGCTCGGGACGGCGCCGTTGGCAGGCGCCGCCCCAGCACGTTCTCGAAGTTCTCGAGCGTGTACCCGCGCCGCGTCAGCAGCGCGCCGATCTGCGGCTCGGCGAGGCACGAGAGCTCGACCTGCACCGCGGCGCCGCGCTCGGCGAAGGCACGCTCGACGGCGTCGAGCTCCGCCGGGTCGAGCGGGCCGGCGAAGCCGAGCCCCGCCACCTTGTTGAGCGGCGAGCCCGGGGCCGCGTAGGTCGCGGCGCCCCCGGCGACCGAAAGTGCGAAGGCGCGCGTCTCGCGGCGACGCCGCGCCGCGGCGGAGGCGCTCTCGCTCATCAGGCGCGCGTCGGCGCGCTCGATCCGGGCCGCGAGTGCGGTGCTGGCGAAGAGCACTCGCGACTCCCTACTTCATCCAGCCCGTCACGTCGGCGCCCTCAGGGGCCATGGCTTTCAGTAGGGGCCGTGGCCCGGAGCCGGATAGCCGGTGGGACCGACCGGGCCGAAGACGGCGTGAAAAGCGTCCATCTGTCCGCCCGAGCGACCGTGCGTTCCGGAAGCGCCGCTCCACCTCCGGGTAGATCTGGACTCTCGTCAAAAGCCCTCCGGGACCAGCACGACCGCCCGCAGCACGACCGGCCGGCCCCAGAAGCGCGACAGGAGCGCGCTCTCGACGCTGATCCGGCGCACGTACTTCGTGTCCGGAGGCACGACCTGGAAGCGGGGCTCTCCTTCGAGCTTCTTGGACACGACCACGATCAAGCGGCCGTCTACCGGCTCGGTCCGCGCCGAGGCCAACAGCCTGACGTCGAAGCGGGGCGAGGCCGGGGCCGCTGTCACGCCGCTCACGCATCCCAGGCTCGCCACCAGGAGGCAGGCCGTCCCACGCGAACGTGTCATCCTCACCTCCATTAGCGAGTCGGTCGGCGGAGTCTACCCCGGGGCGTGCGCCGGCGGGCGCGCGGGTTAGCGTCGTGGTATAAGAGCGCCCTTTTGACAAGAGCCTCCACGCCTTCCATCCCGGCCCGCGGCCGCGCCGCCGCGGCACACGGCCCCCTGCTCGCGAGCCTGAACCCCGAGCAGCGCGAAGCCGTGCTCGCAACCGAGGGGCCGCTCCTCGTGCTGGCCGGCGCCGGCTCCGGCAAGACTCGCGTCATCACCACGCGGATCGCGCACCTCGTCTCGCTCGGGGTGGATCCGGCGAGCATCCTCGCCGTCACGTTCACGAACAAGGCCGCGGGCGAGATGCGCGAGCGGGTGGCGGCGCTCGCGGGCGAGCGCGCGCGCGAGATCACGGTGGGCACCTTCCACGCGTTCTGCGCCCGGCTGCTGCGCGAGCGCGGCGAGGCGATCGGCCTCCACCGCCGCTTCACGATCTGCGACGCTTCGGACCAGCTCAGCACCGTGAAGCAGGCGATGCGCGAGCTGCGCGTGCACGAGACCACGATGCACCCTTCGGCCGTGCTGGCGCGGATCTCGCTCGCCAAGAACCGCATGCAGACGCCGGAGACGTTCCTGGCCGAGGGCGAGGGCGCCCACGACCAGCTCGTGGGCTCGGTGTTCCAGCGCTATCGGGAGGCGCTCGCACGCACCCGGGCGCTCGACTTCGACGACCTGCTGCTCGAGACCGTACGCCTGCTGCGCGAGCACCCCAAGGTGCGCGCGCACTACCGCGAGCGCTACCGCTACGTGCTGGTCGACGAGTACCAGGACACGAATCACCCGCAGTACGAGATCGTGCGCGAGATTGCGGGCGGACACAGGAACGTGTGCGTCGTGGGCGACGACGACCAGTCGATCTACGGCTGGCGCGGCGCGGACATCTCCAAGATCCTCGGCTTCGCCCGCGACTTCGAGGGCGCCACGGTCGTGCGGCTCGAGACCAACTACCGCTCGACGCGCCAGATCCTCGAGGCCGCGAACCGCGTGATCGGCCACAACGCGTCCCGTCACGCGAAGGCGCTCCGCTCGGCGCGCGGCGAGGGCGAGGACGTGCGCTTCGTGCGCCTGAAGGACGAGATGGCGGAGGCGCAGTTCGTGGTCTCCGAGATGCGGAAGCTGCTGCGGCTCGAGGAGGCGCGGCCGCGGGACTTCGCCGTGCTGTGCCGCACCCAGGTGCAGTTCCGGCCGCTCGAGGCGGAGCTGCGCGCGAACGGCGTGCCCTACGTCGTGGTCGGCGGCATGTCCTTCTTCGACCGCAAGGAGGTGCGCGACGTCGTGGCGTTCCTCAAGCTCGCGGTGAACCCGCGCGACGAGACCGCGCTCCTGCGCGTAATCAATACGCCCGCGCGCGGCGTGGGCAAGACGAGCCTCGATCGCGTGCTGGCCTTCGCGACCGACCACGGCATCCCGGCGAGCGCTGCCTTCGAGCGGGCCTCCGAGATCGAGGGCCTTTCGCCTCAGTCCGTGGAGGGCTACAAGGCTCTGCGCCAGCTGCTCGACGAGTCGGGCCTCGAGGCCGCCGGGCGCGACATCGTGTCGATCCTCGGCCGCTTCCTCGATCGGGTCGGCTACCGCGAGGAGGTGAACCGCCTGTATCCGGACCCGATGACGCGCGAGGCGCGCTGGGCGGGCGTCGTCGAGATCCTGAACTTCGCCGAGAACCACGTGCGCCGCTCGGCCGAGCCGTCGCTCCACGGCTTCCTCGAGGAGCTGGCCCTCACGAGCGGCGACGAGCCCGGCGACAAGCCCGAGGCCCGTGGCGACGCAGTGACGCTGATGACGCTCCACGCGGCCAAGGGGCTCGAGTTCCCGCACGTGTTCCTGGTCGGCATGGAGGAGGGCCTGCTGCCCCACGCGCGGGCGGTCGCCGAAGCGGGGATCGAGGAGGAGCGGCGGCTGGCCTACGTCGGCATCACGCGCGCGATGACGACGCTCACGCTGAGCTTCGCCCAGGAACGGGCGAAGTACGGGAAGCGCGCGACATCGGTGCCGTCGCGCTTCCTGTTCGAAGCACAGGGCGAGGCGCTGCCCGTGGGCTGGGTGGGCGTCGAGGCGCAGGCCGGGGAGGACGAGCCCGGCGCGCGCCGCGGGAAGAAGAAGGCGGCGGGCGGGCGCACGACCGCGCCCAGGGACAAGCACCCGAAGCCGCGGACCCGCAGGCGCTGAACGTCGGCGTGGGCGGTTGCCGCCAGGCGGGCGGCGCCCCGGGCGCGTGTTAGCATGCGCCGGACTTTGCCAGAGCCACCCACAAGATGACTGCGGCGTCTCCTCGCTTCCTGCTCGCCGTCGAAGGCGGCGGCTCGAAGACGACGGCCCTGCTCACCGACCTCGACGGCAAGAACGTGGGCCGCGGCTTCGGGCCGGGCAGCAACCCCCACAGCGTGGGCTTCGAGAGCGCGCAGAAGGCCGTCGCGATGGCGATCGACGGCGCGCTGATCAACGCGACTGGGCGGCTCCCCGAGGGCAGCTCCTGGCGCGAGACCGGCTTGGCCGCGGCGTGCTTCGGGCTGGCCGGCATCGACGGGCCCGAGGACGAGGCCCAGCTCACGGCGTGGGTCAGGACCGAAGCCATCGCCGAGCGCTTCGTGGTGGTGAACGACTCGGAGCTGGTGGTGGCCGCCGGCACGCCCGACGGGTGGGGCGTGGCACTCATCAGTGGAGCCGGGTCCGTGTGCCTGGGCCGCTCGCCGCAGGGTCGCACGGTGCGCGTCGGGGGCTGGGGTCACCTGCTCGGCGACGAGGGCAGCGGCTACCGCATGGCACTCGAGGCGCTGCGGCTCGCGACGCAGACCGTGGACGGGCGCGCGGACGCCGACGCGCTGCTGCGCGCGATCCTGCGCCACTGGTCGCTGTCGGACGCGGGCGCCCTCATCCGCCACGTGCACGCGCCCGGCATGACGCCCGCCGACATCGCTGCCCTCGCGCCCGTGGTCGTCACGCTGGCGGCGGGCGGCGACGCGGCCGCCCGGGGGCTCGTCGAGCAGGGCGTGAGAGACCTGGCTCGCCAGGTCGACACGGC
>DATEUE010000184.1:0-8870 GCA_035283305.1 Vicinamibacteria bacterium | reverse complement strand
CGAGCAGACCTACTTCCAGAAGGGCTTCAACCTGAAGGCGGTGGTGCGTCCGGTGCTGGCCCAGAGCTATCACTCCCAGGTGGTGGAGCGGCTCAAGGAGCTGGGCTACGCGGCGCAGACCGGCGACGTGAAGATCAAGCTGGCCCGCGAGTTCGGCTTCTGCTACGGCGTCGACCGCGCGGTGGAGTACGCCTACGAGGCGCGCGAGCAGTTCCCGGACCGGCGCATCTTCCTGTCGGGCGAGATCATCCACAACCCCGAGGTCAACGGCCGCATCCAGGGGCTGGGGATCCGGATCCTGCCCGACCACAGGAGCCCGGAGGAGCGCTACGCGGGGGTCGACAAGGCCGACGTCGTGATCCTGCCGGCATTCGGCGTGTCCGTTGCCGAGCTGCAGCACCTGCGCGCCAAGGGCTGCGTGCTGGTCGACACCACCTGCGGCAGCGTGCTGAACGTCTGGAAGAACGTCCACCGCTACGCGCGCGACGGCTTCACCTCGGTGATCCACGGCAAGCACTATCACGAGGAGACGAAGGCGACCGCCTCGCAGGCGCTCACCCACCCCGGCGGGCATTTCCTGTGCGTGAAGGACCGCGCCGAGGCCGACCTGGTGTGCGGCTTCATCCGCGGGGGCACGGTCGAGGCGCAGGCGCTCGTCGAGCGTTTCCGCGAGGCGACGAGCCCGGGCTTCGACCCGGCGCGCGACCTGGCGCGCATCGGGCTCGCGAACCAGACCACGATGCTGATGACGGAGAGCCTGGAGATCCAGGAGATGCTGCGGGCCGCGATGCGCGAGCGCTGGGGCGAGGCCGAGCTCGAGGCCCGCTTCCGCGCCTTCGACACCATCTGCTCGGCGACACAGGATCGTCAGGACGCCGTGCTGAAGATGCTCGCCGAGGGCGGTCTCGACCTGATGGTGGTGATCGGCGGCTACAACAGCAGCAACACGCAGGCGCTCACCCGGATCTGCGCCGAGCGGCTGCCCACGTACCACATCAGCGCCGCCGATCGCATCGAGAGCACGGCGATCCGCCACCGGCCCGTGGGCGCCCACGATGAGACCGCGACGCCGGCCTGGCTACCGGGGGGGCCGATCACCATCGGCTTGACCGCGGGCGCCTCGACGCCCAACAACGTGGTGGGCGAGGTCGTCGAGCGGATCCTCGGCCTGCGGGGCCTGCGGGCGGGCGACCTCGTCGCGGGCTGAGCCTCACCGGGAGCGGTCCGCGAGAGCCGCCATCACGCGGCGGCGCTCCACGCACCGGTCCTCCTCGCGTTACCGGGCTCGCGCGACCCAGGGTTATAGTGCCTCTCGGCTCCTGGAGGACTCATGTTGCTGGAGGGCAAGCGCGGCCTCGTCCTGGGGATCGCGAACAAGCGGTCGATCGCGTGGGGCATCGCCCAGGCCGCGCACCGCGAGGGGGCGCGCCTGGCGGTGACCTACCAGGGCGAGCGCCTGCTCGAGAACGTGCAGGAGCTCTCGCAGCAGCTGCGCGACCCGCTGATCCTGCCCTGCGACGTCACGAAGGACGAGGACTTGAAGACGCTCGCGGAGGCGGTCAAGAACGACTTCGGCACGATCGACTTCGTGGTGCACGCGGTGGCGTTCGCGCTGCGCGAGGAGCTCGACGGCGAGTTCCTGAACACCTCGCGCGAGGGCTACCGCGTCGCGCAGGACATCTCCTCCTATTCGCTCACGGCTCTCGCGCGCGAGACGGCGCCGCTCATGCCCTCGGGCGGCAGCATCGTGACGCTCAGCTACCTGGGTGGCGAGCGGGTGGTGCCGCACTACAACGTGATGGGCGTCGCCAAGGCCGCGCTCGAGATGTCGGTCCGCTACCTGGCTTCCGACCTCGGGCCGAAGGGCATCCGCGTCAACGCGATCTCGGCCGGCCCGATCAAGACGCTCGCGGCCTCGGGCGTCCACGGCCTGTCGAAGATGCTGGAGTACCACCGCACCTACGCACCGCTGCGGCGGAACACCGACCAGGACGAAGTCGGCGACGCGGGCCTGTTCCTGATCTCGCCTCTCTCGCGAGGCATCACGGGAGAGGTCATCCACGTGGACGGCGGCTTCCACGTGATAGGCATGGCCGCGCTCTAGGCGCGGCTGGCAGGGGAGCGCGAGTGGCGCGCACGCTTTCGCTCGTGATGCTGGCCGGGCTCGTGCTGCCGTGCGCTCGCGCCGCGGCGCAGGCGCCGCCGCCGCCGCCACCCGCGACGGCGACGGCGACGGCGACACTGCCCGACGCCCCGCAGGCCGCGCCCCCCGCCGAGCCCCTGCCCGACCCGGGAGAGGTGCGGGTGCGGGCTGAGTCCTACGAGCAGGTGAAGAAGGGCCACATCGAGGCGCGCGGGTTCGTCGACCTCAACCTGGCCGGCATGCGGATCCAGGCCGACCGGGCCGACATCTTCGAGGAGGCGCGCGCGGACGGCAAGGTCGGCCACCGCATCGTGGCCGAGGGCAACGTCGTCTTCATCCGCGGCGAGGAGCGCATGTCGGGGGACCGCCTCGAGATGGACGACTCGGGGCGCGGCCACCTGCTGAACGCCGTGGGCTACGTCGAGCCCGGGGTCTGGGTCGAGGGCAAGCGCGTGGAGCGCATCGACGACAGCACCTACAAGGTAGTGGGAGGGCGCTTCAGCTCCTGCAGCCAGCCCAACCCGCGCTGGGGGTTTCAGGCGAGCTCGGCGGAGATCCAGATCGACGACAAGGTGAAGGCGAAGAACGCGGTCTTCAAAGTGAAGGGCCTCCCGGTCTTCTACCTGCCCTACGTCTACTACCCGATCAGCAAGGACGGCCGCTCGAGCGGCCTGCTGTTCCCGCACTTCGGCCACTCGTCGTACCGCGGATTCAACACGGGCACCGGCTTCTTCTGGGCGATGGGAAGGAGCGCCGACCAGACCTTCTACGCCGACTACTGGTCGAAGGTCGGCTACGGCTACGGCCACGAGCTGCGCTACCTCCGCGGGGCGCCCTCGAGCGGGACGTTCCGCAGCTACGTCTTCGACGTGGAAGGAGCCGAGAAGCTCGACTACGACCTCGACTGGAACGCGCTCCAGATCCTGCCCGGCAAGGTGAAGGCGAGCGTCAACGTCCGCCAGTACAGCGACATCCTGTTCCAGCAGCGCTACCAGGACGACTTCGCCAGGGCGTCGAGCCGCACGCAGCGCTGGTCGGGGGCGCTCGAGAAGGACCTGAAGCTCGCGGTGCTCTCCGCCTACGCGGACACCACCAGTACCTACTTCGGCACCGACTACACGCGCGTCAACGGCCGGACGCCGGGCGTGAGCCTGCGCCGCTTCCCGCGCCAGATCGGCTGGGGCAAAGTGGTGGTCGGCCTCCAGGCGAAGGCCGACCGGATCCAGTACGGCAACGAGGAGCAGGTCGACAACTGGTCGCGGATCGACATCGCACCCTACGTGTCGCGTCCCTTCGCGCTCAGCTTCCTCGAGTTCACGCCGTCGGTGGGCTACCGCTACACGCGCTACGGCGCGAGCTACGGCGTCAACGAGGAGGAGGAGACCGCGATCATCGGCCCGCCGATCGGCCGCTCGTTCTACGAAACCCAGGTCGAGATGCGCGGGCCGACGTTCGCGAAGGTGTGGGACACGCCGGGCTTCTCGTACTCGGAGCGCTTCAAGCACACGATCGGTCCCGAGGTCTCCTGGACCTACAGGACACGGGTCGAGGACTACAACTCGATCCCCAAGTTCGACGGCGAGGACTACTTCCTCGGCACGAACCAGGTCGCCTACTCGCTGGTGCAGCGCTTCTTCGCCAAGCGCCGCGGGCCCACCGGCAAGGCGCAGCCTTACGAGTTCCTGACCTGGCGGCTGATGCAGACCTACTACGTGCAGATCGCCGACGGCCAGAGCAACTTCGACCCGAACTACTCGTCCTCCGCCTTCGGCCCCGGCTTCAAGCCGGAGCACCTGTCGCCGCTCATGTCGCGCATGCGGTTACGGCCCGCTCCCGAGTTCTCGGCCGACTTCCACCTCGAGTACGACGTCAACTTCAAGCAGGTCCGCCGCAGCAGCGTCTTCGCCAACCTGGCCCTGCCGCGCGCCTCGCTAACGGGCGGCTGGTCGCGCTCAGTGCGCCTGGCCGAGAATCGGGAGGAGCGCACCGTCGGCGCGCACTCGCTGCGCGGCAACGCGGCTTTCGAGCTCTACCCGAAGCGCCTGTTCCTCGAGGGCTCGGCCGACTATGACCTGGTGAACGACGTGCTCTGGCAGATGCGCGCGCAGCTGCGCTACGCGGTTCAGTGCTGTGGTCTGCTGGTCGAGTACATCCGCTACAACTGGAACGGGCGCGACGAAAAGCAGTGGCGCTTCAACCTCGAGCTCGCGAACGTGGGCTCGATCGGCAGCTTCCTCGGCGCTGGCCGCGGCGGGGGGGCCTACCGGTGAGGCTGCTCGTCACCGGCGCGGGCGGCTTCGTGGGCGGCCACCTGGTCGAGCTGGTGCGCCAGGAAGCCCCCGCCACCAGCCTCCACGGTGTGGTGCAGCCCCACGGCAGCCTGGCCTGGAGCACCTCGCAGGGCGCGCGGATTCACGAGGCGGACCTCGACGATCCCGCGGCCGCGGCCGCCGTGATCCAGGAGGTCCGCCCCGACGGCATCGTGCACCTCGCCGGCCAGTCGAGTGTCCAGCAGTCCTGGCTCGATCCCGGCGGAACGCTGCGCACCAACGTGCTCGGCATCGTGCACCTGCTCGACGCGGCGCGAAGCGCCTCGCTGCGACCCGCCGTGCTGGTCGTGGGCAGCGCCGAGGAGTACGGGCCGGTGGGCGAGGCCGAGCTGCCGATCCGGGAAGACGCCCCGCTGCGGCCCGCCTCGCCCTACGCCGTCAGCAAGGTGGCGCAGGGCGCTCTCGCGCGGCTCTACGGCCCCGCCGGCGGCATGCGGGTCGTGCTGACGCGCACGTTTCACCACACGGGTCCCGGCCGCGGCGAGGCTTTCGCCGAGAGCTCGTTCGCGCGCCAGATCGCCGAGATCGAGCACGGCCTGCGGCCTGCGGTGATCGAGGTCGGCAACCTGGACGCGGTGCGCGACTTCTGCGACGTGCGCGACGTCGTGCGCGCGTACCTGCTGCTGCTCGAGAAGGGCGAGCCGGGCCAGGCCTACAACGTGTGCAGCGGCCGCGGCCTTCGCATCCGCGAGGTCCTCGACCTCCTGCTCGCGAGCTCGAGCGCCAGGGTCGAGGTGCGGGTCGACAAGGAGCGCCTGCGTCCCGCCGACGTGCCCGCGCAGGTCGGGGACCCGTCGCGCTTGCGCGCGGCCACGGCCTGGGAGCCGCGCATCCCGATCGCAGAGACGCTGCGGGACCTGCTCTCCGACTGGCGCGCTCGCGTCGCGGGTGTGGCCACCCGCAAGGCATGAAGGTCCTGCTCACCGGCGCGACCGGCTTTCTCGGCCGCTCGGTGGCACGCAGGCTGGCCGCGCGCGGGCATGCGCTGCGGGTGCTCGTGCGCGCGACGAGCCGCCTCGGAGGGCTGCCGGAAGGAACCGAGACCGCGATCGGAGACGTGACGGACGCCGGCTCGTTCGCTCGCGCCGCTTCTGGCTGCGCCGCGGTGCTGCACATGGCCGCGCTCGTCAAGGTCTGGGTGCCGGACCCCGAACGCTTCGAGGCCACGAACCTCGGCGGGTTCAAAAACGCGCTCGCCGCCGCGCGCGCGGCCGGGGCGCGGCTCGTCTATACGTCGTCCTTCATCGCGCTCGGTCCCTCAGGCGCTGGCGAGCTCGACGCCTCGCGGCCGCACCCGGGGAAGCGCTTCCGCAACCCCTACGAGCGCACCAAGGCGCTTGCCGACGCCGCCGCCCGCGAGGCGGCTGCGCGCGGCGAGGACGTGGTGACCCTCTACCCGGGCGTCGTCTACGGCCCAGGCGACATGACCGAGGGCAACATCGTCGCGCGCATGATCGCCGACCACCTGAACGGGCGCCTGCCGGGACTCGTCGGCCCGGGCGACCGGCGCTGGTCGTACGCCTTCGTCGAGGACGTGGCCGAGGGCCACGCGCTGGCGCTCGAGAAGGGACGCCCGGGCGATCGCTTCGTGCTCGGTGGCGAGAACGCCACGCTCCAGCGCCTGTTCCAGCTGGTGCACGAGATCGCGGGAAAGGCACCGCCCCGGTTGCGGATCCCGTACGGGGTCGCGACAGCGGTCGGCCGCGCGCAGTGGCTGTGGGCGGAGCTCACCGGCCATCGGCCGCAGCTCACGCACGGCGAGGTGTTCGTGTTCCGCGAGGAGTGGGCCTGCGACAGCTCGAAGGCCGTTCGCGAGCTGGGCTACGAGTGGCGGCCCCTGGCGGAAGGCCTGCGCGAGACGCTGCGCTGGCTACGGGCCACGGGTCAGGTCGATGCCGGGAGCGCCGCGTGAGCCTGGGACGGGGCGAGCTCGCGCGGCGGATTGTCCACATCGCGTGCGTCGGCTTCGCGCTGCTGCTGCGCATCCTGAGCTGGCCGCAGGCGGCGCTGCTCGCGACCTCGGCCTTTGTCTTCAACTGGCAGGTGCTGCCGCGGCTCTTCGGCCGGGGCATGTGGCGAAAGGCCGACGTCGAGCGTGGCTACCCGGTCGGGATCCTCGCATACCCGCTCGCCGTGCTCGCGCTCGTTCTCGTGTTCCGCGACCGGCTCTGGATGGCGGCGGCGGGCTGGGGGATCCTGGCCGTGGGCGACGGGATGGCAGGCCTCGTCGGCCAGGCGACGGGCGGACCGCGGCTGCCCTGGAACGCGCGCAAGGGCTGGACCGGGTTGCTGGCCTTCGTGCTCTTCGGCGCCGCGGCCGCCGCCTTCCTCGCCGCGTGGGCCGCGCGGCTGTCGCTCTCGCCAGAAGCGCCGCACTGGCCCCGCACCCTCGGCGTCGCCCTGGCGCTCGCGGTCGTCTGCGCGCTCGTCGAGTCGCTGCCGACGACGCTCGACGACAACCTCACCGTCCCGCTCGCGACGGCGCTGGCGCTACCGCTTCTCGCCGCGGCCGAGCCGGATCTGCTGTTCCAGGACCCGGGCTTCGCGGGACGCCTTCTGACAGGCCTCGGGCTCAACGCCGCGATTGCGCTCGCGGCGTTTCTGGCGCGCTCGATCGACGGGCTGGGCGCGCTTTCGGCGGTCGTGATCGGCAGCGCCGTCACGGCCGGACTCGGCCTCGCCGGGCTGTCGCTGATGATCGCCTTCTTCGTGCTCGGCAGCGCGGTCACGAAGCTCGGCTACCGCACGAAGGCTGCGCGCGGGATCGCTCAGGAGCGGGGCGGCGCGCGCGGGTTGCGGAACGCCTGGGCCAACGGCGGCGTGCCGGCGGCGCTGGCCGTGCTCGCCGGGATGGCGCCGCCGGGGCCGCGCGACGTGCTGGCGATCGCGTACGCGGCGTCGGTCGCGACCGCGGCCGCCGACACCTGCTCTTCCGAGATCGGCAAGGCCTACGGGCGGCGCACGTTCCTGATCACGACGCTTCGCCCGGTGCCGCCGGGAACCGAGGGGGCCGTGAGCCTCGAGGGCACGCTCGCGGGCCTGCTGGGTGCGCTCCTCGTCGGCGCCGCAGGCGTCGCGACCGGCCTCTTCGGATGGCCGGTCGCGCTGCTGGTGGCGGGCGCCGGCCTCATCGGCAGCCTGGCCGAGAGCGTCCTCGGCACCGTGGCCGAGCGGCGCGGCTGGATGGGCAACGACCTGCTGAACGCCGCCAACACCGCGATCGGCGCGCTCGCCGCCGTCGCCATGCTCCGCCTGCTATGAAGAAGCTCAAGGTCTACGTCGACTTCGCACGACCCTTCACGCTGCTGCCGCCCGCCCTCGGCGTCGTGAGCGGCGCCGTGACCGCCTGGGGCGCCCACGGGACGCGCAGCCCGCTCACGAGCGAGCTGCTGCTGCCGGTGCTGTGGGGCGCGCTGATGGCCGCAGTGCTCAACTCGGCGAGCAACGCGATCAACCAGATCTACGACCTCGAGATCGACCGCGTCAACAAGCCGAAGCGTCCGCTGCCCGCGGGATCGCTCGGCCTGGGCGACGCGTGGGGCTTCACGCTCGCCTGCTTCCTGCTGGCGTGGGCGCTCGCGTGGCTCGCCGCGCCCGCGGGGCTCGAGGCGAACCGCGAGTGCTTCTGGATCGTGCTCTTCACGAGTGTCCTCGTGTGGGCCTACTCGGCGCCGCCCTTGCGCACCAAGCGCCACGGCATCTGGGCGAACGTGACGATCGCGGTGCCGCGCGGGATGCTGCTGAAGGTGGCCGGCTGGTCCACGGTCAAGACGATCTTCGACCCGGAGCCCTGGTTCATCGGCACGATCTTCGGCCTGTTCGTGCTGGGCGCGTCCACCACCAAGGACTTCGCCGACATCGAGGGCGATCGCGCCGGCGGCTGCCAGACGCTGCCGATCCTGTACGGGGTCAAGAAGGCCGCGTGGATGATCGCGCCGTTCTTCGTGCTGCCGTTCCTGCTGATCCCGATCGGCGTGCGCAGGGGCCTGCTGACCGGCAACCCGCGGCTGCTCGACCTGCTCGCTCTGGTCCTGGTCGTCTACGGCATCTACACCGTCTACCTTCTGCTGCGGAAGCCCGAGGAGCTGGCGTTCACCGAGAACCACCCCTCGTGGACGCACATGTACCTGATGATGATGGCGGCGCAGGTCGGCTTCGCCCTGGCCTACGTGCTGTAGCCCTCCCGGGACGAGACCGCCGCTCGCAATTCGGTCACGACCGACACGCCTTTGACGCCTACTTCGGCTCGGGTTCCTCGCCCATGCCGAAGAGCTCGCGCATGGTGGCCTCGTCGATCGGGACGGTGTCGGCGAGCGCTTCGGTCGCCGCCTTGGCGACCGCCCGGGTGTCGTCGGACCCGATCGCCTCTTCCGCCTCTTCGGGCGGGGTGACTGCGG
>DATEUE010000183.1:0-2880 GCA_035283305.1 Vicinamibacteria bacterium | reverse complement strand
TTGATGACGCGGGTTCGCGGCGCGCGCAGGCCGAGGCTGGCGATGAGCGAAAGCTGCGCGACCTTCGAGGTCTCGAGCGAGAAGGCCTCGAAGCCGTTGACCGTCGGAACGCCGTGCAGCGCGAGCCGGGCAAGGTAGTGGCGGGTCGCGAAGATCGCGTGGCCTGCGCCGCGCAGGTAGGCGGACGGACTCATGCGGTTGAAGACGAGGCCGAAGCGCCGCTCCGGCCCGGGGGAGAACACAAGCCGCGCGGCGTCGAGCCGCTCGTAGGCCAGTCCCCGCCGGTCCAGCTCGGCGAACAGCGGCTTGAACCACTCGGGGTGCTCGTAAAGGACGCCGATCGTGCTCATGGCTCGCTCCACAAAGAAAAAGGCCGCCGCTCGGGAGAACCGAGCGGCGGCCTTTGAGGCCCGATGTCTGGGATCTAGCTCGTCAGAGCACAAAGACTCCCGCCGCTCGTGCTGGGACGACAACAACACGTGCAGGCGAGCGGGCGGCTCTGGCTCATGGCTCGTTTCACTCTAGGGCTCGCAGCCTCGACCGTCAAGGCACGCCGGGCGGGCCTACAGGCTCCCGCGCTTCAGCTCGCGGAGCAGGTAGTCGCTCGAGCGTACGGTGAGCGCCATGATCGTGAGCGTCGGGTTCTGGCAGGCGCCTGAGGTGAAGCCGGCCCCGTCCATTACGAACAGGTTCTTGACGTCGTGCGCCTGCTGGAACTGGTTGAGCACCGAGGTCTTCGGGTTGCTGCCCATGCGCGCGACCCCGAGCTCGTGGATGCCGAAGCCGGGAACGCGGTCCATGGCCGCGAAGGGCTCGATGTTCTTGGCCCCCGCCGCGTCCATCATCTCGGCGGCCGACACGGCCATGTCCGGGATCATCTTGCGCTCGTTGTCGCCCCAGCCCATGTTGACCTTGAGGATCGGGATGCCGAACGCGTCGACCTGGCCCGACGGGTCGATCTCGACGTGGTTCTCGAAGTAGGGGAGGCACTCGCCGAAGCCCACGAGCCGCACGGAAGACTCGGGGTTCTTGACGCCGCGCTTGTAGTCGTCGCCGAAGCCGGGCGCGTCGAAGCTGAAGCCCGTGCCCTGCCCGCCCTGGAAGCCGTAGCCGCGCATGAAGTCCTTCGAGCGCGGGCCGTCCTTCGTGTTGCGGAAGCGCACGACGTAGATGCCGTTCGGCCGGTTGGGGCCGTCGAGCGAAGGCTTTTCCTCGAGCCCGGGGAACTCGCCGGTGGCGCCACCGGCCACCCACAAGTGGTCCATCAGGTAGTGGCCGACGGCGCCACTCGAGTTGGCGAGGCCGCCCGGGTTCTGCGCGTTCTTCGAGTTCAGCAGGATGCGTGTCGACTCGAGCGCCTGCGCCGAGAGCACCACCGCGCGGCCGCGGATCTCGCGGGCCTCGCGCGTGACGCGGTCGATGTAGAGGACACCGGTCGCCCGGTTCGTGCCGGGGTCCGTCAGCACCTTGTAGACCATCGCGTTCGGCACGTGCGTGCAGTTGCCGCTCGCGAGCGCGTCCGCCACCGTCGTGAACGCCGAGTTGAAGTAGGAGTTGGTGACGCAGCCCCAGTAGCACGGCCCGCAGTAGTGGCAGGGCGCACGGCCGTTCAGCGAGCGGGTGATGTTGGCCACGCGCCCGATCGTCACGGTCCAGCCCAGCTTGCTCTTGACGCGCTCGCGCAGCCGCCGCTCCCCGCACTTGAAGGGCATCGCCGGGTGGAAGCGGCTGTCGGGCAGCTCGTAGAGGCCCTCGGCGAGGCCCGAGATGCCGACGTAGTCCTCGACGAGGTCGTAGTACGGTGCGAGGTCGGCATAGGAGAGCGGCCAGTCCTCGCCGAAGCCGTCGTGCGACGCGGCCTTGAAGTCGAGGTCGCCCATCCTATAGCTCTGGCGGCCCCACACGACCGTGCGCCCGCCCGTGACGCGCATCCGGCCCTGCCAGCTGAAGGGCTTGCCCTTGGCGGTGGTGTAGGGCTCCTCGAGGTCGTTGGCGAACCAGTCGTAGTTCCGCTCGGTGCAGGCGTAGCACTCCGACTGTGTCGGGCGCGTGCGCTTCACTACCTCGGACGAGAGGCCGCGGTACGGGAGCTCGAGCGGCGAGCCGTGCTCGTTCAGGTCCGTGATGCGCAGCGGCCGTCCCGCGTCCACCAGCGCGACCTTCACGCCCGCTTCCGCCAGGCGCTTGGCGGCCCAGCCGCCGGAAGCGCCCGAGCCCACCACGAGCACGTCGTAGCTCTCCTGCGTCTTGCTCGCCACTCAAAGCCTCCGTCGCCCGACAGGGAGTGCCGACGGAGCGTGATGCCCGTCGCTTGGCATGAAGCTAGCAGCCACGCCCACCGAGGTCAACGAGATCCCGTATTGCAGCGCGCGGCTGGACGGTGCTAGCGTCAGCCCGCAGCTTCCTTTCAGAGTGGGGGACGACATGGCCGTCAATTCCGATCCGGCCCCGGGCCGCAGACAGGTTCTCCAGGTGCTCGCCGGCAGCGTCGGCGCGGGCCTCACGGCCCCGTCCCTCGCCCGCGGGGAGGCGGCGCACGTCCACGCGGCCGCGGCGGCGGTGCCGGCTCAGGCGCCGGCGCCCGCGGGCCTTCTCGACGCGAACCAGCTCGAGACGCTCGCGTCGCTCGCCGAGGCGGTGGTTCCCGGATCGACCGAGGCCGGTGTCGCCGCGTTCGTCGACCAGCTGCTCGCGGTCGACACGCGCGAGCGGCAGCGGAACTTCCTGGCAGCCCTCGGCGCACTGCAGGCGGAATCGCTCTCCCGCTTCGGAAGGCCGTGGCTGTCCCTGGACGCGGCGCAGAAGACCGTCCTGCTCACCACGCTCTCCACGGGCGCCAAGTCCCGGACACCCCGCTACTGGAAGCCCGGCGAGCCGGTG
>DATEUE010000182.1:0-6303 GCA_035283305.1 Vicinamibacteria bacterium | reverse complement strand
GTCCAGCCCGAGAGCCGCCGGGCCATGCCGGCCGCGGTCTGGGCGCAGGGCGCGCGCCTGCGGCCCGGCGCGCGGCTCGGCTGAGCGTGGCCTCCGCGGCGCGCCGGGGTGCGCTCGTCGTTCTGGGACGGGTCGCGCAGGGACGGCCGCTCGCCCCGGCGCTCGAGAAGACCGCGGTCGGCCTCGCCGACGTGCGGGACCGCGCGCTCGTCCACGAGCTCGTGCTCGGCACGCTGCGACGTCGCGGCTGGCTGGATCACGTCCTCGCCCGTCTCAGCAGCCGCCCCCTCGACACGCTCAACCCCGCGGTGTGCGACGCCCTGCGGCTGGGCGTCTACCAGCTCCTGTTCCTGCGCACGCCCGCCCACGCCGCCGTCTCGGAGACGGTCGACCTCGCCCGGGAGCGCGAGCCGCACGCGGCCGGGTTCGTGAACGCGATCCTGCGGCGCCTGCAGCGAGAGGGCCCGCCCCCCGAGGCCGACCCGGCCTCCGACCCCGTGGGCTGGATGAGCACGGCCGGCTCGCTGCCCCGCTGGCTCGCCGAGCGCTGGCACGCGCGCCTCGGCCCCGCGGACGCCCTGGCGCGCACCCGTGCGGCGCTCGAGGCGCCGCCGACGTTCGTCCGGCTGAACCCGCGTGTCGCCTCCGCGCGCGACGAGCTCGCGAGGGGCGGAGTCGAGCTCACGGCCTGCGAAGTGCCCGGGGCCTTCCGCGCGAGCCAGGGGGCCCTCGGCGTCTTCGCCGAGCGCGGCTTCGTTTACGTGCAGGACGCGGGCTCGCAGCTCGTGGCCCTGCTGGCCGCGACCCAGGGCCGTGTGCTCGACGCGTGCGCGGCGCCCGGGGGCAAGGCGCTTCTGCTCTCGGACCTGGCAGAGGGCGCGACGCGCGTGGTCGCGGCCGAGGCTTCCCTGAAGCGGCTCGCTTCGATGGCGACACTCGCGCGTCGCTGGGGCGCAACGCGCCTGCTGCTGCTGGGGGCCGACGCGCTGCGCCCTCCTTTCCGCGGGGACTTCGACGCCGTCCTGCTCGACGCCCCGTGCAGCGGCCTCGGCACGCTCGCCCGCAACCCCGACATCCGCTGGCGCATGACCCCCCAGGACGTGGAACGGCACGCCGCCCGCCAGCGCTCCCTGATCGAGAGCACCGCCCGGCTCGTGCGCCCCGGCGGCCGCCTCGTGTACGCGACCTGCTCGCTCGAGGCCGAGGAGACGCACCAGGTGGTGAACGCGTTCCTCGCAGCGAACCCGGCCTTCGGCCTGGACGAGCTCCCCGACTGGGCGCGGCCCTTAGCCCGCGAGGGGCGCGTGGAGCTCGACCCCGCGCGCCACCCGGGCGACGGCTTCTTCGCAGTCCGCTTGCGGCGTGGTACGCTCATTTCGCCGCGCCTGATGCGGCCTCCCAAGCCTTGAAGCTAAGCCGCGTTTTCCGCCTCGTCGCCCAGAACGCGCTCATCGGGATCGCCCTCGTCGCGACGCTCGCGACGAGCGCCCTGTTCACGATGCGGGTGGTGCTCGACTCGCGCGACGTGGCCGTGCCGGCGCTCACCGGCCGGACGCTGCGCGAGGCCGAGGCGCTCGTCGCCCCGCGCGGGCTCGCCCTGCGCATCGAGGGCCGGCGCCACGACTCCGGCGTGCCCGCCGACCGCGTGGTCACCCAGGAGCCGCCGCCCGGCGCGACGCTCAAGGCCCACCGCGCGGTTCGGCTCTGGATGAGCCTCGGGCCCAAGCGCGTCTCGGTGCCGCGCGTCGAGGGAGAGTCGATCCGGACGGCACGCGCCGCTCTCGAGCAGGCGGGCGTTCCGCTCGCCCGCGCGATAGAAGTGCGCGACGCCGCGCCCGAGGGCACCGTGCTGGTCCAGCGCCCGCCCCCCGGAGAGGCCGACCTCGGCGAAGACGGCGCCTCGCTGCTGGTGAGCCGCGGGCCGCGTGACCTCGGCTACGTGATGCCCGACCTGATCGGACGCGACGCGCGCGCGGTGCTCGACGCGCTCGAGCGGGCCGGGCTGAAGGTGACCGACGTGCGCTATCGCAGCTACCCCGGCGTCGCGCCCGGAATCGTGCTGCGGCAGAGTCCCCCCGCCGGCCAGCGCGTCAGCGCGCGCGCTGCGTTGAGCCTCGACGTGAGCAGGCCCGCCCCGTGATCGTCGCTCCCTCGATCCTCGCCTGCGACCTGTCTCGCCTGGCCGAGGAGATCCGCGCGGTCGAGCGCGGCGGCGCGGCCATGATCCACGTGGACGTGATGGACGGCCGTTTCGTGCCCAACATCACGTTCGGCCCGGTGGTGGTTGGTGCCTGCCGGCGGGCAACCGCGTTGCCGGTCGACGCGCACCTGATGATCGAGGACGCCGAGCCCTATCTCGACGCCTTCGCGGACGCCGGCGCCACCTCGATCAGCGTGCACGTCGAGGCCGTGCGCCACCTGCAGCGCGCAATCGCGCACCTGCGCGAGCGCGGCGTCTCGCCCGGCGTCGCGCTCAACCCTGCGACGCCGATCGCGACGCTCGACGAGATCCTGCCGGAGCTCGACTACGTGCTCGTCATGTCCGTGAACCCCGGCTTCTCGTACCAGAAGCTGCTGCCCGCGACGCTCGACAAGCTGAGACGGCTCCGCGAGCGGATCCGCGACCGCGGCTTGTCCGTGAAGCTGCAGGTGGACGGCGGCATCGGTCCCGGCAACATCCGCGACGTCGTGGACGCGGGCGCCGAGATCGTGGTGGTGGGCGCCGCGGCGTTCGCCGCCGGAGATCCGGAGCGGGCGGTCCGCGGCCTGCTCGAGGCCGCCTCGTGAGCGCGACTTCCATCTCCCGCCTGCGCGTGCGCTACGCCGAGACCGACCAGATGGGCGTCGCCTGGCACGGCTGCTACTTCGCCTGGTTCGAGGTGGGCCGCACCGAGCTCTTGCGCGAGCGTGGCATGACATACCGCGAGCTCGAGCAGCAGGACCTGTACTTGCCGGTCGTCGAGGCGCGCGCCGCCTACAGCCGCCCGGCCCGCTACGACGACGCGCTCGAGATCCACACGCGCGTCGCCTCGCACTCGGGGGCACGCGTGGCCTTCGAGTACGAGGTGCGCCTCGACGCTGACCAGCCACCGCTCGCGACGGGCTTCACCGCCCACGCCGCCGTCGACGGGCGCGGCAAGCCGCGACGGCTGCCGCCTGAGCTGCGCAGGCTGCTGCAGTGAAGGCGGTCGTCACCGGGGCGGCCGGCTTCATCGGGTCGCACCTCGCCTCGAGCCTGCTCGAGGCCGGGCAGGAGGTGCTGGGCATCGACTGCTTCACCGACTACTACCCGCGAGCGTTGAAGGAGGCGAACCTCGCGCCGCTGCGCGACCACGCTCGCTTCCGCCTGGTCGAGGAGCGGCTGCAGGACGCAGAGCTGCCGCGCCACCTCGAGGGCGCTTCTGCCGTGTTTCACCTCGCGGCCCAGGCGGGCGTGCGGGCCTCCTGGGGCCGCGAGTTCGCCCACTACACCGAGCACAACGTGCTCGCCACCCAGCGCCTGCTCGAGGCAGCGCTCGAGGCGGGGCGCCCGCGCATCGTCTACGCGTCGTCTTCCTCGGTCTACGGCGACGCCCCGGTGCTGCCGCTGCGCGAGGACAGCCCCTGCCGGCCGGTCTCGCCCTACGGGGTGACCAAGCTGGCGGGCGAGCACCTCGCGCTGCTCTACCACCGCAACCACGGCCTGCCCACGGTCAGCCTGCGCTTCTTCACGGTCTACGGCCCCCGCCAGCGCCCGGACATGGCCTTCCACCGCTTCCTGAAGGCGGCGCGCGACGAGCAGCCGATCACGCTTTTCGGCGACGGCAGCCAGACCCGCGACTTCACCTACGTCGACGACATCGTCACGGCGGTGCGCGCCGCCGCGCTTTCGGGCCGGCCCGGCTGCGTGTATAACGTGGGAGGAGGCGAGCGAGTCGCCCTCAACGAGGTGCTGCGGCTCATCGAGAGCGTGACCGACAAGCACCTCCAGGTCCAGCGCCGGGAACCCCAGATGGGCGACATGAAAGACACCTTCGCCGATACCTCTGCCGCCAGCCGGGACCTCGGCTTCCGCTCGACGGTCGGCCTCGCCGAGGGCCTCGCGCGCGAGTGGCAGTGGATCCGGGGGCTGGCGTGAGGCGCCGCCTCCTGCTGGCGGCGCTTCTCGCGCTGCCGTCGTGCTCGAGCCACCAGCTGGACCTCGAGACGCTCGCGAGCGCCTCGGACGACATCGTCTGGGAGGCCGGGCAGAAGGCCAGCTCGAAGAAGGACTGGGAGTCGGCGCGCCAGTACTACCGCCGGCTGATCGACGCCTTCCCCCAGAGCCCCCACCAGCCCGACGCGCGCATCGCACTCGCCGACAGCTACTTCAACGAAGGCGGCACCGGCAACTACGTGCTCGCGGTCTCGTCCTACCGCGAGTTCCTCACGCTCTACCCTCAGCATCCGCGCTCGGACTACGCGCAGTTCCAGGCAGCCGAGTCCTACTTCAAGCAGAAGAACACGCCCGACCGTGACCAGACCTCGACCGGACAGGCGCTCGAGGAGTACGAGCGGCTGCTGGACGTGTACCCCCAGTCGCCGCTCGTCGAGCAGACACGCGAGAGGATCCGCGCGTGCCGCCAGACGCTCGCGCGCTCGCACTACCAGGTGGGCTACTTCTACCAGAAGACTCGGCGCTCCTGGCGCTCGGCGATCGGGCGCTACGAGACGATCCTCTCGCACTACCCGGACTACGAGAGGGTCGACGAGGTGCTCTTCCGCCTCGGCCAGGTGCTGTCGTTTTCCGGACGCTACGCGGAGGCTCGGCCCCACCTTGCCCGGCTCCGCAGCGAGTTCCCGCAGAGCCCCTACGTGTCGGAAGCCGACAAGCTCGAAGCCACCTTTCCGCCCTCCGTTCCGGTGCCTCCGACGGCAGCCCCCACGGCCACTCCCCCCGCCCAACCTCAAGTGTAACTTTGAGGATTCGGGCAAACACCCCTTGACGAAAAGCCTTTTTTCCTGATACCGTCCGCAAGAGCTCGCTTCGCCGCAGCGAGGGCAGGGGCTCGTAAAGGACGGGGTTCGTTCCGTCCGGGAGGAAAGGCAGTGAGACCGAAGCAGATCCTGGGTGGTCTCGTGGCAGTCGCGATGGTGGCGAGCGCGGCGCTCGCGCAGGAGCCGCCCGCAGCGGCGGGCCTCCAGACCGGCCCCGCCACGATCGCTCCCCACTGGACGAAGAACACGTCCTTCCCCACCGCAATCCCCGAGGGCGCGGCGTACTACGTCGTGGTCCGCGGCGACACGCTGTGGGACATTTCGGCCCGCTTCCTGAAGAGCCCCTATCTCTGGCCCCAGATCTGGAACGAGAACAAGTACGTGAAGGATGCCCACTGGATCTACCCAGGCGACCCGATCGTGTTGCCCCGGGTGGCTCTCGTAGCCGACCAGGCCGGACAGGCCCCGGGGGCCGGTGAGGCCGAGGGCCTCACCCCGGAAGGCGGCCCCATCCCCGGAATGGTCGAGCCCGGCGAAGGCGAGGAAGGAAGCGCAAGCTCCCTCGGCCCGGTCACCGAGGAGCTGTCGCTACAGTGCGCCGAGTACGTCGTCCAGGATCGCGAGGACGAGGGTCTGTTCGTGGTGGGCTCGGAAGAGGGCTCGGACAAGATCGCCTTCGGCGACCGCGACCTCGTCTACCTCAACAGGGGCAGCAACTCGGGTGTCAAGGCCGGCGACCTCTACACGATGCACCACGTCGCCTACCCGGTGAAGCACCCCGTCTCCGGCAGGAAGATCGGCACCAAGATCGAGACCACGGGCTGGGTCAAGGTGATCCTCGTGCAGGAAAACACCGCTTGCGCCGTGATCGAGCAGGCCTGCTTCGACGTGCACTCCGGCGACTACCTGAAGCCCTTCGAGAAGGTCAACGTGCCGATGGTCGTCCGGCGCGCGCCCGAGGAGTGCTGCTCGACCGAGAACGGCAAGACGATGCGTCACATCGTCGATCTGCAGGGTGACGTCTCGATCGCCGGCACGGGGCTGTTCGTGACGATCGACGCGGGCGCGGAAGACGGCGTCGCCCCGGGCAGCGTCTTCTCGGTCTACCGCACCATGTATCCCTCGGTGCCGACGCCCCGCAACGTCGTCGGCGAGGCCACGATCATCGCCGTGCGCGATCGCACCGCGACCGCGAAGATCACTTACGCCCGCAAGGAGATCATGCGCGGCGACCAGGTTCAGCTTCGCTAGCTAGGGGGGCACGGGGGGCGCACGCTAGCGGGGGTTCGGGGGGCGCTTAGCGCAGACGCAAGAATAGATCAGCACGTTCGTATCGGTCCTCTAACA
>DATEUE010000181.1:0-6052 GCA_035283305.1 Vicinamibacteria bacterium | reverse complement strand
GAGCGGCTCGGGGACTCGGAAGGGAGACCACATCCTCGATCCGCGCACGGGCCGAGCCGTGGCCGAGGGCGCCATCTGGGTCGGGGTCCCGCGCAGCCCCGAGGAGGGACAGTCGCCGGCCGCCGTCGCCGATGGACTTTCGACCGCCTTCATGGTCCTTTCCGCGGGTAGGATCGAGGAGCTTTGCCGGACCAACCCGGGGCTCGAGACCTGGCGGCTCGAGGGAACGGCCCTGAATCAAGTGGCTCTCGCCGCACGGGCGCCAAGAGAGGAATAATCACCAGATGGACCGAGTTAGAGCAGCCTTCCGAGTCGACGCGCCTTCCCTTCCGACCGCCGCGCTGGCGCTCGCGGCGATCGTGTCCCTCACCCTTCCCGGACCGCTGTCGGCGCAGGCCGGCGGCGCCAAGCTGGTCCCGATCCCGATCCAGCTTCCGAAGCCGATGTTCGAGGGCACGCCGCAGAACGTCAAGATCCCGAACCTCCAGAAGCCGCTCGGCCGGCCGCGCGACCCGTTCCTGGCACCCGCCGGGGTTGTGAACGTCGCCAAGGGCAAGGCCGTCGAAAGCAGCGACTCGGAGCCGATCATCGGGGAGCTCGACCAGGTCACCGACGGGGACAAGAAGGGGGCCGACGGCAGCTACGTCGAGCTCGGTCCCGCGGCGCAGCACGTCACGATCGACCTCGGCGCGCCGCACGAGGTGTTCGCGGTCCTGTTCTGGCACTTCCACAGGACGCCGCGCGTCTACCTCGACGTGATCGTGCAGCTCGCCGACGACGCCGCCTTCACCAAGAACGTCCGCACGATCTTCAACAACGACAACGACAACAGCTTGGGCCTGGGCGCGGGACAGGACATGAATTACGTCGAGACCGCCGAGGGCAAGCTCGTGGACGCGAAGGGCAGCCGCGCCCGCTACGTGCGCCTGCGCAGCCGGGGCAACAACGCGAACGAGCTCAACCACTACGTCGAGGTCGAGGTCTTCGGCCGCCCGGCGAAGTAGGAGGCACGCGATGGCAGGCGACGACGAGAAGCCCCCGGAGCGCGCGCCCGGCGAGCCACCGAAGCGGCTCGATCGCCGCGACGTGCTGCTCGGTCTGTCGACCGTCCCCGCGCTCGGCCTGTTCGGCTACGCGCTCGCGAGGCAGCGCTCGTACGAGCAGACCCAGCGCCAGGCCGCCGAGGCGGGCCGGCCGGCGCCCCCCGCCGACCTGCAGGAGATCAACGTCGCGCTCCTCGGCGCGGGGGCGCAGGGGCAGGTGCTGCTCGACGCCATGCTGCGCATCCCCGGCCTGCGCTTCCGGGCCGTGTGCGACATCTGGACCGAGTTCAACCAGCGGCGGGTGGTCAACACCCTCAAGAAGTACAAGTTCGAGGTGCGCGGCTACGAGGACTACCGCCAGATGCTCGACCAGGAGAAAGAGCTCGACGCGGTCGTCATCGCCACCCCCGACTTCTGGCACGCTGCGCACGCCGTCGACTGCCTGCGCGCCGGCTTGCACGTCTACTGCGAGAAGGAGATGTCGAACACGCTCGAGGGCGCGCGCAGCATGGTGACGGCCGCCCGCGAGACGGGGAAGCTGCTGCAGATCGGGCACCAGCGCCGCAGCCACCCCCGCTACCTGCACTGCCGCGAGAAGCTCATCGGGGAAGCCGGCATCCTCGGGCGGATCGTGACCGTGAACGGGCAGTGGAACCGCGCGGTGGCCCCGGACCTGGGCGCTCCCGAGCGCTACACGATCCCCGAGGCGAGGCTCAAGCAGTACGGCTTCCGCTCGATGCACCAGTTCCGCAACTGGCGCTGGTACAAGGGACTCGGCGGTGGGCCCATCGTCGACCTCGGCTCGCACCAGATCGACATCTACAACTGGTTCCTCGGTACGCCTCCCGCGCACGTGATCGCGAGCGGCGGCCTCGATTACCACGACCCGAAGACGCACGAGTGGTACGACACCGTGATGGCGATCTACGAGTACGAGACGAAGGCGGGGCCGGTGCGGGCCTACTACCAGACCCAGACCACGAACGGCAGCCAGGGGTACTTCGAGACCTTCATGGGCGACCAGGGGACGCTCGTGATCTCCGAGTCCGAGGCGAACTATCCCGGGCGCCTCTACCGCGACCCGAACGCCCCGGCGTGGGACGAGTGGGTGCGCCGGGGTTGGGTGACGGCGCCGAAGCTGCAGGAGCTCGAGCAGGAGGACGAGCCGGCCGTGCTCGACGTCCGCGAGTCGGTTTCGCCCGACGAGCACCTGGTGCCCGTCGTGCTGCGCGACCCCTACCACCAGCCGCACCTCGAGAACTTCTTTGGCGCCGTGCGGGGCAAGGCGACGCTCAACTGCCCCGCCGAGGTCGGCTACGAGTCGGCCGTCACGGTGCTGAAGGTGAACCAGGCGATCGACGCGAAGCAGCGGCTGTCGTTCCGGCCGGAAGACTTCAAGGCGTGAGGCCTGCGCCGCGGCCCGGGCGCGGAGGTGCCATGTGGGGGCAGTGGGAATGAACGAAGCCAGGCTCTCCGGCGTGCAGATGGCCGCCGTGGTGGCGCTGCGGGTCGTGATCGGCTGGCACTTCCTCTACGAGGGCCTCGCGAAGCTGCAGGCGCCGTCGTGGTCGGCCGCCGGGTTCCTGCAGCAGGCGCGCGGGCCGCTCGCGGGCGTCTTCAAGGGGATCGCCGCCGACCCGAGCCTGCTCGCGGTGGTGAACCCGCTCAACATGTGGGGGCTCACCCTGATCGGGCTCGGGCTCGTGCTCGGCTGTTTCACCCGCCTCGCGAGCGCCGCCGGTATCCTGATGCTGCTGATGTTCTACTTGTGCAATCCCCCGTTCGTGGGCTACTTCTACTCGATCCCGACGGAGGGCAGCTACCTGGTCGTCAACAAGAACCTCGTCGAGCTGGCCGGGCTCGCCGTCGTGCTCGTCACGGGCAGCGGCCGCGTGGCGGGGCTCGATCGCATCATCCACGGATTGCGGTTCAGGAGGACCCGATGACAGACGACACGACGCACGGCAGCACCGGCCTCACCCGGCGCGAGCTGATCAAGACGGCCTCGCTCGCCTCGCTGGCGACTGCGTTTCCGGGAGGCCTGTTCGCCGCGGGCGCCTCCGAGCGGATCCGCGTCGGCCTCGTCGGCTGCGGCGGCCGCGGCACGGGAGCGGCGATCGACTGCGCTACGGCGTCGCCCGACGTGGTGATCACCGCCCTCGCCGACGTCTTCCCCGACCAGCTCGAATGGGCGCTCGGACGGCTCAAGGAGAAGCTCGCGGCCGACCGGCTCGCGGTCACCCCCGAAACCTGCTATTCCGGCTTCGAGGCCTACAAGAAGGTCCTGGCCGCGCCCGTCGACCTCGTGATCCTCGCCGCGCCGCCCTTCTTCCGCCCCGCGCACCTCGCGGCCGCGGTCGAGGCGGGCAAGCACGTCTTCACCGAGAAACCGGTGGCGGTCGACCCGACCGGCGTGCGCTCCGTGATCGCAACCTCGGAGCTTGCGGGTCGCAAGCGGCTCGCGCTCGTGGCCGGCACCCAGCGCCGCCACCAGGCCCACTATCTCGAGATCATGAAGCGCGTGCGCGCGGGCGACATCGGGGAGCTCGTGGCCGGGCAGTGCTACTGGAACATGGGCGCGCTATGGGTCGAGCGGGCCTCGCAGAACTGGGCCAACCGGAGCGCCAGGAAGTGGTCGGACATGGAGTGGCAGATCCGCAACTGGCTGTTCACGGCCTGGGCTTCGGGCGACCACATCGTCGAGCAGCACGTCCACAACCTCGACGTCATGAACTGGGCGTTCGGCGCCCACCCGGTGAAGTGCTCGGGCATGGGCGGCCGCGCGACGCGGACCGACCCCATGTACGGGAACATCTTCGACCACTTCGCGGTCGAGTACGAGTACCCGAACGGGGCCCGCGTGCTCAGCATGTGCCGCCAGACGGCGGGAGCGGCCGAGAACGTCTCCGAGCGCGTCATAGGCGCGAGCGGCTTCTCCTACACGGACAGCGTGGACGGCTACATCAAGGGCGGCCGGCCCTACGAGAACGAGGCGGCCTCGCCCAACCCGTACGTCCAGGAGCACGTCGATCTCATCGCCAGCATCAAGGCCGGCACGCCGCTCAACGAGGGACGCCAGGTGGCGGAGAGCACGCTCACCGCGATCATGGGCCGGATGAGCGCCTACACCGGACGCGCGCTCGGCTGGGACTGGGTCATGAACGCCTCGAAGCTCGACCTCACGCCCCCGCACATGGAGTGGAAGGAGCTGCCGCCGCTCGAGGTCGCGGTCCCGGGCCAGACACCGCTCGTGTAGCGGAGCTACCTACTCCTGGGGCTTCGCGAGGAAGGCCTCGGCGCGCGTGCGGACCGCGGGGTCCGCGGCGCCGGCCTGAAGCTCGCGGACGCGCGCGAGGATCGCGTCGCGCTCGGAGGCCTCGCCGCGCAGCTTTCGGCGCAGCACCATCACGACCAGCTGGTACTTGGCGTCCGGCAGGGCCAGCAGGCCGTCCAGGTCGGAGAGCAGGCGGGCCTGGGGGCGCGCCTCGATGTCGCGGACGAAGGCGCCCATCTCCGAGAACGTGAGCGCGGCCTTGCCGGTCTGGACCAGCGTGGAGCTGCTGTCGTCCGGACCCCCTTCGCCCATCCGCTCCCACCCCGACCGACATGCTACCACCGGCTCGGCGTGCGTTGGCTCACGCGCGTCCCGCGCCTGGGACGAGAGCGTGCCGGGAACGAACATCGCCCCACCCGCGCGCCTGCTTCAAGTGACTTCCGTGGAGCGACTTGAGGGCCGCTCGACCTGGCACGAGGTTTGGAATGCTGCGGGGCCATGCTTGACGTTCTGATCGCCGACCTCCGGCTCGGAGCCCGCGCGCTCGCAAGGCGGCCGGGCTTCGCGCTGGCGGCTCTCGCCACGCTCGCGCTCGGCATCGGGGCCAACTCCGCGGTCTTCAGCATCGTGAACGCGCTACTGCTGCGCCCGTTGCCGCTCGGTGAGGCCGGCGCGCGAGTGGTGACGCTTCATTCCACGCACAAGACGCAGGCCGAGGACTGGGAGGACTCGAACCTGTCGTACGCCGACCTCCGCGACGTGCGGGCCCGAGTCGGGGGCTTGCAGGACGTGGCCGGCTACGTCGGAGGAGGCTTCACGCTCCAGGCGGGTGGCGAGTCGGAGCGCCTGCGCGGCGGCTCGGTGACGCCCAACCTGTTTGGGCTGCTCGGGCTGCGCCCGTTCCTGGGCCGCGATTTCCGGGAGGAGGACGCGGCGGACTTCGGCTTCGAGCCCGTGGTCCTGGTGAGCTACCGCCTGTTCGAGCGCCGCTTCGGCTCCGACCCGGGGCTCGTGGGCCGGAGCCTGATCCTCAACGGCCGAGCGATCACGGTGATCGGCGTCATGCCCCCCGGGATCCGGTTCCCGGAGCGCGACGAGTTCTGGGTGGCGTACCGGCCCAGCTCCGACCCGGACCGCGCGCCCACGCGCGCGCAGCGCTACGTGGCGGCGTTCGGACTGTTGCGGGAGGGCGTGTCGCTGGACCTCGTGCAGGGCGAGCTCGACCTCGTGGCCGCCCGCCTCGCGGAGCAGAATCCCGACACCAACCGCGGCTGGGGAGTGCGCGTGCTGTCCTTCCGCGACTCGGTGGTGGACCGCGGCATCCGGGCGGTCTCGGGCACGCTCCTGGGCGCGGTGCTGGCGGTGCTGTTCATCGGCTGCGCGAACCTCGCCAACCTGGTCCTGGGCCGGGCCGTGGCGCGCCAGCGCGAGCTCGCGGTCCGCGCGGCGCTCGGCGCGAGCCGTGGCCGGCTCGTGCGCCAGATGCTGGCCGAGGTCGCGCTCCTCGGCGCCGCGGGTGCGCTCGTCGGGCTCCTGCTCGGGAGCTGGCTGCTCGAGCTCGCCGTCGCATCCTGGCCCGAGGAGCTGCCCTACTGGGTGAGGCTCGACCTCGACTGGCGCGTCGTGCTCTTCACCGCCCTGGTCGCGCTCCTGGCCACGGCTTTCTCCGGCCTGCTCCCGGCCTGGCGCTCCTCGCGCCCGGATCTCGTGTCGGACCTGCGCGACGGCGCGCGCG
>DATEUE010000180.1:0-7214 GCA_035283305.1 Vicinamibacteria bacterium | reverse complement strand
GCCTGGGCCAAGTCGGCCGGCGCGCCCTGCCCGCGCGCTGCTGCTGGCGCGCGCTCGTAACAGCCGGCGCCGACCTTCCCGTCGCAGGCCTTTCGGAACAACTCGAGGGCCCGCGGCAGATCGCGAGCCACGCCTGCTCCGTCACGCACTCGCTCGCCCTGGCCCAGGCAGCCGCGTGGCTCGCCGCCCTCGCAGGCCTTGGTGAAAAGCTCGAGCGCCTGCTTCGGGTCGGCGGCCAGACCCTCGCCGTGCTGGAGCGCGAGCGCAAGCGCGATGCACGCGGCGCTGGCGCCCGCGTCGCAGCTCTTTCTCGCGAGTGTCGCGGCGCGGGCCATGTCGCGGGGCACGCCGCGCCCGTCGCGCAGCATTCCCGCGAGGCGACCGCAGCTCGTGGCGTCGCCGCCGGTGCAGCCCTTGTCGTACAACGCCGCCGCCTTCGCCTCGTCCTTGGGCATCGGCGAGCCCTCGGCGTACATCGCGGCGAGCAGGCCGCAGGACGCGGCGATCCCGCCGTCGCAGGCGCGTCCATGAAGCTCGGTCGCTCGGCCCAGGTGCATCTCGATCTCCCGGCCCGAGGCCAGCATCCCGGCGAGCTGGGCGCAGGCCTCGGCGACGCCTCCGTCGCAGGCCTTCTGGTAGAGCGGCACGGCCTTGAGCGGGTCGCGCTTGACGCCCTCGCCGGCGCGCCACGCCGCCGCGTAATCGAGGCAGGCGGGCGCGACGTTGAGCTCGCAGGCCTTCTTCAGCAGGTCGGCGGCCTTCTCGACGTCGCGTGCTATGCCCTCGCCGCGCTTGTGGAGGCCCGCGAGCTTGTAGCAGTCGGCGCCGACCTTGGCGTCGCACGACTTCTTGAGTGCGACCGCTTCGGGAACGGGAGCCGGGGCCTGTAGCGCCAGCAGCACGAGGACGGGCAGGGCGTGCATCGATGCCTCCTTGCGAGGGCCGGGACGAGTGTACTAGGTTTGTCGCCCCATGCCGGATACCCAGGACGTGCTTTCGCTCACCGGACGCGTGGCCGTGGTCACCGGCGCCGGTCGCGGCATCGGCGCCGCCACGGCCCGGATGCTGGCACAGGCGGGCGCCCACGTGGCGCTCGTCGACCGCGACGCCGCGGGCGTCAACCAGACCGCCGAGCAGATCGCGGTCGCGGGGGGCGACGCGCTCGCCTTCACCAACGACGTGACCGACGCCTTCGCCGTCGAGCGCACGCTCGACCGCGTGGCCGACGAGTGGGGCCGGCTCGACGTGCTGGTCAACAACGCCGGCTCGCTGCGCGAGGCCTCGCTCGAGGAGCTGACGGACGAGGACTTCCAGGAGACGCTCGACGTGAACCTGCGCGCCGCCATGGTCTGCGCGCGGGCCGCAGTCCCGCACATGCTGCGCCAGGGGCGCGGCCGGATCCTGTCGGCCGCGTCGGTGTCGACACAGCTCGGCTCGCAGGGGCTCACGGCCTACGCCGCGGCCAAGGCCGGCATCGTCGGGATGACGCGGACCTGGGCGCGCGAGCTGGGCCCGCGCGGGATCACGGCCAACGCGGTGGCGCCCGGGCTGATCGACGGCGAGACCGTGCGCACGGTCCCGCCCGACGAGCTCGAGACGACGCTTGCCCGCATCCCCGCCCGCCGCCTCGGCAGGCCCGAGGAGGTCGCAGCGGTCTACCTGTTCCTCGCCTCCGACCTCGCCTCCTTCATCAACGGCGCGGTCGTGGGAGTGGACGGGGGGCTGTTGCTGTATTGAGGGTCCGGCCCAAGCCACCACGCCCCTGACCGGCTGGCGTGGCCGTGGGAGGCGCTGTCCACGGTCACTTCCCAGATGGCCCGGTTCGCGGTCACGCACAGCCGCCCCTCGCCGTTGAAGGACAGGGCTCTCAGGGGCGGCGATCTGGCTCGATTCTCACCGGCACGCGCGCCGGAGCCGACGATGGCTTCAAGCAGACGACCCTGTTGCATGCCTGATACTCGAGGGTGCCCTCGAGGACCAGATCGAGCCCCCCACGCGTGCCCGTGCCCGCCGAGCCGGGCGCTTCGAGGGGGACGAGGACCACCAAAGTGCCCTCGTAGACGGACAGGTCGCTCGAGGTGCCGTGAAGCCGGTACGGTTTGCCGGGCGGGTATTCCACGGGGCCCATCCGCACGCGGTCGTCCTGCTTCAACCGCAGGCGAGCCGGCACCAGATAGGGCTCGCTCGCCGGGTTCGCCTGGATGCGGAAGCCCTTCTCGATCGCTACGACGACACGGGCCCGCGCGCTTCCGCCGGCGACGATTCGCACCGCCTCCGGCACGGAGACAGTCACGACGAGCGGGGGGGGCGTGACGGCCTGCGCGGCCACAGCCAGCAGGGCGGTCGCGATCACGGCTTCTCCACCAGCAGCTCGTCGAGCCGCGCCCGCAGCGCGACCAGACGGGCGTCGAACTTCGCCGAGTCGAGCAGCGAGAAGAACCGGATCTTGCCCTCGCGGTCGATGATCAAGTTCGATGCGATCGGCACCTGGTCGCGCGGGAGATCGGGAAGCACGCCGGCTGGCGCGTAGGACGAGGTCGCGGCACCGTCCGGGTCCAGCAGGACGGGGAACGTGAATCCCCACCTCTTCGCCCAGCCCTCGGCTAGCGTCTTGGTCTCCATCACGTCGACGACGAGGGCCTGGACCCCCCGGTCCGCGTACGCCTCACTCAGCTTCTGGAGATGCGGAGCCTCCGCATTGCAGAACGGTCACCAACTCGCTCCGAAGTGCAGGACCACGAGGCGTCCGCGAAAGGACTCGAGCGAGACCAGCTGGCCGGTCCGCACATCGGCGAGCCGGAAAGAAGGTGCGGGCCGGCCGAGCATGCCCGCCGCCAGATCCTCGGCGGAGCCGGGGCGTGCGGCGAGCGCCATCGCCAGTGCGACGGCCACGGCCCCCACGTGTCTCTTGCCTCCTGGTCTCACCTTCCAACCTCCCGCGGCGGATTCTACTCCCCGATGAAGCTCTCGCCTCGTTGGACGAGGACGCTTCGCCATCGCCACGGCGGAGCTAACCCCGCCGGCCCATGGCCTGGCGGGCTTCGCGCTCCTGGTCCTTCTTCTTGATCGCCTCGCGCTTGTCGTGGGCGCGCTTGCCCTTGGCGAGGCCGATCTCGATCTTCACGCGGCCGTTCTTCATGTAGGCGCGCAGCGGCAAGAGCGTGAGGCCGCGCTCGGTGACACGGCTGATGAGCTTCAAGATCTCGCGCTTGTGCAGCAGCAGCTTGCGGTCGCGGTCCGGGGCGTGGTTATAGAGGTTGCCGTGGCTGTAGGGGGCGATCCGGCAGCCGACGAGCACGAGCTCGCCGCCCTTCGGGTCGACGTAGGCGTCCTTGAACTCGAGTCCGCCCGCGCGGATCGACTTGACCTCGGTCCCGACGAGCACGATACCGGCCTCGGCGCGCTCGAGCACCTCGTAGTGGAAGAACGCCTTGCGATTGGTCGCGAGCGCGCGCTCGCCGGCCTCTGTCTTCGCCACCACGGCATGGTATCCCGTGACATCGTTTAACCGCGAGGTGCCGGGAGGGCGGCGGATCAGCGCGCGCCGGTGGTAGATTCAAAGAGGCATGGCCGACATCTCCAGGCGGCTCGCCGCGGTTTCCGATTCGCGCGGTCGGGTCGTATCGATCTTCGTCGGCGCGGTGCTGCTGCCGTCGATCGCGCTTTCGGTGCTGTCCTTCAACGCGGTGCCGAAGCAGGCCGAAAACCTCAAGCTCAGCCTGCTGCGCCAGGCCGAGCAGCTGCTCTACTACGTCGAGGAGGACCTCGAGCAGGCGACGCGCCGGCGGGCGCTCGAGGCGGCGCGCGCCGTCGACCCGGAGCTGCTGCTCGAGGGCCGGCCCGAGGCCGTGCGCCGCGCGCTGGCCGAGGCTGGAATGGCCAACGTGAGCTTCGAATCGCTGCGCCTCGAGGCCTGGTCGCGCACCCCCGGCTCACCCGAATCGAGCGACCGCGCCGGTGCGGAGCTGCGGGCTTTGAGCGCCGCCTTGTCCGGCAAATCGAGCCGGCCCGTCCGCGACGCGGAAGAGGAAGACGCCGTCCCGCTCACCACGGCCAGCGGCGAGGAGCTCGGGGTCGTGCGCTTCCGCTTCTCCTGCGACTACGCGCACCGGCAGCTGGTGCAGGAGTTCTTCGACACCGGCTTCACGAACCCCGGCGAGGCCTGGGTGATCCGGGTCAGCGAGCCGACCGGGGAGCTGCTTCACGAGAACGTCGCGACCGCGAAGGGCGAGCGCTTCGAGGTAGAACGCGTGATGACGGCGCCGTCCTTCGAGGGCGTCAGGCTGCAGCTGCGCTACCGCGACCGCTCGATCGAGCAGGAGGTGCGCCGGCTGGCGATCGCCAAGACCGCTCTCATCGGCTTCATCGACGTGATGCTGCTGGCCGGGCTCGGGCTGGTGTGGGCCAACGTGCGACGCGAGCTGAAGCTGAGCCGGCTCAAGAGCGACTTCGTCGCGAACGTGAGCCACGAGCTCAAGACCCCGCTCGCTCTGATCCGGCTCTACGCCGAGACGCTCGAGCTCGCGCGCGTCCCGAGCGAGGAGAGGAAGGACGAGTACTACCGGGTGATCGGCAAGGAGAGCCGTCGCCTCACGCAGCTGATCAACAACATCCTCGACTTCTCCCGCATCGAGGCCGGGCGCAAGGAGTACCGGCTGGTGCCGAGCGACATCGGCGCGGTCGTGCGCGACGTGGTCGAGTCGTACCGCTTCGCGATCGAGAAGCTGGACTTCAAGCTCGAGCTCGAGCTCGCCGACGACCTGCCGGTGCTCGAGCTCGACCCGGAGGCGCTGTCGCAGGCGCTCATCAACCTGCTCAACAACGCGATCAAGTACAGCCCGGAGCACAAGGCGATCACGGTCGGCGTGCGGCGCGAGCAGGACCGCGTGCTGCTGTCCGTGAGCGACCGCGGGATGGGGATCCCGCGCTCCGAGCACCGCCGCATCTTCGAGAAGTTCTACCGCGTCGAGACCAGCCTGGTGCACGCCACCAAGGGCAGCGGGCTCGGTCTGGCGCTCGTCCAGCACATCACCGAGGCCCACGGGGGACACGTGGAGCTCAGGAGCACGCCCGGCGAGGGCAGCACGTTCACGCTCTCGCTGCCGGTGCCGCCGGAGCCCCCCGCCCCGGACGAGCCCGAGCCAGCCCGGGGTACGATTGCACCCCGCGAGGTCGAAGGTCACCCATGAGCAAGATCCTGATCGTGGAAGACGAGCCGGACATGGTCGCCGGACTCAAGGACAACTTCGAGTTCGAGGGCTACGAGGTCGCAACCGCGAGCGACGGGCAGTCGGGCCTGGAGCAGGCCCGCTCGCTGAAGCCCGACCTGCTCGTGCTCGACGTGATGCTGCCCAGGCTCTCCGGGCTCGAGGTGTGCAAGACGCTGCGCAGCGAGGGCTACGAGGGCCCGATCCTGATGTTGACGGCGCGCGGCCAGGAGATCGACAAGGTGGTGGGCCTGGAGCTCGGCGCGGACGACTACGTGACCAAGCCCTTCTCGATCCGCGAGCTGCTCGCGCGCGTGAAGGCGGTGCTGCGGCGCACCGACGGCAAGGCGAAGCGGCTCGCGCGCTACTCGTTCTCCGGCCTCGAGCTCGACTTCGAGGCCTACAAGGCCACGAAGGACGGCGAAGCGCTCGAGCTCAGCCCGCGCGAGTTCGAGCTGCTGCGCTACCTGATCGAGAGGAAGGGCGAGACCGTGAGCCGCGACCAGCTGCTCGAGGACGTGTGGGGCTACGAGAGCTACCCCTCGACGCGCACCGTGGACACGCACATCGCGAAGCTGCGCGCCAAGATCGGCGACAGCGGCAGCGAGCCGCGCTACATCCTCACCATCCACGGCATGGGCTACAAGTTCATAGATCCTTCCTAGCGAGGGTTTGCCGCCCGTCGAGCGCGGCAAACCCTCGCTCTCTGGCCGCTGCAGCGTCGTCGCACACAACCCCCTCTGGTCCGTTGCCCCTTGCGTAGCCTGACCGCTGTTCTCTGCCAGTCCTGTTCCCGCCGCCCGCTTCCCTCGCTTTTCCGCCGTTTTCCGCCCGCTTCGGGTCGCCCACTACCCCTTGTGGTCCCCTTCTGAAGTGCCCCGTGGCCCCCGCGCGGCCCCTTTTCGCACGGCCCGGCGATTCCCATCTTGTAAGTCCTTCAGCACTTGATGGATAGGGCCCTTTCCTGCTAGAGTACAAGGAAGTCTGGATGGAGTACGTCTGCCGGGTCGGCACACCGTCGGGTGAGGTCGTCGAGCGCAGGTTCGAGGCGCCGGACGAACGGGCGCTGCGGACCGAGCTCGAGCAGCAAGGCCTTTATCTCCTCTCGCTGCGCCGCGGACTGTCGCTCGGCGCCCTGCGCATGCGAAAGAAGCGTGTCGACCCAGGCAAGCTCCTCATCTTCTCGCAGGAGCTCGCGGCGCTGCTGAAGGCGGGGCTGCCACTGCTGCAGTCGCTCGACGTGATGCTCGAGCGGCAGAAGGACCCGCTGCTGCGCCAGTCGCTCGCGTCGGTGCGCGAGAAGGTGAAGTCGGGCACGGCGCTGTCGGACGCGTTTCGCCAGGAGGGGGAGCTCTACCCGCCGATCTTCGCGGCGAGCCTCGTGGCGGGCGAGCGCTCCGGCAACCTCGACTCCGTGCTGCGGCGCTTCTCGCAGCACCTGCGCCTCAACCAGTCGCTGCGGAAGAAGGCGGTCTCGGCGGCTGTATATCCGGCGGTGCTGCTCACGATGATGGCGGGGCTGCTGGTGGTGATGCTGGTCTTCGTGATCCCGAACTTCAAGAGCTTCTACGAGGGCCTCGGCGCCGAGCTGCCGCTCGCGACGCGCATGCTGCTGGCGGTGGCCACGACGCTGCGCGCGAACCTGTTGCCGATCACGGCGGGCCTGGTGGCGGGGGGCATGGCGCTCGTGTACTGGTCGAGGCGCGCGGGCTTCGGCCTGTCGCTCGACCGCTGGCTGCTGTCCTTGCCCTACTTCGGCGGCCTGATGCGGATGTACGCGACCAGCCAGCTGATGCGGACGCTCTCGACGCTGCTCGCGGGTGGGCTGCCGCTCGTCAACGCGCTCGACGTGGCGGCGGCCTCGATCGGCAACCGTGCGATGGCGCAGGCGGTGGGCGGCGCCACGGGCCGGATCCGCGAGGGCGCAAGCCTCACGACCGCGCTCGACTCGACCGGCATGCTCGAGGCGCTGCCGCTCGAGATGGTGAAGGTGGGCGAGCAGACGGG
>DATEUE010000179.1:0-26096 GCA_035283305.1 Vicinamibacteria bacterium | reverse complement strand
CCCCCCGCCCGATCCGGGCGAGCCTGAGCCGGGCGCACCAGGAAGCGCTTCTCGGCCCACAGGAAGTACGGGATCGAGAAGGCGGACAGGCCCGCCGCCACGCCGAACGCCGGAGCGAAGCCGAGCCGGGCCGCCATCGCGCCCACGCCGATCGAGCCGGTGCCGACGCCGGTGTCGAAGGCCGCCAGGATGCCGCCGAAGGCCGCGCCGCGCCGGGCGGGGTCGACGAAATTCATGACGTGGCTGACGAACGCCGGGTACTGGTTGCCGAAGCCGAGGCCGAACACGGCCGCCGCGACGACGAGCTCGGTGCGGGTGCGGGCGAGCGCCGTCAACCCGAGGCCGACCGTGACGAGCGCGAGGCACGGCAGCAGGAAGCGGCGGTGGCCGACGCGGTCGGCAAGGCGCCCGGAAAACAGGCGCGTCACGAGCACCGTGAGCGCGAAGGCGGTGAAGAAGATGCTGCGCGGCGCGATGCCGAGCTCGTCCGAGCGCACGGCGACGAAGCTCATGATGCCGCCGTAGCCGAACGAGCAGAGGAAGAGGGCAATCGTGACCGCCACCACGCGCCACTCGACGAGGCCGGGGCCGATCAGCCGGTCACGGCTCATGCGGGCGGCGACGGTGGTGTCGGGCGGCAGGCGCCACGCGATCGCGGCCATCACCAGGTTGAGCAGAGCCGTGCCGAGGCAGAGCCACACCCAGCCGTGGTGGTAGATCCACAGCCCCACTCCCGGCGAGACCGCGGTCGCGAGCATCGTCGCCATGCCCCAATAGCCGATGCCCTCGGCGCGCCGGCTCTCGGGGATCACCTCGGTCATGTAGGCGGCGGAGGCCGACAGCAGCCCCGACCAGAACAGGCCGTGAAAGGCCACCAGCACCAGCGGCAGCCAATAGTTGCGGCTCGCGGCGTACGCGAGCGAGCAGCCAGCGATCGCCAGGCTCGTGATCAGCAGCATGCGCCGCTTGCCGATCCGGTCGGCGAGCGCACCGGTGATCGGGGCCGACAGCGCCGAGGCGTAGGTGAGCAGGCCCAGGAAGAGCCCGGCCACGGCCTTCGAGCCGCCCAGGTCCAGGATGCGGAAGGGCGCCGTCGGCAGCAGCTGGAACAGCGAGAGGAAGACCGTGAACGTGAAGCCGCACATCATGAAGAAGCGCGCGGTGAACAGCGGCTGCGCGGCGCCCGCTGCCGCTGCCTCGGTCGCGTGCGGCTCCGGAGACGATCCTTCCGTCACTCCGCGGGGGCTCCTTCGTGCAGGGGCTCGCAGGCGACGAGCGCCGGTCCGCTCTCGCTGCAGACGGCGAAGCGCTCGGGGTTCGGACCCTCCTTGCCCCACATGGAGACGCCGGCATACTCGCCCTTCTTCGTGAGCACGTAGAAGACCAGCTGGAAGCTCGGCAGCCCGTTGCGCTCGAGGAGCCGCTTCTCGACGGTCGCCGCCTTCACCCGCTGGAGCGCCGCCATCCCCGCGTCCTTGGCGGCGCGCCCGCGCCGCAGCTCCTCGACGATGAAGAAGGACGCGAGGTTGTAGAGGTTGGCCTCGCCGCGGCCCGTGGAGCCCGAAGCACCCACCTCGCCGTCCACCCACAGCCCGGCCCCCAGGATCGGCGAGTCGCCCACGCGCCCTGGGATCTTGAAGGCGAGCCCGCTGGTGGTGGTGACGCCGCATACCTCGCCCTTCGCGGAGACGCCGTCGCAGTTGATGGTGCCGTAGCGGTGGTGCGCGTCGAGGAGACCGTCGCGCACCATGCTGCGCGACGCGGCCTCCCCGGCTTCTGCTCGCTTCTTCGGGTCGAGGTAGTGCCCCGGGTCGATGCGGCGCTTCCACTCGAGCCAGCGAGCGCGCGAGCGGTCGGTGTTGAGATCGGCCTCGATCGCGAAGCCCATGTTGCGGGCGAACGCTTGCGCACCCGGGCCCACCAGCAGGTGGTGGTCGGTGTGGTCGAGCACCGCCTTCGCCACCCGCGAGGGCGTGCGCACGCCTTCGATCGCGGCAACGCCGCCGGCGCGCTTCAGGGGGCCGTGCATGCAGCAGGAGTCGAGCTGGACGACGCCGTCCGCGTTCGGCAGCCCGCCGTAGCCGACGCTGGTGTCGGCCGGGTCGAGCTCGACGATGTTGACGCCCGCGATGAGCGCGTCGAGCACGTCCTCGCCCTTGACGATCCGCTGCCAGGCCTCCTCCACGCAGGTGCGCGGTCCGCCGTTCTTGTACTCGTGGCCGTTGCTCGAGGAGATCACGACCGGGGGTGTGGCCTTCCGGACCAGCACCGTCGGGGCCTGGCTGAGCGCCGCCGCCGGCACGCTCGCCGCCACGGACGCGGCCGTCCCGGCCTTGACGAACTCACGGCGTGTGATCTTGTCGCTCATCTCGCTTCCTCTCGGGTGTCGCCCTACAAGCCCGCGTCGTCCCAGCGCCGGACCGTGTCCTTCACGAGCCCGGAGACCTTGTCGCACACCTTGCGGAAATACACCTTCGCCTTCGCGGCGTCGAACTTCGGATAGCCCTGCCCCGCCTTGTAGAGACCGATGCTGGTGGGGTTGGGATAGGCGCTCCAGGTGCCCGGAGCCGGGTTGGCGAGCGCCATCCCGGGCGTGTAGCGCTCGGGGTGCACGAGCGCGGGGTCGATCGCCTGCATCAAGGCGGTCTCGTTGTCGCCCGCGTGGCCGCCGTCCTCGCCGAAGACCTCCTGGGTCACGTCGGCGCAGTGCGCCCACCAGTTGACGACCAGGATCCGCACGCGCTCCTCGCGTCCCACCTCCTGCGCGAGCGCGGTCAGGATCGCGGTCTGGCCACCGCCGTGTCCGTTCACCATCACGATGTTGCGGAAACGGTTGCGCGCGAGCCCCACGAGGACGGCGCGCACGTAGGCGCGATACACCTCCTCGGGAACGGTGAAGGCGCCCGGGTAGGCGTCCATCGAGCCGGTGAAGCCGTAGGGAACCACCGGAGCCACGAAGGCGTCGAGCCCCGGTGCGATGTCGCGCGCGATCGCCAGCGGGGCGAGGATGTCGGCGCCGTTCGCCGTCACGCCGTGCGCCTCGAGCGTGCCGAGGGGCAGCAACACCGTCTGCGAACGGGCAGGCACGAGCTCGCGGAGCTCCATCCAGTTGATGCGCTCGAGCTCGCGCGTGGAGGGCTGCGGCGGCACGGCCGGCTGGGCCAGGCTCGACACGGGGAACACGAGCGCGACGAGGGCGAGGGCTGGGCTTCTCATCGGACGCCTCCTGGTGCGGAAGCGGGTGCAGTCTACCACCGGCCGCGGCACCGGCTCGGGCTCCGCCGGCCGCGATCGGGCGAACCGGCGCGACACCGAAGGCCGAGAACTGCCGAGCTCAGGTCGCGGCGATGAAGGTGCTACGTCAAAGGCCGAGGGCTCGACGCAGGTGCGGCACAGCCAACAGCACGACCGCCAGCAGCGGGACTGCCAGCGCCGTGCGCCATTCGCGGTTCATCCGTACCCGGGCCCATTCGAAGCGGGAGGAGCGCGGGCCGCCCGGAGCCAGGCGCGGCCAGAACAGCGGCACCGCGGCCGCCCAGGCCGCGTACTCGGCCTCGAACTTCCCCGCCAGGAAGGCCGCTTCCTCGCGCACCACCGCGGGATAGAAGGCGAGGACGTAGGCGGCCACGGCCAGCACTACCCACGGGCTCGCGCAGGCCACGGCCACGCCGAGCGCGATCAGCAGGCTGCCGACATAGAGGGGATTGCGCGAGTGGGCGTAAGGCCCACCGGTGGCGAGGAGCTTCGTCTTCTCGATGTGGCCCGAGGCCCAGAGCCGCAGCGCCTCGCCGATGCACGCGAGCGGCAGGCCGACGAGCAGCGACCACGGCGTAGGCCGCGCGAGCACGACCACCAGCAGCCCGACCAACCAGCCCGCGGCAACGCGATGACGCGAAGGCACGCGACCTCAGGCACGCGCCAGCGCGAGGCGGCGCTCGACGGCCGCGCGCACCTCTTCGAGCGAGATCCCGTCCATGACCCCGACGTGGCGCGCGCAGCTGCGGCTGTAGCACGGAGCGCAGGCGGGAGCCCGGCGCACGACGACGTCGTCGGCCGCGAACGGCCCGTTCCGCGCCGGCTCGGTCGGCCCGAAGAGGGCCACCACGGGTGTGCCGACCGCGCAAGCGAGGTGCAGCGGCCCGGTGTCGGCAGCGACCACGAGCCGCGCGCGGCGCGCGAGCTCGACGTAGTCGAGCAGAGTCGTCGGGAACGAGCGGACGGCCGCACCCGAAGACGCCGCGACGACGCGGTCCGCGAGCTCCTCCTCGCCGGGCCCGAAGCTCACGAGCGCCGGGAGCCCGAGGCCCCGCAGCTCGCGGGCCAGCTGGCCGTGGAGCTCGGCCGGCCAGAGCTTGCTCGCCCAGCCGCCGCCCGGATTCAGCACCACGAACCCGTCGCCGCCCTGGCCCTGCAGGAACGCATCGACGCGCGCCACCGCTTCGGCGGAGAACGGCAGCGGGAACTCGCGCAGCCCCACCGCGTCGATCCCGAGCGGGCCGAGCAGAGCGAGGTTCTTGTCGATCACGTGGCCGGCGCCGATACGCGTGACGGTCTCGCCGAGCAGCCGCGCCGATCCCGCCTCGCGCCGCGCGGCGCGCTCCCAGCCGATGACGCGGGACGCCCCCGCGAGCCGCGCCCAGGCCGCCGACTTCCAAAGCCCTTGGAAGTCGAGCGCGGCGTCGTAGCGGCGCGCGCGCACCGACCCGAGCGCCGCAAACGCCCGCAGCCAGTCGAAGGCCCGGCGCGAGGGCGCCGCGATCACCTGGTCGAGCAGCGGGTTCTGCTCGAGCAGCACACGCGCCGGCGGCTCCACCACCCAGCCCGTCTCCCAGCCGGCGCGGTGCAGCGCCGCGAGCGCGGGCAGCGTGTGGACCACGTCGCCGATCGACGACAGGCGGACGAGGAGTGCCTTCACCCGCGTATCCTCGCGACGAGCGCAGTCGTGTCGTGGCGCTTCGGATCGCCGACGATCGCGACGCGCCCGCCGTACGAGCGCACCACCTCGCGCTCCGGGACCGTCTCGGGGGTGTAGTCCGTGCCCTTGCAGTGGACGTCCGGCCGCAGCGCGACGAGCAGCCGGCCGACGTCGTCCTCCTCGAAGACCACCACGTGATCGACCGCGCGCAGCGCGGCCACGACCAGCGCCCGATCCTCGGCCGGCATCACGGGTCGCCCCTCGCCCTTCAGTCGCCGCGTGGAAGCGTCGCCGTTCACGCCCACCACGAGCACGTCGGCCTCTGCCCGGGCTCCCTCCAGGTAGCGGACGTGGCCCACGTGGAGCACGTCGAAGCAGCCGTTCGCGAGCGCGATCTTCCGCCCCTCGCGTCGCGCCGCCATCACGCGCGCGCCCACCTGCTCGAGCGTTCCGAGCTTGCTCGCCGCTTCCCTCACCGGCTCGTCGCCCTCACGCGCGCGGGCTGCGGGCCCGCGTCACCCCGCACAGCGGCCAGCAGCTCGTCGGCCGAGACGGTGGCGGTCGCGCGTTTCATCACCACGATCCCGCCCGCGCAGTTGGCGAGCCAGGCGGCCTCGGCGGGCGTGGCGCCGGCGGCGAGAGCGAGCGTGAAGGTGGCGATCACGGTGTCGCCCGCGCCGGTGACGTCGGCCACCTGGTCGGTCCCGTGCACGGCGATGTGCAGCGTCTTGCGCCCCCGCGCGAACAGCGCCATGCCGTCGCTGCCCCGCGTGACGAGCACGGCCTCGCAGGCGAGCCGGCGCAGCAGCGCCCGGCCGGCCGCCTCGAGCTTGCGGCGGTCGTGGCCGATCGTGACCGCGAGCGCTTCCTCGACCTCGGCCTCGTTGGGTGTCGCCGCCGTCATGCCGCGGAAGCGCAGCAGCCCGAAGCGCGAGTCGACCGTGACCGGGACGCTGCGGCGGCGCGCGAACGCGATGGCCGCGCGCACGAGCGACGCGTCGAGCAGGCCGCAGCCGTAGTCGCTCACCAGCACGCCGTCGACCGGGCCGCGGAACGAGCGAAGCGCCCGCTCGAGCGAGCGGCGCGCGGGGCTGCGAGCCTCGAGCGGCGCGTAGCGGTCGAGCCGGACGACCTGCTGCTTGGTGGAGTGCGCACGGCCCGCGAGGATCCGCGTCTTGACCGGCGTGGCGTAGCCGGGTGCCTTGGCGATGCCGGTGGTGGGAATGCGCTTCTCGCGCAGGAGCGCGCGCAGCTTCCGCCCGTGCGCGTCGTCGCCCGTCACGCCGAACGGCAGCGGCCGGGCGCCGAGGGTGCGGATGTTGTGGACGGCGTTCGCCCCGCCGCCGAGCCGCACGTCGGTCGCGTCGTGGCGCAGGATCAGCACCGGCGCTTCGCGGCTGATGCGCTCGACGCGGCCGTAGACGAACTCGTCGGCAACCAGGTCGGCGAGCACCATCACGCGCCGCCCGCGGAAGGCCCGGACCAGGGTCTCGAGTCGAGCCGTCACAAGTCGTCGCGGCCGAGGATGCGCTCGACCGCCTCCAGCAGGTTCTCGGCCACGAGGTCGGGTTGGCGAGGCCAGCCGGGCGCCAGGTAGGTGAGCTCGCCCAGCCCGTACCCGCTCTTCACCAGCGCCCCGCGTGCGCCCACGTTCCAGGCGAGCTGCAGGTCGGAGTGGCGGTCGCCGACCACCCACGAGCGCCGCAGGTCGGCGCCGAGCTCGACCTCGGCGCGCCGCAGCAATCCGGGACGCGGCTTGCGGCAGTCGCAGTCCGCGCGGTACGGCGCGTCGCCCACGGACGGGTGGTGCAGGCACGCGTACATCGCGTCGAAGCGCCCGCCGCCCGCCTCGACGTTGCTGCGCAGGCGCTGCTGCACGTCCTCGAACACCGACTCGGGGAAGTAGCCGCGCGCGACCCCGGCCTGGTTGGTCACGACCACCGCCAGCCACGACGCCTGGTTGATCGCCCGCACGGCGGCCGCGGTCCACGGGTAGAGCCGGAAGCGGCTCGGGTGGTTGACGTAGCCCACCTCGTGCGACAGCGTGCCGTCGCGGTCCATGAAGATGGCGGGCTTCTTGGACTGGCTCATGCCGCGAGCAGCTCCAGCGCCGCGGCGGCGACGCGGTCGATGCCGACGCGCGTCATGCAGCGGTGGTCGATCGGACACTCGCGCAGGCGGCAGGGCGCGCACTCCGTGTCCGCGCGCACCACCCGGGCGCACTCGGAGACGGGCGCCGTCTCGGTCCAGTCGGTGGAGCCGAACACGGCCACGAGCGGCGTGCCGAGCGCGGCGGCGAGGTGCATCGGGCCCGAGTCGTTCGTGAGCAGCAGGCGCAGCTCGCTCAGCACGCCCAGAAGCCCGGCGAGCGTCGTGTCGCCGCACAGCACGCGCGCGCAGCTGCCGAGCTGGGCCGCGATCGCCTCGCCGAGCGGCCGCTCCGACGCGGCGCCCACGATCGCGACCCGGGCGCCGCTGCGGCGCGCCACGAGCGCGGCGGCGGCGGCGAAACGCTCCGGCGCCCAGCGCTTGGCCGTGCCGTAGTACGCCCCGGGGTTGACGCCGATCCACGGTCCCTCGTCCCCGAGCAGGGTCCTGGCGTCGGCGGCCCACTCCTGCGGGCACTCGAGCGAGGCGTCGGGCGGGCCCTCGATCGCGAGCCCCAGGCCTTCGAGCATCGCCCGATAGTAGTACACCTGGCTTTGGCCTCGGACGCTCGCGGGCACTCGGCAGCCGCGCGTCAGCAGCAGTCCGCGCGCGTCGGTCGCGTATCCCCAGCGCTCGGGGATCCCGGCTCGCCAGAGCGGCAGCGCAGAGGCGAACGAGTTCGGCAGCAGCACGCCCAGGTCGAAACGCCCGCGCACGGCCGCCGCGTCCGCCGCGAGGCCCCGGCTCTCGATCGCGGCGTCGACGCCGGGCACCGCGGCGTACAGCTCGCCGACCCAGGGCCGCGCGAGCACCTCGAGCCGCGCCGACGGGAACGCTCGCCGCAGGTCGCGCAGCGCGGGCAGCGAGAGCACGACATCACCGACCCAGTTCGGCGCGCGGACCAGTATGCGTGGAGGATCGCTCATGCGCGGCCCTTCGGGGTGTCGGAGCGGGCGGGAACGACATCCGGCGAGACTAGGGACCCCTCGAAACCCTGAGCCAGAGAGGTTTCGAGGGTTGGGCGGGTCTTCCAGCGCCGGTGCAGCCACAGCCACTGCTCGGGCGTCTCCCGCACCCAGCCTTCGATGACCGTCGTGAGCTGCTGCGTGAGTGCCTTGATGTCCTCGTCGCGGCGGCCCGACCCGGTCCACTCGACGAGCGGGCCGTACGCCATGCGGTAGCGACCGTCGGCGCGCCGCACGCAGTGTGCCGGCACGACCTGCGCACCGGTCTTGATCGCGAGCGCGGCGGCGACGGTCGTCGTGCACGCGGGCCTGCCGAAGAAGCGCACGAAGATGCCGTCGCCCGCCTGCACGTTCTGATCGAGCATCACCGCGACCACGCGGCCCTCGCGCAGCGACTTCAGGACCTGCGCGAGCGCCTTCTGCTTGTAGATGACGGTGTTCCCGGTCGAGGCCCGGAACGAGACCAGCCGGCGGTCGAGCGCCGGGTTGTCGAGCGGCCGCGCGATCACCGCGGAGGGGCCGATGAGCGGCGCCGTGGCGACGCCCTGCAGCTCCCAGTTGCCGAGGTGCGCGATCGGGCTCACGACGCCACGTCCCTTCGCGAGCGCAGCCTTCATGTGCTCGAGGCCCTCGATCTCGGTGAGCGCCAGGAGCTCCTCCACCGGACGGCCCTCCATCCACAGGATCTCGAGCAGGACCGCGGCGAAGTGGGTGTAGACGCCGATCGCCGTGGCCTGGACGCGCGCCTCGTCCCAATCGGGGAAGGCGCGACGCAGGTTCTCCGCGGCGATCCGCAGGTGGCGGCGGTCGAGCGCGGCCCAGATCCGCCCCAGGCCGCGGCCGATCGCCAGTACGACGCGGCGCGGCAGGCGGCAGACGATCGCCGACATGATGGCGGCGGCCGCCGCCTCGAGGGCGTGGCGCCGCGCGCGCGTCACGCAGCCCTCCGCGCCGCTGCCAGCAGCCGCTCGCGAAAACGCGGCTCGTCCGCCACCCGGGCCTCGACCTCCAGCACGACCAGCGGCAGGTCGGCGAAGGGCAAAGCACCCTCGAGTCGAACGGCGTCCTTCGCGGTCGTCACGATCGCGTCCGCGCCGCCACGGCGCGCCTGCTCTGCGACGGACGCGAGCTCGCGCGGGTTGAAGCGGTGGTGGTCGCGGAAGAACGCGCGGCCGACGACGGCGACGCCGGCCGCGGCTGTGTCCCGCTCGAAGCGCTCCGGGCGCGCGATCGCCGCCATCAGGAAGGCACGCTTCGGGGGTGCCTCGCGAGCCCCTGCCGCGGTCCTGAAGCCCGCCACGCACCGCTCGACGCGGAACGTCCGATCCGGGCCGATCCGCGTCTCGAGCGCGCGCAGCTCCGCCTCCGACGCGGCCTCGAGCCGCGTCAGCAGCACCAGATCGGCACGAGCCAGCGCAGCAGGACGCTCGCGCAGGTGGCCCGCGGGCAGCGGCTGGTCCTCGAGGTCGCGCACATCGAGGCAGACGAGGTCGAGGTCGCGCTCGAGCCGCAGGTGCTGGAAGCCGTCGTCGAGCACGTGCACGCGCCGGCCGAATCGGGCCTCGACGTCGCACCCGACCGCGTCGCGCCGCGGGCCCACGGCCACCACAACCCCCGGCAGCGCCCGCGCCAGCATCACCGGCTCGTCGCCGGCCTCCGTGGCCGAAGCCAGGACGCTCGTCCCGTCGCTCACCACGAGCGACGCTCCGGCGAAGCGCCCGCCGTAGCCCCGGCTCAGCACGGCGACAGGCTCGCCCGCGTCGCGCAGGATCCGGGCGACGCGCTCCACCACGGGCGTCTTGCCGCTGCCTCCGACGCCGAGGTTGCCAACGCTCAGCACCGGGCCCTGCAGGCGGTGTCGGCGTAGCAGCCCACGCCGGTACGCTTCAACCCGGAGCGCGCCGATGGCACCGAACGCGGCCCCCAGCAGTCGTCTCACGCGAGCAGCGGGACGAGCGCGTCGGTGGTGCGGCTGACGGCGCCGCGGTTGCGTCCCACCAGGCCGCGCGCGCGCTCGCCGAGCTCGCGCCGGCGTGGCTCGTCGAGCAGGAGCGCCGCCACCTCGCGCCCGAGCTCGTCCGCCGAGCCCACCTGGACCATGGCGCCTTCGGCCCGGAACGCGTCGGCGATCTCCTGGAAGTTCTCCATGTGGGGGCCGACCACGATGGGCTTGCCCGCGACGGCAGGCTCGAGGATGTTGTGGCCGCCCGAGGGCACGAGACTGCCGCCCACGAAGACGACGCTCGCGAGCGAATAGACCTGTGCCAGCTCGCCGAGCGTGTCGAGCAGCAGCACCTCGCCGTCGGACCACGAGGCGGGGTCGAGGGTGCTGCGCCGCAGGCAGCGGAAGCCGGCGGCCTCGACGAGGCTCGGGACCAGGGCGAATCGCTCCGGGTGGCGCGGGGCGAGCAGCAGGCGTGCGTGGGGCACGCGCTCGCGCACTCGGTGGAAGGCCCGCAGCACCAGCTCCTCCTCGCCCGGCACGGTGCTGCCCGCCACCCAGAGCGGGCGTGGCGAGCCGCCGTGCAGCAGGCGCACCAGGCGCTCGGGCGGGCGGCCGGCGAAGACGGCGTCGAACTTCAGGTTGCCCGTGACCATCACCCGCTCCGGGGGCGCGGTCATGGCGCGGATCCGCTCGGCGTGAGGTTCGCCCTGCATCAGGAACAGGTCGATCTCGGAGAGCACCCGCGAGAGGAAGCGGCCCATCCGCTTGTAGCGCGGGAACGAGCGCAGCGAGATGCGCCCGTTCACGAGCGCCACGCGCGCGCCGCGGCGGCTCGCCTCGTGGATCAGGTTCGGCCACAGCTCGGTCTCCACCAGCACCAGCAGCGAAGGGTTCACCACCTCCAGCGCGTGGCGCACGGCGTGAGGGAAGTCGAAGGGAGCAAAGAACAGGCCGTCGAGCCCGCGCACGCTCTTCTTCGCCACCTCGTTGCCGGTGAGCGTGGTGGTCGACAGGAAGATCCGGTGGCTCGGAAAGCGCTCCCGCAGGGCCGGCACGAGCGGACGTGCGGCGAGCACCTCGCCCACCGACACCGCGTGGATCCAGATGGAGCGGTCGCCGTCGAGGTTCAGGTAGACGGGCAGGCGCCCCATTCGCTCCCGGAAGGTCCGCAGGTACTTCCCCGACGAGCGCCCCTTCCACAAAAACCAAGGCATGCCGATGACGAAACCGAGCGCGAGGACGACGCTGTAGAGGGCGTGCACTGGTTGCCTGGGCGGCCCGGTCCGGGGGGAAGCGGCGGCCCCCGCAAGTATAACGTCAGGCGGGCCCAAGGACCCTTCGAACGCCCCTTCTGCCCAATCTGGCAGGAAACGTGCAATCCACACTCGTGGCTGGATCGGGGACGCAAGCTTTGCGGGATGCCCCGACCCTCTCGGGAGGAACAGTCTCATGGCGATGAAGATCGTGGCCGAGTGCATCAACTGCGGAGCCTGCGAGCCGGAGTGCCCCAACACGGCCATCACTGCGGGAGACCCCATCTACCTGATCGATTCGGTGAAGTGTACGGAGTGCGTGGGCGCCTACGACACCCCCCGCTGCGTCGAGGTTTGCCCGGTCGACGGCTGCATCATCCCGGACCCGGACCACTCGGAGACGAAGGATCAGCTGCAGGCCAAGTACGCGGCGATGCACTGAGGGAGCCGTTCGGCGGCGGCGACTGGGGGCGGCCACTGCATGCCGCTCCGCCGCCTTCTGGAGGCTCAATAGCCCCCCAGACGCCCATGCTCGCTTAGTCCGGCCAGACGCTCCACCGGCCGTGGTTCCGGGCGGCCGTGGTTTCAGGCGGCCCCGGTTCCAATAGGCCCTGACTGCAAGCGGCCCCGGTTCCAATAGGCAGCGATTCCAGAATCGACTCTACGGACCGGGCGTCTGGCTGAGCAACGCCTGAGCGCCGCCACGCGCCCTGAGCGCTTGGCCGGCATCACTCGCCCCGGGGCGAGTTGATGAGCCGAGCCGCCTGCCTGCGTCCCGGCCCTCTCGACTCACGGCCGGCACGAACGACCCGAACAGGCGCTCGGCCTCGTGGACGTTGTGGGCGCGGCATCGGAGCGACAGGTTGACCAGGGTGGTCTCTCCCCCAATCGCATAGGGGTCGATATGGTGGAACTCCAGGAACGCGTGCTCCTGGCAGCGTCGGCCGCTCCTCGCGACGAAGGCGCATCGGCCGCCATCGCGCAGCCACACCGCGCGCTTGAGACGGGCCGGGATGTGACGCGACCCGGCAGCCGGAGTTCGAGCCGGCCGCGGATTCGACGTCGCCGCAAGCTTCTTCCTGGCGACGTCCTCGAGCAGCAGTCCCAGCGCTCGGTCGAAGATCTCTCCGGGATCGCCGTCCGGGATCTCACGCCGCAGCAAGTCCTGAGCCCTTCCTAGCCTCTCGTGGGTTTCCCGCCCCACCGTGAACTGCACTCGGTAACGCTCGGGCGAGAGTGGTGTGACGAGAGGCCGGTTCGCGGCCATGGCACACGGCCCGTCGACAGTAGGTCCCAGGTCGGGTTTCGTCGGGCAGGCAGTTGACTCGGACAGGCTTCCCGACACGACACGAACTTCGGAGGGCTGCCCCGCCCCGCAGCTGCTCGCGCGGCCTTCGGTCACGGAGCAACGGTCGATCTCCGAGCAACCGCGAGCCCCGGCGCAACCGGGGATTCCGGACTGACTCTGGATGCCGGCGCCTGCTGCGTCAGTGGGCGCACTGGCTCTCGCATGCGGCACTGGTGGGAGTCTTCGAATCGAAGGCGACTCGTCAGGTCGCGGGGCCAGACGCGCGACCAGCACCTCGACGTCCCGCTTGCTCTTCCCCGCGGCCTCGGCGAGGACCTCATCGCAGTTCTCGGGAGTGAGGTACGGCGCCAGCAAACGCACCGTGCTGAGGTTCACCGAGCCGTCCACGAGCCGCTCAAGGATCGCCGGGAACTTCCGGCTCGCCCGAGCCGCCTCGATGCGGTTGTAAGCAGCGTGCTCGGCCAGGAGCAGCGCCTGCGTGCAGTAGCTGAAGAGCGAACCGTAGCCCTGGGCCAGATAGAGCCTGCGCGTGTCGAGCTCCGCCAGGTGAGCCACAAGCTCGACCGTGGCTTCCCGAGATCATCACTCACGATGACGCCACAGGAGGTCCGCTCGAGTGACATGCCTTCGAGGTGATCGTTTGTGAGCCATTGTCTGTGACTCACAAGTGACTCATATCGCATCGAGCACTCGCTCACTGGGCGCGCCGCCATATTCGCCCTTCTCCTCCGGGACCTCTGAAGCGAGAGACGGGGACGATGCCTTCCTCGACCGCGGCCGGGTCGCGCCGCTGCCGCAACAGGGTCGCGCCGACCGACACTTGTCCCCGCGTGCACCCATGCCAGCGCATCGATGACTCAGCGAACGGGACTTCTACAGCAAGTCTCAGCGTGCGGATCTCGGCGTGCGGATCTCACCGCCACTGCGACAGGTCCGCGGATTAGTCGGGGCAGAGCATCGTGACCCTTGCCGACCATCTCGAGATGCCGGCCACCGGGTCCCGTTCATGGTCGAAGCCAGCATCCGCCGCCGAGGTTAGGGAAAGACGGCGGAGTTGCAAGCGACCGCGGGCTGGTGCTTACTCACGACTCGAGAGGCGCGCGAATGATGCGAGCACTGATCGTCCACGGCGGCTGCGGGACGCCGCCGCCGGGAGAAGAAGCCGCGCGCAACGCCGCGTGCGAGCGTGCGGCCGAGGCCGGCTGGAAGCTTCTGCTCGCGGACGGCAGTGCGCTCGACGCCGTCGAGGCCGCGGTGCGGGCACTCGAGGACGAGCCGCTGCTGAATGCGGGAACGGGCTCCTACCTGCAAGCGGACGGGGTCGCGCGACTCGACGCCAGCATCATGGCGGACGACGGACGCGCCGGCGCCGTCGCGCAGGTCCCGCTCCTGCCTCACCCGGTGAGCCTGGCGCGCTACCTGCTCGAGCAGGACGCGCACGTGATGCTGGCCGGCCCCGAAGCGCTCGCGCTCGCGGGGCGGCTCGGGCACGCGATCGGAGTCGTCGCGACCCCCGCGAAGGTTGCCTACTGGCAGGAGCACCTCGACGAGGCCTGCCGCAGGCTCGACTACGCGGCGATGGCGACCGCGTGGAAGGGCGAGAACCCGCGGCTCGGGACCGTCGGTTGCGTGGCCCTGGACGCACGGGGACGCCTCGCCGCCGCCACTTCCACCGGTGGCACCGGCCAGTGCTACCCCGGCCGCGTCGGCGACACGCCGATCATCGGGGCGGGCACCTACTGCACGCCGCGCGTGGGCGTCTCGATGACCGGCGTCGGCGAGCGGATCCTGGTGAAGCTGGCGGCGAAGCGCCTCGCCGACCTCGCGGGCAACCGCGTGCCCCTCGAGGAGGCGGCCCGACGCGTGCTCGAGGAGGTCGGACCGGGAGCGGGCCTCATAGCGCTCGACGCGGACGGCACGCTCGTCGCGGAGCGAAACACGCCGTTCATGGCGGCCGCCCGTCGCGCCTCGTAGAATCAGGGGCGATGGCCCGGGACTGGCTCAAGGCAAGCCGTCCGCCGAGCGTCGACGAGCTCGTCGCGGACGGCAAGTACGCCCAGGCCGCGGCAGTGCTGCGAGCGGACATGCAGGCCCGCCCGGCCACGCTCAGCGAGCGGCTGCGGCTCGCCGACCTCCTGGTCCTGGCGGATCGCGGGAAGGACGCGGTGCCGATCCTGCTCGCGGCCGCCGACGACATGGCGCGCTACGGGATGGAGGATCGCGCGCTCGAGGCGCTTCGGCGCGCCGACGCGATCGAGCCGGGGCACGCCGTCGTTCGCAAGCGATTCGAGTCGATGGCGCGGGCGGCTCGCGCCCGAATCGCCGCAGCCGAGGCGATCTCGCGCGGCCTCGACGCCAAGACCGACCCGGTGATCGAGTCGGCGGCTCCGGTCCGGCCCGCGGGCCTCGCCGACGCGCCGCCGGAGGGAGCGCTCGATATCGATCGCGAGCTGCTCGCGTTCGTCCAGGAGCTCGGCAGGCGGCCCGGGCAAGGACGCGAGGCGCTGGCGGCGACGCTGCTTGCCGACATCCAGCACTATCTGTTCCGGCACCTCCAGGACGGCCTGCATCGTCGCCACCATCCGGCAGGCGGGATCGTCCTGAGCGAGGGCGACCCGGGCGACAGCATCTTCCTGCTCGCGAAGGGCAGCGTGCGCGTGCTGGTGATCGGCGGCCACGGCCGGCCGCTCGAAATCCGCAGGCTCGACGCCCCGGACTTCTTCGGCGAGGTGGCGGCGCTGTCCGGCCAGCCGCGCTCGGCAACCGTGGTGGCCGTGTCGGAATGCGAGCTGCTGGAGATCGATCGCTGGGCGCTCGAGCGCCTGGTCGAGGCGCGGCCCGGCGCGAAGCCGATCCTCGAGGGCGCGAGCGAGGGCCGCTCGCACAGCGCCGAGGAGGCCGCGGTCCGCTCGCTGCCCGGAACGGTGAGCCCGGACCAGGCCGACGCGGTGCTGGCCGCTCACTTCGGCGGCACGGCGTGGAGCCCGCGCGTGCGGCTGCACCTCGCCAAGCAGATGCTCGACGCCGGGCTCGAGAACGACGCGCTCACGGTGATCGCGAGCGTCGCGGAGGAGCTGTCTCAGGCCGGCCACGCCGAAACCGCGATCACGATCCTCAAGCGGGTGGACCAGGCGCGACGACACCGCGAGCGTCCGGTGAAGCCGCCGTCGCCCGCTGTGACGGAGGCCTCCTTCCGGACCTGGGTCGGCTCGATCGCGAAGGAGGCGGACGGGCTAGCGCGCGGAGCCGCGGCCCCCGCGGAACAGGAAGACGCACGCAAGAAGCGCGGCGGCTAGCGCCGCGAGCTCGCCCAGCTCCCCGGCCAGCCGCGTGGTCAGCGGTCGCGGCACGACCCCTCCGGCGACGAGCCCCGCGACCAGCACGCCGGCGAGGCCCTCGCCCGCGACCAGACCCGAGGCCGCGAGCACGCCCGTGTCGACGCGGTCCTTCGCCAGTGGGCCGCGCCCGCGCTCGGCCAGCGCGCGCACGCAGCCGCCGACGTAGAGCGGCGCCATCGTCGCGAGCGGGAGATACACGCCGATCGCGAACGCCAGCCCGGAAACGCCGCATAGCATCGCTCCGATCGACAGCCCGGCTCCGGTGAGCACGAGGCCCCACGGCAGCTCGCCCGCGAGCACGCCCTCGATGATCGTCTTCATCAGAGTCGCCTGCGGCGCCGGGATGTCGCGCGAGCCGAACTCGTAGGCGCTGCCGAGCAGCATCACCGTCGCGGCCACCGCCCAGCACGCGAACGCCGCGCCAATCACCTGGCCGAGCTGCTGGCGCGCGGGTGTTGCTCCCACCAGCCAGCCGGTCTTGAGGTCCTGCGAGATGTCGCCGGCCTTGCTGGCGGCGATCGCCACGATCGTGCCGACCGTGAGCACGCCGGCGCGGGCGCTCGCGTCGACCCAGCCGGCAGCCGCGAACACGCCCGCCGTCCCGAGCAGCGTCACGAGCGCGATGCCCGAGGTCGGCTGCGACGAGACGCCCACGATCCCGACGATGCGCGCGGCCACGGCGACGAACAGCACGCCGAAGAAGCCGACGCCGGCCGCGAGCACGGCGCGCTGCCCCGGCGCCATGTCTCCCGCGAAGACACCCGGGACGAGCCCCGCCACCAGCACGACCGTCGCGACGCCGCCGAACACGAACCAGGCCGGCAGGTCACGGTCCGTGCGCTCGCCCGGTGCGGCCCCGCCGCGCGCGCCGGCACGCAGACCGCGGGCTACCGCGGCGAACGCGCCCCACATCGTCGGCAGGCCGCGCAGCACGGTCAGGATCCCGGCGGCGGCGACGGCGCCGGCGCCGATGTAGCGCACGTAGCGCGACCAGATCGCGGTCGCGTCCATGTCTGCGACGAGCCGCTGCGTCTCCGGGTAGAGCGGCACCTGCAGGCCCGCCCCCAGCCAGGCGATGAGCGGCGTCAGCGTCACGGCCGAGATGAGGGCCCCCGCGACGCACACCGCCGCCTGCCGATAGCCGAGGATGTAGCCGACGCCCAGTAGCGCCGGGGCCACCTCGAGCGCCAGCTCGGCCTTCGGCAGCACGGGGAGCGCCGCGCGCAGCTCGCCCGGAAACAAGTGCGCGAGCGAAATCAGCAGCTTCACGGCGGCGCCCACGGCCATGCCGCGGAAGATCCAGGCACTCGACGACGCCCCGCCTTCCGCCCCGCCGCTCGTCGCGCGCAGGACCTCGGCGCACGCGGTGCCCTCCGGGTAGGGCAGCTCGTCGTGGGCGTTCACGATCAGCAGACGGCGCAGCGGGATCATCGCGGAAAGTCCCAGGAGCGCCCCCAGGAACGCGAGCACCACCACCTGGCGGTATGGCGGCACCATGCCCCACAGGAAGAGGGCCGGGATCGTGAAGATGGTCCCGGTCGCGAGCGACGTGGACGCCGAGGCCACCGTCTGTGACAGGTTGGCCTCGAGCAGGGTGCCGCCCGAGCGGAACAATCGGAAAGCGGCGACCGTCATCACGGCCGCCGGGATCGAGGCCGACACGGTCATGCCGACGCGCAGGCCCAGGTAGGCGTTGGCGGCGCCGAACACGATCCCGAGCACGACACCTGTCGCCACGGCCTTGAGCGTGAACTCGGCCGGCGTCGGGGAGGGTGTGGGCGCCGAGGACGCTGGCATGACCGCGCATGATACATGCGACGCGGCCCGAGGCATGAGCCGGGTCAGTAGCACCCACAACGCACGGGCATGCTTGGGCTTAGTCCGCCGGCCTCATGCGCAAGTGGACCGCGTGTTTCTTGTGCCGCGAACGAGCCACAGGCTAGACTGCGAGTTCGATTGATGCGGGGAGAGTGACGCGATGGCAATCCGAGTAGGGATCAACGGCTTCGGGCGGATCGGACGGCTTATGTTCCAGGCGCTGTGCGACCAGGGCCTGCTGGGCAAGGAGATCGACGTGGTGGGCGTCGTCGATATCGTGACCGACGCCGACTACTTCGCCTACCAGATGAAGTACGACTCGGTGCACGGCCGCTTCAAGCACCCGGTGTCGGCGAAGAAGAGCAGCCCTCAGGCGGAGGCCAACGACGTGCTCGTGGTCGGCTCCGACGCGGTCAAGTGCGTCATGGCCGCCAAGGACCCGAGCCAGCTGCCGTGGAAGGAGCTCGGCGCCGAGTACGTGATCGAGTCGACCGGGCTCTTCACCGACTCCGAGAAGGCGAAGGGCCACCTCGCCGCCGGGGCGAAGAAGGTGATCATCTCGGCGCCCGGCAAGGGCGACGTGAAGACCCTGCTGATGGGCGTCAACGAGGGCGAGTACGACCCCGCGAAGCACCACATCGTCTCGAACGCGTCTTGCACCACCAACTGCCTGGCGCCCGTGGTGCACGTGCTGCTGAAGGAAGGCATCGGGATCGAGACCGGCCTCATGACCACGATCCACAGCTACACCGCGACGCAGAAGACGGTGGACGGCCCCTCGAAGAAGGACTGGCGCGGCGGCCGCGCGGCCGCGATCAACATCATCCCGTCCTCCACCGGCGCCGCGAAGGCCGTGGGCGAGGTGCTCCCCGCCACCAAGGGCAAGCTCACCGGCATGTCGTTCCGCGTCCCGACCGCCGACGTCTCGGTCGTGGACCTCACGTTCCGGGCGACCAAGGACACCTCGATCGAGGAGATCGACGGCCTGATGAAGAAGGCGAGCGAGACCTACCTCAAGGGCATCCTCGGCTACACCAAGGACGAGGTCGTCTCGACCGACTTCATCCACGACGATCGCTCTTCGATCTACGACTCGCTCGCCACCTTGCAGAACAACCTGAAGGGCGAGAAGCGCTTCTTCAAGGTGGTCTCCTGGTACGACAACGAGTGGGGCTACTCGAACCGCGTGGTCGACCTCGTGCGCTACATGGCCAAGAAGGACGGCGCTTCGTAGGCACGGCCATGGCCAAGCTCTTCATCGAGGACCTGTCACTCGCTGGCCGGCGCGTCGTGATGCGCGTCGACTTCAACGTGCCGGTGAAGGACGGAAAGGTCGAGAGCGACAAGCGCCTGCGCGCGTCCTTGCCCTCGATCCGCTACGTGCTCGGCAAGGGCGCAAGCCTGGTGCTGATGAGCCACCTCGGGCGCCCGGACGGGCAGAAGCTCCCGAAGTACTCCCTGAAGCCGGTGGCCGAGAAGCTCGCAGAGCTCCTCGGCCAGCCGGTGACCTTTCTCCCCGACTGCGTCGGGCCGGAGGTCGAGAAGGCCTGCGAAGCCCTCCCGCCCGGCCAGGTCGCCCTGCTCGAGAACCTGCGCTTCCACATCGAGGAGGAAGGCAAGGTCAAGAAGGAGGACGGCAGCTCGGTCAAGGCCGACCCGGAAGCCGTGAAGGCCTTCCGCGCCTCGCTGACGAAGCTAGGGGACGTCTACGTCAACGACGCCTTCGGCACCGCGCACCGCGCGCACAGCTCGATCACCGGCATCGGACTGCCCCAGCGCGCGGCGGGCTACCTGATGAAGAAGGAGCTCGACTTCCTGGGCGACGCGGTCAACAACCCGAAGCGCCCGTTCGTCGCGATCATCGGCGGCGCCAAGGTCTCGGGCAAGATCGACGTGATCGAGGCGCTCCTGCCCAAGGTCGACACGCTCCTCGTCGGCGGCGGCATGGCCTTCACCTTCTACAAGGCGCAAGGCAAGGAGATCGGCGGCTCGCTCGTCGAGGACGACCGCGTCGAGATGGCGCGTGCGCTTCTCACCAAGGCCAAGGGCAAGCTGGTCCTGCCGGTGGACACGCTCGTGACCGACGCCTTCGATTTCGACGCGCGCAAGGTGGGCGCGCTCAAGACGGTCGCGTGGGACCAGATCGGCCCGAAGGACATCGGCGTCGACGTCGGCGAGGCGACCCGCGCGAAGTTCGCCGGGATCGTGAAGGGCGCGAAGACAGTCGTCTGGAACGGCCCGATGGGCGTCTTCGAGATCCCGGAGACGGCGAAGGGCACGCTCGCGGTCGCGCAGGCCCTGGCCGACGCGACGGCGCACGGGGCCATCACCGTGGTGGGCGGGGGCGACTCCGTGGCCGCCGTCGAGAAGAACGGCCTCGCCGACAAGGTGACGCACGTCTCGACGGGCGGCGGCGCGTCGCTCGAGTTCCTCGAGGGCAAGGAGCTGCCCGGCGTCACGTACCTGAGCGACAAGTAGGGGTCCACGCATGCGCCGAAAGCTGATTGCCGGCAACTGGAAGATGTTCAAGACCGCGGCGGAAGCCGTGGCGCTCGTCGAGGAGATCAAGAAGGGCGCGGCCGGCGCTCCCGCCGACATGCTGGTGGCGCCGCCCTACACCGCGCTCGGCGCCGCAGTCGCGGCGGCCAAGGGCAGCCCCGTGGCCGTGGCGGCCCAGAACATGCACTTCGAGAAGGAAGGTGCCTTCACGGGCGAGGTCGCGGCGCCGATGCTCCTGGACCTCGGCGTCACGCACGTGATCCTCGGCCATTCCGAAAGGCGACAGTACTTCGCCGAGACCGACGACGGCGTCGCCAGGAAGACGAAGGTCGCGCTCGCGAGCGGCCTCACCCCGATCTCGTGCGTGGGCGAGACGCTCGCCGAGCGCGAGGCGGGCCGCACGATGGAGGTCGTGGGCCGGCAGCTGCAGGCGATCCTCGACGCGGTCACGGCCGAAGAATCGAAGCGGGTCGTCATCGCCTACGAGCCCGTATGGGCGATCGGCACCGGCAAGGTGGCGACGCCGGAGCAGGCTCAGGAGGTCCACGCCTTCATCCGCTCGCGGATCGCGGCGAAGCACGGGAAGGCTGTGGCCGACGTGCTGCGGATCCTCTACGGCGGCAGCGTCAAGCCCGACAACGTGAAAGGCCTGATGGCGCTCCCGGACGTCGACGGCGCCCTCGTCGGCGGCGCCTCACTCAAGGCCGACTCGTTCCTGAAGCTCGTTCACTACGACGGCGTAGGCCGGGTCGGAGCATGAGACGAAGCGAGATCAACGGCCTGCTGCGGGCGGCTGAGGCCTGCTTCCGCGAGCACCAATGGGCCCTGCCGCCACAGCCGCGCTGGGACGTGACCGACTTCGGTCTCGGCGATTGGTGCCATTACGGGCTCGTGCTCGTGAACCTCGCGGACCAGGCCGAGTACTGCGAGAAGCTGATGTACGCCCGGGCCGGCATGGTCACCCCGTGCCACTGCCATCATCGGAAAAAGGAAGACATCATCTGCCGCTGCGGCGAGCTGTCGCTGCGGGCCTGGCCCGCATTCCCGGCCGACTGCGAGGGCCGCTCCTTTGCGCTCCTCGTCAATGGCGAGAGCCGTCAGCTGAGAGCCGGCGAGGCGATCCGGCTGCGAGCCGGCGAGCGGGTCACACTGCCGCCACGCGTGTACCACGAGTTCGCCCCGACGAGCGACGAGTGCATCCTGGGCGAGGTGTCGACCGCCAACGACGACCAGAACGACAACTTCTTCCTCGACCCGAACGTGGGCCGCTTCCCCCAGGTGATCGAGGACGAGCCGCGGGCCTTTCGCCTCGTCAGCGACGCCACGTAGGGTCGCGCGGCGTTAACGCCGACTCGCTCCCGACGCCCGTGCGCTACGACCCGCCGTGGCCCGACTCGCGTCCGCTAGAAACGCGCGGGCGTGCGCGACCTCGGGCCGAGTCGCGTCCGTCGCAACCATCGCCGTGAGCGCTTCGTAGTGCCGCCGCGCGACGTCTTTCTCGCCGGCCCGCTCCGCGGCGATGCCGGCGCCGTACAGGCTGTTGAGCCGTCCGGGATTGAGCTTCAGGCAGGCCTCGTACTCGACGAGCGCCTCGCGCGCCTTGCCCCGCTCCAGCAGCAGGTCGCCGAGCAGCTCCCGTGCGGGCAGCAGCGACCCCGGGCTCACCGGGTGCTTGCCGAGCGCGTCGTCGGCAGAGGCGGCCCCGCGCAGGAGGCTCTCCGCCTCGTCGGGTCGGCCTTCGGCGAACGCGACCCAGCCGCGCACGACCTCGAGCTGCATGCCGGCCTGCCGCGCGAAGTACTGCTGGCGCGGGTCCGTCATGCCCTTCGCGAGCTCCTCCAGGCGGGCCATCGCCTGGAGCGCGTCGGGCGTGCGCCCCGCGCGGGCGGCCCCCAAGGCGCGCGCGAACGCGACGTGCGCCGCGCCGAACGTGTACGTCGCGAACGAAGCCGAGCTCGGCTCGACGAGCGCTGCTGCCTCCGCCCACTGCCGGCGCTCGAGGGCGTAGCGGGCGGGCACGGCGCCGGTCGCATACGCGGCGGCAAAGTCGACGGCGGGGACGGTGGCACGCACGGCCTGGGCAGAGGCCAGCACCTCGGCCGCGCGGCGGTCGTCGCCGCGCTGCAAGTGGCCGTAGATCATGTAGTCGAGCCCGTGCAGCTCCTCGAAAGAGGCGGCCTGGGGGTGGTGGCTCGCGGCGTACTGGCGCGCCGCGTCGGTCGACGCCAGGTTCGAGACGATCACGTCGTTCCACATGCCGAGCCGCGTGAAGATGTGGGACGGCATGTGGAGCGCGTGCGGCACCCACGGCGCGATCGCCGCGTACTCGCGTGCCGCCTGTAGGCCGCGCGCCGCCACTTTCGGGAAGTCGTAGCCGTGGATCAGGTAGTGGATCACGCCCGGGTGGTTTGGGTTCGTGGTGTGGAAGGACTCGAGGATCTCGGTGGCGCGTGTCGGGTTCTTCAGGCTCGCGTCCGTGGGCGGAGAGGTGGCGAGCAGCGCGAGCGCGTAGAAGCTCGCGACCTCCACGTCCCCGGGGTGCTCGGCGAACAGCTGCTCCATCGCTTGCTCGTAGGCCAGGGCTCGAGCGGCATGCTCGGCTCCCCCGGTGAGTCCATGACAAGACTGGCCGGCTTCGCCTGTACCCGTCGCCGCGGTGGCGTTTGCCGTCGGATCGGCGTAGTAAGCCGAAAGCGCCGCGATCAGGCCGCGCTCGACGTCGTTGCCGCCCCCGGCCGCGCGGGCCCGCTCGATCGCCTGCCGGCCTGCCGCTCGTTCGTCCGGGGCGGGCGGCGTCCAGATCGGGTGCCAGAAGGTCATGGCGACACCCCAGTGAGCCAGGGCGCAGCCTGGTTGCTTCGCCGCGACCTCGCCGAAGACGCGCCGCGCCTCGTCGTAGAAGAAGGAGTGGAGCAGCGCGGTCGCCCGCTCGATGCCGGCCTGGGCCTCCGGGCCACAGGAGCTGCGGAGCTTGACCGTGCCAACGGCGCGCAGGTCGCCGAGCCTGGCGCTGGCGGCGGGAGGGGTGTCCGACACCCCGCGCGGCGCGCCGCCGCAGAGAACCAGGCCTGTGAAGAACGCCACGGGCATCGCGCGGCGAGGGTCCATTCTGACCTCCTGGGCTCGGACGGGGGTGGGGCTGCGGCCATCATACCGCCGCCGCGCCGCGAGCCCGCCCGCTGACTCGCCCCGGGGCGAGTCGGTTGAGTTGAGACCGCTCAAGGGGGCACGATGGGCGCGAAGGTCGGCTGGCGCCCCCGGGCGTTTCTTGCTAGTGTTTGAGGTTTGGCGGACCTTTCGTGACACGAAGAAGCGAGGCTCGGCGGCGCACATGAATATCCTTTTCTATCTGATCGTCGTCCTGCACGTGATTGCGTGCCTGTTCCTGATCGCCGTCGTGCTGCTGCAGCAGGGCAAGGGCCAGGACCTGGCGAGCGCGTTCGGTGGCGGCGGCACGCAGACGGCCTTCGGACCGCGTGGCTCGGCGACGGTGCTGTCGCGGGCCACCACGATCCTGGCGGGGCTCTTCATGGTGACGAGCCTGGCGCTCACGATCGTGAGGCCGCAGGCGAGTGGCGTCCTCGACCAGGTGCCTGACACGGCAGCGAGTCCGAGCCCCGCCGCCACGGCCGCTCCCGTGACGACTCCGGGCACGCCGCAGTCCTCGCTACCGGCCGAGGCACCCGCCGCGGCGCCCTCCGCCGCCCCTTCGCCCGTCGCGAAGTAGCCGGAGCCGACCTCGCGCGACGCCCGCGCAGGGCGTTACGCCCGCTGTCAGTTCCCGGCCGGAGCCTGCGCCGACGCGGTCGCCGGCAGCGGAGGGCCCACCGTGAACGGCTCGAGGATCTCCATCGACTGGCCCGCCAGCTCGTCGCGGATGGTCATCAGGATCTCGTAGTCGCCCGGCGCAGCGTCCGTGAGCCGGAAGCCGAAGAGTCGCGTGACCTTCCCGAGCGAGGTCGGATTGATGACGGAGGGCTCCATGCTCGTCAAGATGCTGCCGTCGGTGCGACGCACCAGGTAGCCCTGAACGACCTTGGGCATCCCTGACTTCTCGTCGGATTTGGCGCCGTAGACCTCGAACTGGCACAGCAGGTCGGAGCCGGTCGCGAAGTCGCGCCGCGCGAGGGCGACCAGGCGGCCGCCGGGCAGCCCTTCCGCGATCACGGTGTTCGGGTTCTGCTGCGTGTCGCTCAGCACCGGCGTCGAGGCGCGCAGCGTCCCGAGCGGCGGGACCTCGAACTCGTGGATCACGGTGCCGACCTTCTTGCTGCGAGTGTCGCGCACCACGATCTTCGCCTGGTAGTCGCCGCTCTTTAGCTCGAAGTCGCGCGTGATCGGGAACCAGAAGCGAGAGTAGCGCTCGCGGGTCGCGGGCTGCAGCCGCATCGCGACGCCCTGGTCGTAGCGGAAGAACTCTCCGCTCGCGCGGTGGGCCACCACCAGCAGGAACTGCAGGTCGCCGATGCTGCGGCCTTCGGCCTCCTCGAACTCGAGCGCACGGATGTCGACCTCGGCCGTGACCAGCACCGCCGCCTTGCCGAGGGACTTCTCGTCGCCCACGAAGTGCGTCATGCGCAGCGGGATGCCGTCGATCGACCAGGGCGAGTCGAGCGCGCCCTGGATCGCGGGGTCGACGCCCTTCTTGGCCGTGAGCGCGCTCTTGCCGGACTCGGTGGGCGCGAAGTAGCCCTTGCGCGCGCGCACCTCGCGCCCCTTGCTGGCCGCGAGCTTGACCTGGATCTTGCGGAACTTGCCGTCGCGGGCGTTGTTCGTGGGGATGTAGCCGAGCAGGTAGTAGACGCGCGTCTCGTTGGCGATGCGCTGGATCCCGCTCGAGAGGTCGTTGGTGTTGCGGACGGTGAAGCCCCCGCTCTCGCTCGCCGCCACCTCGGAGCCGGCCACCGCGTCGAAGCTCTCGGCGAAGGCGAAGCCCACGTCCTGCTCGGGCAGGGCCGGCCCGAACTGCGCGGTCATCGCGACCGGCACGCCCTCGAGGCCGCGCGCGTTCACGAAGTAGATCGCGGTGTTCGCGCGTCGCGCCGCGTTGTTGACGCGCTTGAACTCGTCGACGTTGATGTCGTGGATGAAGCCCTCCGACACGAGGATCAGCGACTTGCGGCCCCGCGCGCCCGCGAGCCCGTTGAGCGCGCGCTCCATCACGTCGAGCGTCGTGCGCAGGCGGGTGTTGGCCTGGAAGTAGACCTCGGCCGCGCGCCCGGTGACGTAGGGGTCGTCGGAGGTGCCCGCGCGCATCGAGTCGCTGCCGCTGCGCGACATCGCCTGGGTCACACCGTACGTGTCGTAGCGCCGCAGCACGCGCTCGACCACTTGTGGATCGCGGTACACGTGGATCCGCATCGCCTCGTAGTCCGACATGCGCTCGGGGCTCATGTCCGGGATCATGCGCCCGTCGAAGCTCTTCACCATGTCGATCAGCTTGGCGCGGCCTGCCTCCATGCGCGAGGTCCACCAGGTCCCGCCGGCCGTGGAGATGAGCGACACGCGGTCGCCTTCGCGGGTCCCCTTCTCGAGGAAGCTCGCCACGGCGACCTTCGCCTGGTTGGCGCGCCACGGGGTGATGTGCATGTCGTCGAAGACCACCACGAACGTGCGCGCGCGCTGCTCCTCGGGAGCGATGTTCGAGGACACCTTGGGTGGCGGCGGGGCGGCCGCGGCCGGCTGCTCGGGCAGCTGGACCGCCTCGAAGCTCACGACGTCCTGCTTGACGCCGTCCTCGGTCACCGTCATGTCGGCCGCGGTCAGGCCCTTGATCGGCACGCCCTTCTTGTCGGTGACCACGAGGTCGACGATCACCTGCTCGAGCTGCGTCGGGAAGGTGGGGGTGTCGGCCGCGGGGACTTCGGTCGCGGGCGGGGCCTGAGCCGGCTTGGCGGCCTCGGCCG
>DATEUE010000178.1:0-6565 GCA_035283305.1 Vicinamibacteria bacterium | reverse complement strand
GAGCCGTGCCTTCGGCACCGGCAACGAGCGCCGCTTCTTCGACTACCTGCGTTCCGTCGAAGGCAACGGCACGGACGCCAAGCGCGTGAAGGCCTGGATCCTCGACGAGTTCCGGGCACAACGGGAGAACGCGGCGTAACTTGTTCTGGGGGGTGCTGCGCCGCACCCCCCAGACCCCCCCTCCGCTACGCGGGAGTGAATCCCGCTCCGCTCCGAGCCCGTAGCTTGCACGCTAGGTGCTGCGCCGCACCCCCCAGACCCCTCCGCTACGCGGGAGTGAATCCCGCGGAGCGAAGGGTCCGTTGCTGAGTGCGTCCGATCACTCTTTGCGTGCAACCCTGCCGGAGCGAGTTACGTAGGGTCGCTTGTGGGGGAAGGAGAGCACGCGTGCGTCGATTCCTGGCCGCCCTGCCAGCGCTTCTGAGCCTGGCCGCCTGCGCCGAGAACCCCGCGGGCACTCCCGTCCCAACAGGCCGCGAGTTCCTGCTCCACGCCGGCGAGTCCGTGGCGGTCGAGGGCACCGACTTCTCCGTGCGCTTCGACGTGGTCGCGAGCGACTCACGCTGTCCTGCCGACGCCCTGTGCGTCACGCTGGGCGATGCGGAGGCGATCTTCACCGTGGCTCCGCGTCGAACGCGCCGCAGGCTTCTGAGCGAAGCGGGGACCGCCATGTTCGCGCATCATAGGGGCCGTGCTCGAGGAGGGAGTCGGCCGCTCTGAGCCGCAGATCGCGCCGACGAGTCGTCGCGCGCTGCTGCTGCTGACCGCGCTGGCGTTCCTGGTGCGGGCGGCGTTCCTGCTGTTCGCCCCGGCCTGTCAGTACGCCGGGGACGAGCCGAGCTGGATTGCGCTCGGGACGCAGGAGCTCGTGCCGCTGTCGCCGCTGCGGAACGACCTCATCTTCTATCCGCCGCTCTACCCTTACTTCATCGCGTTCATCTGGCGTGCCCTCGGATCGCTCGAGGCGGTGCTCTGGGTTCAGGCGGCACTCGGCGCGCTCCTGGTCCCGGCAGTGGCACGCGTCGGCGCCATCGCTTTCGGGCGCCGTGCCGGCCTCGTCGCCGGCGCGTTTGCCGCCTTGTATCCCGACCTCGTCTGGTTCTCCACGCGCTTCTGGTCCGAGACGCTGTTCATCGTCCTGCTCTGGTGGGCGATCGAGCGGACGCTCGCGGCCGACCACACGGAATCCCGACGCACCGCTGCCGCGGCGGGTCTCCTGTGGGCGCTCGCCACGCTGACGCGCGAGCTGGCGCTCTACCTCGTGCCGCTCGCCGCGCTCTGGATGCTGCGACCACGCGCGCGGACGCCGGCGGGGGAGTCGCGGCACCGGCCCACGCCCGCCCGGCTGGCGCTGGCGGCGACGCTCGTGCTGGTCAGCCTGTTCAGCATTGCGCCCTGGACGGTCCGCAACGCGATCGTGTTTCGCGCGTTCATCCCGGTCTCCACGATGGGCGGCCTCAACCTGTGGCAGGGAAACACCACGCTCACGCACCTGCAGATCTACGAGGTGCTCGCCCGCATCGAGGGGCCGGTCGCGCAGGACCGCTACTGCCGGACGCTCGCGTGGCAGACGATCTCGGCTCGGCAGCCCACCTGGATCCTCGAGAAGCTCGCCCAGCAGATGCCCGAGTTCTGGAAGGCGGGCAGCGAGGTGCTCGACCACCTCGTGGGCCGCGAGGCCTGCGGGCCGCTCACCACGTCGGCGCTCGTGCCGATCGAGCTGGTGTTGATCCTCCCGTACCTCGCGCTCCTCGGCCTGTTGCTCGTCGGGCTGGCACGGCTGCGATTCGGGCGGGGAGCCGGCCTGCTCCTGCTGCTGCTCGCCGCCTACAACGCGGCCCATGTCGTCGCCTACGCGACGCCGCGCTTCCGGCTGCCGGTCATGCCGGTCGTGTTCCTCGTGGGCGCGGCCCTGCTCGCCGGGCGTTCCGAGGGCACGCTGCGGTCCTGGCGCGGCCGCAGCATCGTCCTGCTGGCGCTGCTGGTGCTCGTCGTGGCCGTGCTTCTCGCGCCTGGGCTCGACGAGCTGGCCGCGTGGCGCCTCCTGACCGGCCGCGGCTGACTCGCGAGCCTCGCGCTCTATGGATCGGGTCGCCAGCCTCCTGTATAACCAATGCGCTGTCGGCCATCGATGAAACACCTGTCGAGCTGCGTTCGCTGGCGACCGGGTCGCGCCCTGGCGTTCCTGCTGGCGCTGGCGGGTGAGGCGCGCCCCGACGCCGAGACCGTCCGGGTCGACCTCGTCTCGGAATCGGTGGGGCGGCGCCTGCCGTTCGACGTGCCGTTCGTGCTCGAGGGGGATGCTCCTCCCGGCACGTCCCGCGTGGAGATGCAGCTGCGGTGGAAGACCCCGGCGGAGGCTTTCGACGAGCAGACAGGCAGTCCTCACGCCGTCTCCGGCACCGACTCTGCCGGCCGCTTCCGGCTTCAGGTGCTCGCGCTCCCCGCCGACCGCGACGTGCGGTTCGATCTGGTCCTCGAGCGCAGCCTCACCGAGAACGGGCGACGGCTTTTTCGGCAGGACACGGAGGCGCTCCTGCGGCGCGAGATGGCCTCCGGCCGCGACGGCGAGCTGGCCGCGGATGCGCGCCTGAGCGACGGAATCCGGGTGGCGTTCACCCGCGCTCTGGCGGAAGGGCGGGCCGCGGGCGCCCCCCGAGGCGACCTCACGCTGGCGTCGCCCGCCGCCCTCTTCGACGCCGGCGCGACACCGGAGCAGGTGGCCGAGGAGCTGGCACGGCTCTCGCGCGACGCGCGCGCCGCACGGTCGGGGCTCGAGGCGGCGGTGCGTCGCCAGGAGGACACCGTTTCGAGCTTGATCGCGGCGCTCGCCGAGATCCAGGAAGCCGATGCGCTCGCGGCCCTCATCGCCGGGCTGCAGGCCCGCCCGGAGCTCGACCCTCGCAACCCCAGCAGCCCGCTCGCGCTGTCCGAAGAGGCGCGCGCTCTAGCACTCGGAGAGGAGCCGCCCGTGCCGCGCATCCTCGGCGCCGGGCCGGCCGAAGTCGCGGCGGCGCGCAGCGTCGACGTGCCGTTCGAGGCGGTGGCCGTGTCGAGCGTGGTCGTGCTCGAGCTGGGCGCCACCAGCGCTCCGGCGGACGGGGCGACCGTGACCAACGCCATCGCGCGCGTCGCGGCGGCGCTTCCGTCCGAGCAGCGCACCGTCACCTTCTCCACCACCGCCGGCACGCTCGCGGTCTCGGGCTCGACGACCGCACAGGTGCGCGCCGGCACGGACGACCTCGCGAGCGTCGGCCTGGTGAGCCCTCGGACCACGGCCAGCGCCGTCGTCACCGCCAGCGTCAACAACCTCACGGCGCGCCGCACGGTCGAGTTCACGCACGCCTACCCGGACGACGTCAGCCTGGCCGTGCAGGGCAGCTTCCGGCTCACGGCGAGCTTCTCCACGAAGGCCACGCTGCGGGCCGAGCTGTCGCGCGAGGTCGGATCGGTGACGCGGGGGACCGAGGTGCGCTTCACGGCGGTGGACGACTCGACCGGCCAGACCTTCGGCTTCTGGAGCGCCGAGAGCGCCAGCGACCTGAACGGCCTGGCTACGGCGGAGTTCACGCCGGGCAACACCACCGAGCGGGGCGAGGCGACGATCCGGGTCAGCGTTCCGGGGACGTCGCTCTCGGCCAGCGTGAAGGTCGAGATCGTCTCGCCATAGCGAATTTGAAGGAGAGACATGACCCGATCCGGAGCCTTGATCCTCGTCGCTGCAGCCGCGCTCCTCGGCTCGAACGCCTTCACGTCCGGCGCCGCCGAGCCCACGCTCCCCGCCATCGACGGAGCGGCCGTTCTCGAGCACACGAAGGTGCTCGCGTCGGACGCCTTCGAGGGCCGTGCCCCCGGCACGAAGGGCGAAGAGCTGACCGTCGCCTACCTCGTCGAGCAGCTGAAGGCGATCGGCGTCCGGCCAGGCCACCCCGACGGCTCGTGGATCCAGAAGGTCCCGCTCGTCGGCACCACCGTGAAGGGGAGCCCCGCGCTCACGTTCCGCAAGGGGGCCGAGGAACGCAGGCTCGTCTGGCGCGACGACTACGTCGCCTGGACGAAACGCGCGCGCGAGCGCGTGGCGGTGGACGCCTCGGAGCTCGTCTTCGTCGGCTACGGCATCCAGGCGCCGGAGTTCCGCTGGGACGACTACAAGGGTGTCGACCTGCGCGGGAAGACGATGGTGGTCCTGGTCGGGGATCCGCCGCTGCCCGACCCGAACAACCCGGTGGAGCTCGACCCGTCGGCATTCGGCGGCCGTGCCATGACCTACTACGGCCGCTGGACCTACAAGTACGAGATCGGCGCGACGCTGGGCGTGGCCGCGGTGCTGATCGTCCACGAGACCCAGCCCGCCGGCTATCCCTTCGTGGTCGTCCAGGGGAAGACGGCGGAGCTGTTCGAGCTCGAGACGAAGGACGGCAACGCGGGCCGCGCGGCGGTCGAGGGCTGGATCACGCTCGAGCAGGCGAAGTCGCTTTTCGCAATGGCGGGCCAGGACTGGGGCGCCCTGAAGCGGCGAGCCCTGACGCGGGAGTTCCGACCGGTGGCATTGGGCGTCACGGCCTCGGTCGCGCTCGACAACGCGATCCGCCAGGTCCCTTCGGCCAACGTCGCGGCGAAGATCGAGGGCAGCGACCCGGCTCTGCGCGACGAGTGGGTGATCTACACGACGCACTGGGACCACTTCGGCATCGGCGCGCCCGTGGACGGCGACGCCATCTACCACGGCGCGCTCGACAACGCCACGGGCACGGGAGGGCTGCTGGAGCTGGCGCGGGCCTTCAAGCAGGCCACGCCCAAGCCCCGCCGCTCGGTCCTCTTTCTGTTCGTCACCGCCGAGGAGCAGGGCCTGCTCGGCTCCGCGTACTACGCCGAGGAGCCGCTCTACCCGCTCGCCAAGACGCTCGCCGTCCTCAACCTCGACGTGCTCAACGTGCACGGCCGCACCCGCGACCTGACGATCGTGGGGCTCGGGCTCTCGACCCTCGACGACGTGATCGGCCGTGTCGCGGCCGCGCAGGGGCGCGTCGTGAAGCCCGACCCCACGCCCGAGAAGGGCTCGTACTACCGCTCGGACCATTTCCCCTTCGCGCGCAAGGGCGTGCCCTCGATCCACGCGGGCGGCGGGATCGACTACGTCGGCAAGCCGGCGGAGTTCGGGCCGAAGGTGCGAGCGGCGTACGTCCGGGACGACTACCACAAGCCCTCCGACCGCGTGCGGCCCGACTGGGACATGAGCGGCGCCGTGGAGGACTTGACCCTCTACCTGCGAGTGGGCCACGAGCTCGCCAGCGGCTCGGCGTGGCCGGAGTGGAAGCCCGGCGCCGAGTGGAAGTCGCTCCGCGACGAGATGCTGCGGGGGGCGGGCGGGCGCTGACGCGGCGGCCCGTCTGCCCTCAGCCGCGAATCAGGTAGACGAGCCCGACCACGAGGCCGATCGAAACGACCACGCGGCGCAGCGTGCTGGCGCGGACGCGTCCGGCCAGGTGCCCGCCGATCGTGCCGCCGGCGACGGCGCCCACGGCCATCACCAGCGCCGCGGGCCAGTAGACGGGGCCGTCCAGTCCGAAGAGGACGGCCGCGGCGAGGTTGGCGAGGAACCCGATCGCCTGCTTCGTGGCGTTGAGCCGCGTCAGCGAGTCGTGCAGCACCAGGCCGAGCGCCGCCAGCAGGATCACCCCCAGGCCGGCGCCGAAGTAGCCCCCGTAGACCGACGCCGCGAACACGGAGACCGCGGCCAGGCCTTCGCTGTGGTCGTGAAGGTGCCCTTCGGCAGCAGCAGTAGGAGATGGCCCGGGGAGCCGGCGGAGCAAGAGGCCGCGCAGCGGCTCCTGGACGGCGAGGACGGCCGACGCCGCCAGGATCAGCCACGGCACCAGCCGCCGAAACAAGGCCTCGTCGGTGTGAAGGAGCAGGAGACCGCCCACGAGGCCGCCGAGAAGGGCCGCGGGCGTGAGCCGAGCCAGCCGCTTGCCCTGGCCTGAAAGCTGATGGCGCTGGGCGAGCATGCCGCCGAGCGCCCCGGGCGCCACGGCGAGCGTGTTGGTGACGTTGGCGGCGACGGGGGGCAGCCCCAGGGCGACGAGCGTGGGGAAGGTGATGAGCGTGCCGCCGCCAGCGAGGGCGTTCATGGCACCGGCGGCGACCGCCGCGAGCGCGGCGAGCGCGAGATCGATTGCAGACAGCCCGGCGGGATCCACTCGAGGCCGGGACGGTAGCACGGGTTGTGGCAAGACGCTGAATCAGACGACCCATTGACCCGGTGTTCCGTCCCACGGGATGGTTTCTTCAGGGCTCGTTGGCGGCAGCCCGCCTCCTCGAGACGCTCGCGCCGGACATCGCCCGGTCTCACCGCTCCAAGACGCCCGCCCGCAACAGCCCGATGTCCGAACGCCCGCGTACCGCGCCTGCGCGGCTCGCCTGCGAGTCGAGTGCGACCTATGGATCAGCTCAAGAGCGAACGAGGAGGGCGGCGTCGATGAAGGCGACCGATTCGCTGGACGAGGCGGAGGCCCTCGCGAGGCTCCGGGAGCACGAGCGTGAGCTCGACCGTCAGCTCGAGGAC
>DATEUE010000177.1:0-6479 GCA_035283305.1 Vicinamibacteria bacterium | reverse complement strand
CGCCGCGCCCTGGCCCCCGCCGCGTGAGGGGGCCCACGCTCGCCGCCCTCTGCCTGGGGACGCTCGTGTCGCTCGTCCCGGCGCACGCCCAGCAGCCTGCGCCCGCCCAGCCGGCCCCGAAGCCGTTCACGCTCGAGGTCGACGTCGACGTCGTCTCGGTGACTGCGGTGGTATTCGACAAGGCGGGCCGGCCGGTGCGCGGCCTCGGCACAAAGGACGTCGAGCTCCTCGAGAACGGCGTGCAGCAGGAGGTCTCCTACTTCCGCGAGGCCTCGAGCGTGGGCGACCCCTCGGAGCGGGTGCCGCTCTCGGTGGTGCTGGTGCTCGACACCAGCGGCAGCATGAAGGACAACATGCGCTTCCTGCAGCAGGCCGTGCTCAACTTCGTCTACAAGCTCGAGGAGGTCGACACCGCGCTCGTGGTGAGCTTCAACGAGAGCGTCAAGGGCAGCGCCGAGTTCACGGGCGACACCGACAGGCTGGAGCGTTTCGTCGAGGGCCTGCAGGCCTGGGGCGGGACGAGCCTTTACGACGCGATTCAGTACTCGCTCGGCCGCATCAAGGACGCCCCGGGCCGCAAAGCCCTGATCGTCTTCTCGGACGGCGCCGACACCACCAGCCAGCTGCAGGACAAGGACGTCGTCGACTACGCCCGCGCGGTCGAGGCCACCGTCTACAGCATCGGCTTCAAGGGCTCGGGCTTCATGGCCTCGAGCCCGCGCGGCTTCCTGCGCAAGATCGCTGCCGAGACGGGCGGCCAGTTCTTCGCGCCCGACAAGGTGAGCGAGCTGATCAAGGTCTTCAACGAGATCTCGAACGAGCTCAAGAACCACTACCTGCTCGCCTACACGCCCAAGCGGGAGCCAGACGGATCCTGGCGCGAGATCGCGCTCAAGGTGAGCCGCGCCGACGCGCAGGTCCGCGTGCGCAAGGGCTACTTCGCCGTCAAGCGCCGCAAGCGCGTCGACTGATGGCGAAGCCACGACCGGGCCGAGGGCAGACGGCGCTGGTCACGGGCGCCTCGGGCGGAATCGGAGTCGACGTGGCCGCGCGCCTGGCCCGGGAGCACGGGGTCACCGCCACGCCGGTCGCGAACGACCTGGGCGCGGCCTCTGGCGGGCAGCGGCTCGCGGAAAAGGTCGCTGGCCTGGGCCTGACGGTCGACGTGCTCGTCAACAACGCCGGGTACGGACATGCCGGCGCGCTCACGTCGAGCGTGGTCGTGACCGGCGCCCGAAACCGGCTGCTGGCCCAGGAGGCGGTGCAGGTCCTGCCCCGCCGGAGCGTGCTGCGCGCCGTCAGGGAGCTCCAGAGCCCCCGCTGAGCCGGCGCGGCGGGCCTGCCCCGAGCCGCGCGCGTTGTAGAATCCTCTTCTGACCCAGGCGCCCATGGCCGAGATCGCGATCCAGACCGCGGGAGGCACACGCGAGCGCTTTCCGCTCGGGGCGAGCCGCGTCACGATCGGCCGCTCGCGCGAGAGCGACATCTTCCTGCCCGACCAGTGGCTCTCGCGCCACCACGCCGCGATCGAGGAGCGCACCGACGGCTACTGGGTGAGCGATCTCAAGAGCAAGAACGGCACGCTGCTGAACGGCGAGCCGGTGCGCGACTGGCACCGCCTGCGGCCGGGCGACGTGATCACGCTCGGCGAACACACGCTCACCTTCTGCGCCGACGACGCGGGCGAGGAGGAGGAGGAGCGCGAGCCGGAGGGAACCCGCGTCTTCTCGGTGCGCGAGCTCTCCGCCATCAACACCCGCCCGGCGATCGACGCCGCCGAGCTGCAGCGCCAGAACCGCGTGCTCGCGATCCTGAGCAAGGCCGCGAGCGAGCTGGTGGTGCACCGCCCGCTCGGGGAGCTCTTCGACCTGGTGCTCGAGCTGCTGCTCGAGGCGGTCACCGCCGAGCGCGGTGCGATCCTGCTGCTCGAGGCCGGTGTGCCCAACATCAAGGCCAGCCGCTCGCACAGCGGTGACGCGCTCACCCGCGTCAGCCGCTCGATCGCACGGCGCGTGATCGAGGAGCGCGTCTCGCTGCTCCTGCCGAACGTGCTGGAGGACGCGCGCTTCCGCAGCGAGGACTCGATCCTCGCCTCCGGCATCCGCACCGCCATGTGCGCGCCGCTGTGGGTGAGCGCCGCGGGCGAGGGTCGCGACTCGGTGATCGGCCTCGTCTACGTCGACTCGATCCAGCACGCCCACGCCTTCACCGAGGACGACCTGCGCGTGCTGACGGCGCTTTCCAACGTGGCGGCGGCCAAGATCGAGAACGTCCGGCTGCTGGAAGAGAGCCTCGAGAAGCGCCGCATGGAAGAAGACATGCGGATGGCAGCCGAGATCCAGACCGGCCTCTTGCCGAGCTCGGCGCCGCGCATCCCGGGCTGGGACCTGGCCGGCAGCAACCAGCCCTGCCGCACGGTGGGCGGCGACTACTACGACTTCGCGGTCGAGCGCGGACGCCTGCTGCTGGCACTCGGCGACGTCTCCGGCAAGGGCACCGGAGCGGCGCTCTTAATGACGGTGCTGCGCGCGGCGGTCCGGGCGCACTGGATGGAGCCGTCGCTCGCCGACGCGGTCTCGCGCATCAACCGCACCGTCTGCCAGAACGTGCCGTCGAGCAAGTACGTCACGTTCTTCCTGGCGTCGCTCGATCCCATCACCGGCCACCTCGAGTACGTCAACGCCGGCCACAACCCGCCGATCCTGGTGCGCGCGACCGGAGAGGTGGACAAGCTCACGTTCGGCGGACTGGTGCTCGGGATCTTCGAGGGCGTGAGCTACGAAGGCGGAACGGTCGTGATGGAGCAGGGCGACACGCTGATCGTGTACTCCGACGGCGTCACCGAGACCTGGGACCCGGAGGGCGAGGAGTTCGGCGAGGACAAGCTGATTGCGTTCGCGGTCTCCGCGCGCAGCAAGGGTGCCGACGCGGTGCAGGCCGCGATCCTGTCCGAGATCGAAGGCTTCGAGCAGGGCGCGCGGGCGACGGACGACCGCACCCTCGTCGTGCTGAAGCGCGAGGCGCGCGCGTGACCCGCCCGCGCGCGGCGCGGCCGCCGATGTCGGCGCTGGCGATGCTCCAGCAGGAGGTCAACGAGCTGTTCCAGCGGCTGTCGATCCTGGACCGCTCCGACCGGCTGCCGGGCAGCGAGTGGTCGCCCGCGGTCGACGTGCTCGAGCAGCGCGATCGGCTGCTGGTGATCGTCGAGGTCCCGGGGCTCGCGCCCGAGTCGCTCAGGGTCGCCTTCCGCGAGCGTGGGCTGGTGCTGACCGGAGACCGCCGCGCGCCGCGCGTCGGCTCGGGCGCCCGCTTCCACTGCCTGGAGCGCCCGCACGGGAAGTTCGAGCGCACGATCCCCCTGGACTTGCCGGTGGACGTCGCCGCCGCCCGGGCTTCGCTCCGGGGCGGCGTCCTCACCATCACGCTGCCGCGGCTGCGCGAGCGCCGCGGCCGCGAGACCGTCATCCCGATCGAGAGGGAGCCCACGGAATGAGCGAAGAGACGAAGGACGAGGACCAGCAGCCGAGGGTGCCGGACGTGCTGCCGGTGCTGCCGCTGCGGGATATCGTCATCTTTCCGTTCATGATCGTGCCGCTCTACGTGAGCCGCGACCGCTCGATCCGCGCGGTCGACCAGGCGCTGGCCGAGAACCGCATGATCCTGCTGGCGGCGCAGAAGAAGCAGGACGAGGACGACCCCGGGGCGGAGGACATCTACCCGGTCGGCACCGCCGCGCTGATCATGCGCATGCTCAAGCTGCCCGACGGGCGCATCCGCGTGCTGGTGCAGGGCCTGTCGCGCGCCCGCATCGTGTCCTTCGACGAGGGCCTGCCCCACCTGCAGGCTCACGTCGAGACGGTCGCCGAGCCGGAGAGCACGCGCGGCTCGCTCGAGGTCGAGGCCATGATGCGCAACGTCAAGGCCGCGCTCGAGAAGTCGCAGAACCTCGGCAAGCCGATCTCGCCCGAGGTGATCGTGATCGCCAACAACATGGAGGAGCCGGGCCGGCTCGCCGACCTGACCGCCTCCAACCTCGACCTCAAGGTCGAGGGCGCGCAGGCGATCCTGGAGGCGCTCGACCCGGTCGAGAGGCTGCGCCGCGTCCACGAGCTGATGACCAAGGAGCTCGAGGTACTCACGATGCAGCAGGAGATCTCCTCGCAGGCCAAGGGGGAGATGGACCGCAGCCAGCGCGAGTTCTTCCTGCGCCAGCAGCTGAAGGCGATCCAGTCGGAGCTCGGCGAGGGCAACGAGCTCGGCGAGGAGATCGCACAGCTGCGCGAAAAGGCCACCAAGGCCAAGATGCCCAAGCCGGTGATGGAGGAGGTGGAGCGCCAGCTCAAGAAGCTCGAGCGCATGCACCCCGACGCGGCCGAGACGGCGACCTTGCGCAACTGGCTCGACTGGATGGTGACGCTGCCCTGGGGCAAGGCCTCGAAGGACAGCCTCGACCTGGTGGAGGCGCAGCGGATCCTGGACGAGGACCATTACGGCCTCGAGAAGGTGAAAGAGCGCATCGTCGAGTACCTGGCGGTGCGCAAGCTCAAGGAGAAGACGAAGGGGCCGCTGCTGTGCTTCGTCGGCCCGCCCGGCGTGGGCAAGACCAGCCTCGGCCGCTCGATCGCGCGCGCGCTCGGCCGCAAGTTCGTGCGGCTCTCGCTCGGCGGCGTCAAGGACGAGGCCGAGATCCGCGGCCACCGCCGCACCTACGTGGGTTCGATGCCCGGCCGCATCATCCAGGGCATCCACCAGGCGGGCGCCAACAACCCGGTGTTCATGATGGACGAGGTGGACAAGATCGGCGCCGACTTCCGCGGCGATCCGAGCTCGGCGCTGCTCGAGGTGCTCGACCCCGAGCAGAACAACGCCTTCCGCGACCACTACCTGGGCGTGCCCTTCGATTTGTCGAACACGATGTTCATCTGCACCGCCAACCTCACCGACACGATCCAGCCCGCGTTCCTCGACCGCATGGAGCTGATCCGGCTCTCGGGCTACACCGAGGACGAGAAGCTCGAGATCGCCAAGCGCCACCTGGTGCCGAAGCAGCTCGAGGAGCACGGCCTCACGCCGGAGAACCTGGTGTTCACGGACCCGGCGCTCAAGGCGATCATCAACAACTACACGCGCGAGGCGGGCCTGCGCAGCTTCGAGCGCGAGATCGCCCAGGTCTCGCGCAAGGTGGCGCGCCGGGTGGCGGAGGGCCAGACCGGCTCGGTGCGCGTCATTCCGGGATCGCTCAAGAAGTTCCTGGGCGCGGCGAAGACGCTGCCGGAGGAGCGGCTCAAGAAGGACACGGTCGGCATCGCGACCGGCCTCGCCTGGACCGCGACGGGCGGCGACGTGCTCTTCGTCGAAGCCTCGATCATGAAGGGCAAGGGGCGCCTCACGCTCACCGGCCAACTCGGCGACGTGATGAAGGAGTCGGCCCAGGCGGCGCTGTCCTGGGCGCGCAGCCACGCGCGCGCGCACGGCATCAAGGACGAGGTGTTCGCGCTGAACGACCTGCACGTCCACGTCCCCGAGGGCGCCATCCCGAAGGACGGGCCTTCCGCCGGGATCACGATGGCGACCGCCATCCTCTCGGCGCTCACCGGGCGCGCGGTGCGCGCCGGCCTCGCGATGACCGGCGAGATCACGCTTCGGGGCCAGGTGCTACCGATCGGCGGCCTCAAGGAGAAGATCCTGGCCGCGCGACGCGCGCGCATCGAGACGATCGTGTGCCCGAAGCTCAACAAGAAGGACCTCGACGAGGTGCCCGTGCACCTGCGCCGCGGCATGAGCTTCCACCTGGTCGACGATGTCGAGGAAGTCCTGGCGCTGGCCCTCGTCCCGCCGCCCGCGCCGAAGCTCGCCGCGGGCATGAAGACCCCGCCGCGCCCCTTCCCAGGGAGACCGCGGAGACCGGTCACCGTCTAGGGGCCAGGCAGCAGATCAGCGTGCGCCCTCGAAGGCGATCGCATCGGGGCTCGTGAAGTCCGAGAGCCGCGCGAGCTCCTTCCCCGTCGCGTCGTCGAGCACCAGCACGACCTGCTTCGCGAGCGTCCGTTTACGTGATCGGCCTGCGACGCAGGCGCCACGGAGGTGAGAGTGCGCAAGCAATGGCTTGGATGTCTCGTGGGTGGGGTCGTGCTGTTGGCGTCGTCCTCGGCCTGGGCGGGGCATCCGCAGGAGCGGCAGGGGTTCTGGATCGGCTTCGGCGGCGGCTACGGTTCGGCCTACGGCGAGGCCGATTGCCAGGACTGCGATGGCGGCGACCGCGAAGGCTCCTTCACCGGCTTCCTCAAGCTGGGAGGCACCCTCAACGATCGGGTGCTCCTCGGTGTCGAGGGGAATGCCTGGGTGAAGGAGCAGGACGGCCTCACCCTGACCCTCGGCAGCTTCACGGGTACGGTGACCTTCTACCCGCAGGCTTCGTCGGGGTTCTTCCTGAAGGGCGGAGTGGGCCTGTCCTACGTGGACACGGAGTTCGGCGACGG
>DATEUE010000176.1:0-15824 GCA_035283305.1 Vicinamibacteria bacterium | reverse complement strand
GCTCGCTCGCGGGCGGCTGCGGCTCCGGCCGGGGCGCAGGCTCTGCCGCGGACTGCGGCGCGGCCCGCCGCGCCCTCTTTCGCGCATCGGCCATTCGACCCATGCTCGGCTACCCTCCCGCCCCGACGGGGACGCCAAAATCCCTCTCGGACGCCACGGTCTCCGCGATCCCGTCGTCCACCTGCGTCGCACCCCGCGCCATCCCCTCGAGCAGCGCCTGCGTGGCGAGCTGGTTGAGGACACGCGGCACTCCCTGGGCAGCCGCGTGCAGCCGCGCGATGGCGGCGTCGCTGAAAAGCGGCCGCGTCGCGCCGGCCACGCTCAGGCGGTGGGCGAAGTAGGCGCGGGTGTCCTCGGCCTCGAGCGGCACGAGGTCGAATGCCACGCCGATCCGCTGCGTGAGCGCGCGATAGGCGCGGTGCCGCAGCCGCTCGCGCAGCTCCGGCTGCCCCACCAGCACGATCGCGATCAGGTTGCGGTCGTCGAGCTGGAAGTTCGTGAGCAGGCGGATCTCCTCGAAAGTGGGTTTGCCCGGGATCAGGTGCGCCTCGTCGACGATCAGCAGCGCGGCGCGCTCCGCCTCGTCGAGCTCGAGCAGCCGCGCGTGGATCTGGTCGAGCAGGTCGCTCGAGTGGAAGCGCGGCTCGGCGACGCCGAGCTCCGCCGCCGTCGTGCGCAGAAACTGGCGCGGCGAGAGGCGCGGGTTCAGGATCATCCCGACCTCGTAGCGCTCGCCCACGCGGTCGACGAGCGCGCGCGTCAGCAGCGTCTTGCCCGAACCCACCTCGCCCGTCAAGAGCGCCAGCTCCATCTCCTCCACCGCGAATTCCAGCCGTTCCAGCGCTTCCTCGAAAGCCTCGTTCAGAAACAGGTAGCGCGGGTCGGGGGTCTTGCGGAACGGCTTCTCGCGCAGGCCCCAGTAGTGCTCGTACATCGTGCTCAGGCCTCCGCCGCCACGCGGCTCTTGCCGGCGCCGCGGGCGCGCCGGGCCCCGAACAGCGAGGCCACGTCCAGGATCAGCACCACACGGCCGTCGCCGAGGATCGTGGCGCCGGCGATTCCCACCACCGGGTTCGACACGACCGCGTCGAGCGCCTTGATCACGACGTCCTGCTGGCCGCGCAGCCGGTCGACGCTCAGCCCGAGCCGTTTCTCGCCGCGGCCCACGATCACCGCGTAGGCGTGGTCGCCCTCCGGGGCGGGGAGGCCGAAGAGCTCGGCCAGGTGCACGAAGGCCACGATCCGGTCCCGAACCCGCAGCGTGTCGCGCCCGTTCATGCGCACCAGGTCGCGCCTCGCGTAGCGCAGGCTCTCGACCACGGCTCCGGAGGGCAGCGCGTACACGTGGTCCCCCACGTCCACCATCAGCACGCTGATGATCGCGAGCGTGAGCGGCAGCTGCAGCGTGAACTTGGTGCCGGCGCCGGGGATCGTCTCCGCCTCGATCAGAGCGTTGAGCCGCTGCATGCTGCGCACCACCACGTCGAGGCCGACGCCGCGGCCCGACACGTCGGTCACGGCGCTCGCGGTCGAAAAGCCCTCGGTGAAGATGAGCTGGATCGCCTCGCGATCGCTGAGCGTCTCGCCGGCCTGCAGCAGGCCGCGCTCGAGCGCCTTCCTCCGCACCGAGGCCGCGTCGATGCCGGCCCCGTCGTCGATCAGCGTGATCACGACCTGGTTCGACTCCTGCGCGGCCGAGAGCAGCAGCGTCCCGGTCTCGGACTTCCCGCGCAGCTTCCGGACTGCCGGGGCCTCGATGCCGTGGTCGACCGCGTTGCGGATCAGGTGCACCAGCGGCTCGCCGAGCTCGTCGATCACCGCCTTGTCGACGCGCGTGTCCTCGCCCTGCACCACCAGCTCGACGTTCTTGCCCTGCTGGCGCGCGAGGTCGCGCACCAGCCGCGGGAAACGCTCGAAGACGTGGCGGATGGGCAGCATCCGCACGTCCATGATCGTCTCCTGGAGCTGCGTCGAGGCGCCCGACACCCGGTGGACGGCCTCGAGCAGCTCCGGCCCCACGCCGGGTAGCACGTCCGCCACCTGCCGCGCGAGCTCGCTGAGCTTCGTCCGGTAGATGATCAGCTCGCCCACCAGGTTGAGCAGATGATCGAGCTTGGAGAAGTCGACGCGCACCATGCTCGAGCGCGCCGGCCCGGCAGCCGCCTCGGTACCCGCCACGGCGGTGGCTGCGCGGGGGCCGGCCGGTGTCGAGGCGCGCGCGACGAGGGCCGCGAGCGCGGCCTGCGACGCGACGAGGTCCTTCTGCTCGCGGCCGGGACCACAGGCGGCCTCGATCGCTTCGCGCAGCGCCGTGGCCGCCTCGAACAGCTGGTCGAGCGCGTCGCGCTCGAGTGCCAGCAAACCGTCGCGGCCGCGCGCGAACACCTCCTCGAGCCGGTGGACGTAGTCCTTCACGGAGACGAGGCCGATCATCCCGCTGTTGCCCTTGAGCGTGTGCAGCGGGCCCAGCACGGAAGCCATCAGCTCGGGTGTGGCACCCTCGCGCTCCAGCCGCAGCAACACGCCGTCGAGGACGGCGAGCTGCTCGCGGGCGTCCTCGAGGTAGATCGAAACGAGCTCGGCGGAAACCTCGAACTCCATCAGCGGGAGCCGGGCCCGAGTCCGGGGTTCACGGACCGGTGATCTTCTCGATCAGGCTGTGAAGCTCGGAGGCCTGGAACGGCTTCTTCACGTAGCCGCGCGCGCCCATCTTGAGGCCCCGGATCGTGTCCTCCTCCTTGCCTTCGGTGGAGATGATGATCACCGGGATGTCCTTGTAGGCGGCCTCTTTCTGCACGCGCTGCAGGAACTCGAGCCCGTTCATGACGGGCATGTTGATGTCGAGCAGGACGAGGTCGATTCCCTCCTCCTGCCCGAGCTTGTCGAGTGCCTCGAGCCCGTTCATCGCGCTCACGAGCTTGCAGTTCTTGTAGCGGGAGAGGAACAGCTTGTACATCTGATGGATAAGAGCCGAGTCGTCGACAGCGAGGATCTTCCTCAGCATTCCCTTCTCCAGGCATCCCGCGGACGGCGGCCAGTGGTTTTCTACCACCGAAAGTGCTGTCTTTCAAGCAGTAAGCACCCGCGCCCCCTCCGTATGGCAGACTATCTACCGGGGGCAAGCTATAGTCCGGCGCGGCACTTCGCGACGCTGCCCCAGCCCATGTTCGAGTCGGCCGACAAGCTCCGCCGAGACGTGGCCGAGATGCTCGAAGCCCTGCGCGGCCTCGGCGCCGGGCGCTATGCCGCGGTCTTCGACGCAAAGGCGGTGGTCGCCGAGACCCCGAGCGACACGAGCGAGGAGGAATGGGCGCTGCGCCGCCTGCTGCAATCGCAGGCACAGGCGCTGCTGCGGCTTCCCACGGCCCTCCATGGCGGGGACGAGCTGGGCGACCCGTTCGCCGAGTGGACGGACGAAGAGTTCCTGCTGGTCGTGGTGAACGGGAAGGTCGGCGTGCTCGTCGCCTGCGCGGACGCCGCCCGGCTCGAGGCCGACGCGGGTCGGCTGCTGCACGCGCTCTTCGATCGCCTGCTGCGGCTCGACTCGGGCTGGCGCGTCGACGAGAAGGGCCGCGGCCTTTTCTTCGGCAGCCCGCGGCTCGACACGATCGTGGTCCCGCGGCCGGGCCCGGATCCGGGCGCGTAATTCATTGACAAGTCGTCGCGCGGCAACCAAGAATCCGCGCCATACATAGCCAGACGACCCGGGCTTCGGTGCGCGTTCCCTAGAGGACCGCTTTGGCGGCGTGGCGCAAGTCCGAAGCGGGGATTCGTGAGCCGTGAACGGCTCCGCGGCGGGCCCTCCGGGCCTGCCCGCGGGAGCGAAGACGAGGAGGAAGCATGCTGCAGACCTTCCTGAAGTTCGCTGGACCCCTCCAGGCGGTGCTCGGCGCCGGCGGAGCCGCCGTTCCGGCTCTCGCGGGCGCTCTCGGCACGGGAATGGGCGGAAACCTCGTGAACCTGGCGTCGGGCGCAATCGCGAGTTACCTCGGGTTCCAGGGGGCACCCGCCGCGCAGCAGCGCGGCGCGCAGTTCCTGGGCGTCGCCAACGTCCTCGTGGGCGTGCTGGGCGCCGTCGGTGTCACGCAGATCGCCGGCTTCAGCCTGAACAGTGGCAACGTCGCGATGGCAATCAACCTGATCATCGGAGTCTGGGGTCTCGCCGCCGGCTTCATGAAGCAGAAGTAGCCGGTTAGAATGGGCGTTTGGCCGGGGCCGCAAGGGCCCCGGCCGAGCGCCTCCATGCAGCAGCGAATCCGCAATTTCTCGATCATCGCCCACATCGACCACGGCAAGACGACGCTCTCCGACCGCCTGATGGAGCGGACCGGGGCGCTCAGCAAGCGCGAGATGACCGAGCAGTTCCTCGACTCGATGGACCTCGAGCGCGAGCGCGGCATCACGATCAAGCAGCACTCGGTGCGGCTCGAGTACAAGGCCAAGGACGGCAACGACTACGTCCTCAACCTGATCGACACGCCCGGCCACGTCGACTTCGCCTACGAGGTCTCCCGCTCGCTCGCCGCCTGCCAGGGGGCGCTTTTGGTGGTGGACGCGAGCCAGGGCGTCGAGGCCCAGACGCTCGCCAACGCGCAGCTCGCCTCGGACGCCGGGCTCGAGATCGTCCCGGTGCTGAACAAGGTCGACCTGCCGGGCGCCGAGCCGGAGCTCGCCAAGCAGCAGATCGAGCAGGTGATCGGGATCGACGCGTCGGGTGCCATACCGGCCTCGGCCAAGATGGGGATCGGCATCGACGAGATCCTGGAGGCGATCGTCCACCGGATTCCGCACCCGAAGGGCGATCCCGAGGGCCCGTTCCGCGGCCTCGTCTTCGATTCCTGGTTCGACCAGTACCGCGGCGTCGTGGTGCTGCTGCACGTCGTGGACGGCAGGCTCGAGCCGGGGATGAAGGTCCGCCTGATGGCGAGCGGCGGCACGCACGAGGTGGAGCAGCTCGGCGTCTTCACGCCGAAGCCGCTGCCCGTCGACTCGCTCACGGCGGGCGAGGTGGGCTTCGTGATCGCGGGGATCAAGAAGGTGTCCGACGTCGCGATCGGCGACACGCTCACCGACGAGCGCAAGCCCGCGCTCGAGCCGCTGCCGGGCTTCAAGGAGATCAAGCCGATGGTGTTCGCCGGGCTCTACCCGGTGGACGCCGACCAGTACGCGGAGCTGCGCGACGCGCTCGAGAAGCTGCGGCTCAACGACTCCTCGTTCTTCTACGAGCCAGAGACCTCGGCAGCGCTCGGCTTCGGCTTCCGCTGCGGCTTTCTCGGCCTGCTGCACATGGAGATCGTCCAGGAGCGCCTCGAGCGCGAGTTCAGCCTCAACCTCCTCGTGACCGCTCCCTCGGTGCGCTACCGGGTGCTGAAGACGGACGGCGAGCTGGTAGAGGTGGACTCGCCGGCACGGCTGCCCGACCCCGGCCAGATCGAAGAGGTCGAGGAGCCGATCATCACCGCCACGATCCTGACCGGCGACGAGTTCGTGGGCGGGATCCTGAAGCTGTGCCAGGACAAGCGCGGGATCCAGAAGGGCATCCACTACATCACGCCCACGCGCGTGATGATCCAGTACGAGCTGCCGCTCGCCGAGATCCTGCTCGACTTCTACGACAAGCTGAAGTCGGTCTCGCGCGGCTACGCCTCGCTCGACTACGAGTTCACCGGCCACTGGGTCTCGCCCCTCGTCAAGCTCGACGTGCTCGTGAACGGCGACCCGGTCGACGCGCTCTCGCTGATCGTCCACCGCGACACGGCCTACCCGCGCGGCAAGTCGCTCGTGGAGAAGATGCGCAAGCTGATCCCGCGCCAGATGTTCGAGGTGGCGATCCAGGCCGCCATCGGATCACGCGTGATCGCCCGCGAGACGGTCAGCCCGTTGCGGAAGAACGTCATCGCCAAGTGCTACGGCGGCGACATCTCGCGCAAGCGGAAGCTGCTCGAGAAGCAGAAGGAAGGCAAGAAGCGGATGAAGCGAGTGGGTACGGTCGACATCCCACAGGAGGCTTTCCTGGCGGTGCTGCGAGTCGACGAGTAGCCATCAACGGCGGGCGCTCGCAGCCCGGTCCCGCAGCGGCGCGGCCCGGCCGGAGCCGGTGGCCCCGCTCACGCCGGCGCTGCGGCCGGATCGGCTAGAATCTGGGGGATGAGCAGCAGGCCCCCGGAACCGGTGATCGCCTTCAAGAAGTCGGTCTTCCGCGAGTATCTCGAGTCGATCGTCGTCGCCGTCATCCTGGCGCTGTTCATCCGCACCTTCGCCGTCCAGGCCTTCAAGATCCCCACGGGCTCGATGGAGCCCAACTTGCTGATCGGCGACCACTTGCTGGTCAACAAGCTCGTGTATTCCCCTTCGTTCGGCCCGCTCGAGCAGGCCGTGTTCGGGAAGCGGCCGATCGAGCGCGGCCACGTCGTCGTCTTCAAGTTCCCGGAAGACCCCACTCGCGACTTCATCAAGCGGGTGATCGGCCTGCCCGGCGAGACGATCGAGATCCGCAACAAGCAGGTCTTCGTCGACGGGAAGGCCATCCTCGAGCCCTACGCGCACTTCATCGAGGCGCCGCTGCGCCCCGACGATCCGGAGTACAGCCAGGCAGGTGACGGGCTGCGCGACAGCTGGGGGCCGCAGACAGTGCCAGAGGGCCAGCTCCTGGTGCTGGGAGACAACCGCGACAACAGCCGCGACAGCCGCTTCTGGGGCTTCCTTCCGGTCGACCAGGTCAAGGGGCGAGCGCTGCTGGTCTACTGGTCGTACGAGGCGACCCGGGAGGAATACCACAGGACCGGTGTCGTGGAGTGGGTTCGGGATACCTTGTCCGCGTTCGGACGGACGCGCTGGAAGCGCTTCTTCCACGTGATCCGCTAGGGAGCAGGCGACCCGGAGGGTGAGCATGGGACGGAAGAGCGAGAGGGGCGAAGGGAAGCTGGGCGGACTGATCCTCCTCGTGGTCGTGCTGGCGGGGGGCCTGGCCGCGTGGAACATCGGGCCGGTCTACTTCGACCACTACGACTTCATCGACAAGGTGAACGAGATCTGCCGCACCCCGCCGTACAAAGTCCGCCAGGGTGACGATGGCATCAAGAAGATGCTGATGGACGAAGTGAGCAAGCGGCGCCTTGGCAAATGGATCGGGCCGGAGAGCTTCGCGGTCACGAGCAGCAGCAGCTCCCGGCAGATCGAGCTCTACTACGAGCGCGAGGTCGAGGTCCTGCCCGGCTTCAAGAAGACCTTCAAGTTCAACTTCAAGGCGGATCAGCCTCTGATCTGACGAGGGCGCGGCCTGACGGTCGCCCTCGTCAGATCAGTTCTGGCTAACGCCAGTCTTGCCGGTGCCCGTTTCGTCCCTTGGTGTCGCCGGCCTTCGTTTCGTCGACCGGTGTTTCGGTCGTTGCGCCTGCCCGCTGGCTGTCGGATCGAAACCCTGGCGAGGCGTGCCGCCGGACGACACGTCACCAGGCGAAGCGACAGGCTGGAGAGTCAACGCATCCCACGGATCGGTCAGAACTGATCTGACGGGAGCGAATGCCTGACCGCGCTCCCGTCAGATCAGAGCGTCAGAGTTTGCCGAGCAGCTGCTTGGCGATCACCAGCAGCTGCATGTTGGTGGTGCCTTCGTAGATCTGGCCCACCTTCTGGTCGCGGAAGTACTTCTCGACCGGGTACTCGCGCGTGAAGCCGTAGCCGCCGTGGATCTCGATCGCCTTCGAGGCGACGCGCTCGGCGGCGCGTGACGCGAACAGCTTCGCCATCGCGGACTCCGTGACGAAGGAGCTGCCGACGTCGCGCAGGCGCGCCGCGTTGTAGGTCAGGAGCCGCGCGGCCTCGATCTGGGTCGCCATCTCGGCGAGCTCGAACTGCACCGCCTGGAACTCCGCGATCGGCTTGCCGAACTGCTGGCGCTCCTGCGCGTACTTCAGGGCCAGCTCGAAGGCCCCGCGGGCGAGGCCCGCCATCTGGGCGCCGATCCCGATCCGCCCTTCGTTGAGCGTCTCGATCGCGATCTTGTAGCCCTTGCCCGGCTCGCCGAGTATGTTCTGCTTCGGCACCCGGCAGTCCTCGAAGATCAGCTCGCAGGTCGAGGAGGCGCGGATCCCGAGCTTGTCCTCCTTCTTGCCGATCGTGAAACCGGGGAACGACTTCTCCACCAGGAAGCTGGTGATGCCCTTGTACCCCTTCGACGGGTCGAGCGTCGCCATCACGATGAACAGCTCCGCCTCGGCGGCGTTGGTGATCCAGAGCTTGCGGCCGGTGAGCGCGTAGTGCTCGCCCTTGTCCTCGGCGCGGCACGCGAGCGCAAACGCGTCCGAGCCCGAGCCCGCCTCGCTGAGCGCGTAGGCTCCCACCCACGAAGACGCGAGAAGCGGGAAGTACTTCGCCTTCTGCGCCTCGCTCGCCCAGCGCAGCACCGCGTTGTTGACGAGCGTGTTCTGCACGTCCACCAGAACCGCCACCGAGGGGTCGACGCGCGCCAGCTCCTCGATCGCGATCGCCGACATGAAGAAGGTAGCCCCGGACCCGCCGTACTGGTCTGGGATCTCGATGCCCATGAGCCCGAGCTCGAAGCAGGCGTCGATCAGCTCGCGCGGGATCTTCGACTCCTCGTCCATCTTGCGAACGAACGGCCGAATCCGCTCCTCCGCGAAGTCGCGCACGACGGCGCGGAAATCCTGTTCGTCCGAGTCGAGGTCGGTGAGGGGCAGGCTGCGGTACTCGCTCATGTAGTCACCTTGAGAATCCATCGTAGCGTATCGAGCCGGGTGAGCCATGGTCCGTTTGGCGAGCGAGAACGGTCTTGACACGGACGCCTGTGGCCCTATGATGCGTATCTGTCCATGCTGAGCATGCCCGCCGTGCGAACCGGGGTCCGCGTCAGGCGAGGCCCGTGCGCCCCGCGGGTGGAGTCCCTGGAACAGGCCTAGGCCGAAGCCGACCGGACTCATGACACCCGCCGGGCGGTTCCCGGCGGGTTTTCTTTTGTCGGAGTGGAGGGCTCGAGCGTGCGCGTGGGAGTGTTCGGCGCAACCGGGTACACGGGGCGGGAGCTGGTGCGCCTGCTGAAGCGGCACCCGCGCGCCTCGGTCGCGTTCACGACCGGCAGCGGGGGCGGTCACCTGGCGCACGAGAACGGCCTCGAGCAGGCGGCGGAGGCGTACATGCTCGCGCTGCCGCACGGGATCGCGGCCAGCTACGCGGCGCGGCTGCGTGACGCGCGGCCGCAGGCGGTGGTGGTCGATCTCTCGGGCGACCTGCGGCTGCCGACGGCCGCGGCCTACAAGCAGTGGTACGGCCACGAGCACCCGGCGCCACAGCTCATCGGCCAGGCCGTTTTCGGCCTGAGCGAGGCCTACCGCGACCGCCTCGCCGGCGCGCGGCTCGTGTCGAACCCGGGCTGCTATGCGACCTCCGTCCTGTTGCCACTCGTCCCGCTGCTGCGCGAAGGCCTCATCCACCCGGCGGACATCGTGGCCGACGCCAAGAGCGGCGCCACCGGCGCGGGGCGCTCTTTGCGCGAGGACCTCTTGTTCTGCGAGCTCGCCGAGGACTTCTCGGCCTACTCTCCCGGTCGCACGCACCGCCACGTCGGCGAGATCGAGGCCGTGCTGCAGCAGCGAACCGGCAAGACGGTGGAGCTGACGTTCTGCCCGCACCTGCTGCCGGTCAAACGCGGCATCCTGACGGCGCTCTACGTGAAGCCGACGCGCGATGTCGCGGACCTCCGCCCTGCGCTCGAAGCGGCCTACGCGGACTCGGCCTTCGTCCACGTGGTCGACGCCCCGCCCCGGCTCTCGGACGTCGTGGAGACGAACGACTGCCGCATCTCGGTCCACGCGGCCGCCCCCGGCAGGGCCGTGGTTTTCTCCGCGCTCGACAACCTGGTGAAGGGCGCCGCCGGCCAGGCGATCCAGAACCTGAACCTCGCGATGGGATGGCCGGAGGCCGAAGGCCTGACCTCGGCCTTCGAGCCCGCGCGCGCGGGAGCGAGCGCGTGAGCGTCCGCGTCTACAAGATTGGCGGACCGGCGCTCGAGGACCCGGGGCTCATGGCTCCGCTCGCCGAGGAGCTGCGGCGCGGCTCGGGTCCGGCCGTGCTCGTCCACGGCGGGGGTCGGGCAGTCGATCGGCTGCTGAAGGCGCTCCACATCGAGTCCCGCTTCATCGACGGCCGCCGCGAGACGTCGCCCGAGGCGATGGCCGTCGTCGAGATGGTGCTCTCCGGGACGGCGAACAAGCAGCTCGCCGCCGGGCTCACGGCGGCCGGCGTGCCCGCGATCGGCATCTCGGGCCGCGACGGCGACCTGATGCGCGCCCGGCTCGCGCCGGATCTCGGCCGGGTGGGCACGCCGCAGCGCGTGAACCCCGCTCCGATCCGCGCGCTCTGGGACGCGGGCTTCCTCCCGGTCGTCTCCCCCGTCGCGAACGGTCCGCTCGGCGAAGCCGTCAACGTGAACGCCGACGAGGCGGCGCTCGGCATCGCCCGCGCCGTGGGCGCCTCGACGCTCGTCTACCTTTCCGACGTGGACGGGGTGCGGATCGACGACAGTGCCGCCTTGAACCTCACGTCCGAGGAGGCGCAGCGGCGGATGGACGACGGCACGATCGCGGGCGGCATGGCGCTCAAGGTGCGCGTGGCGCTCGAAGCCTCGGCCGCGGGGATCCCTGATGTGGTGATCGCGGGCAAGGCCAGGCTGCTGGGGCGGTTCCCCGGCACACGCATCGTCGCGGCTGCGGCGGTGAGCGAGGTGAAACGGTGACGACGGCACTTCTCCCCATCTACGATCGCGACCTCACGCTCGTCAAGGGCAAGGGCTCGCGTTTGTGGGATTCCACCGGTCGCGAGTGGCTCGACTTCGCAGCCGGCATCGCGGTGAACGGCTTCGGCTACGGCGACAAGAAGATCGTCACGGCCGTGAAGAAGCAGGCCGAGCGGCTGATGCACACGAGCAACCTGTTCCACACCGAGCCCGCGAGTGCCCTGGCCGAGCGCCTGGTGCGGCTCGCCTTCCCCTCGAAGGTCTTCTTCACCAACTCGGGCACCGAGGCCTGTGAAGCTGCCATGAAATTCGCCCGCCGCATCGGCAAGGAGCAGGGGCGCATCGAGTACGTCGCATTCGAGAACGCCTTCCACGGCCGCACCATGGGGGCGCTCTCGACCACCTGGACGGCCAAGTACCGGGAGCCTTTCGAGCCGCTCGTGCCGGGCGTGCGCTTCGTGCCGCGCGGCGACCTCGCGGCCGTGGCCGCGGCCGTGAGCGAGAAGACGGCCGCGGTGATGATCGAGCCGGTGCAGGGCGAGGGCGGCATCCGCCCGGCGACGGCCGAGTTCCTGAAGGGCCTCGAGGCGATCTGTCGCGAGCGCGGCGCGCTGCTGGTGTTCGACGAGATCCAGTGCGGCCTCGGGCGGACCGGGAAGATGTTCGCGTTCCAGCACTCGGGCGTCGTCCCCGACATGCTGACGCTGGCGAAGCCGCTCGCCGGCGGGCTGCCGATGGGCGCGCTGCTGCTCAAGCAGCAGTACGCGCAGGCGCTGAAGGTCGGCGACCACGGCACCACCTTCGGCGGAAACCCCGTCTGCGCCGCGGCGGCGCTCGCGGTGCTCGACCACCTCGAGGCTCCCGGCTTCGTCGACGACATCGCCGCACGCGGCCTCTACCTTCTGCGAGGGCTCAAGAAGCTCGCACGCGCGCACAAGGACAAGATCGCCGACGTGCGCGGGCTCGGGCTGATGGTCGGCGTCGAGTTCCGCGGCGAGGCGGCGCCGGTCCTGAAGGGCTTGCGCGAAAAGGGCATTCTCGCGACGAAGGCCGGCGACAAGGTGCTGCGCCTGCTGCCGCCGCTGATCGTCAAGCGCGGAGAGATCCGGCAGCTGTTCGTGGCGCTCGATGAAGTCCTGAAGGCCGGCGCCGGCGCGTGAGGACATGGGGAGAACGACAAGACGATGGCGAACGTGAAGCGCGACGTGAAGAAGGTCGTGCTGGCGTATTCGGGCGGCCTCGATACCTCGATCATCATTCCCTGGCTGAAGGAGAACTACGGCGGCGCCGAAGTAGTGGCGTTCTGCGGCGACGTCGGCCAGGGCGACGATTTCGAGGCCGTGCGCCAGAAGGCGCTCAAGACCGGCGCCAGCAAGTGCATCGTCAAGGACCTGCGAGCCGAGTTCGTCCGCGACTACTGCTACAAGGCGCTCTCGGCGGGAGCCGTCTACGAGGACCGTTACCTGCTGGGGACGGCGCTCGCGCGGCCGCTGATCGCCTACCACCAGGTCCAGGCCGCGATCCGCGAGAACGCCGACGCGCTCTCGCACGGCGCGACCGGCAAAGGCAACGACCAGGTCCGCTTCGAGGTCACCTACGCCGCCTTCGCGCCGCACATGACGGTGATCGCGCCTTGGCGCGAGTGGACGATCCGCTCGCGCGAGGACGCGCTCGCCTACGCCCGCAAGCACGGCGTGCCCGTCGAACAGACGAAGAAGGACCTCTTCAGCCGCGACGGCAACCTGTGGCACCTCTCCCACGAGGGCGGCAACCTCGAGGACGTGTGGGACGCGCCGCAGCGGGGCATGTTCAAGCTGACCGTGGACCCGCTCGACGCCCCGGCGAAGCCGCGCTTCATCACGATCGGCTTCGAGCACGGCGTGCCGGTCAAGCTCGACGGCAAGCGGCTCGGGCCCGTGCGCATGATCGAGACCCTCAACCAGGTCGCCGGTGCCCACGGCGTGGGCCGGCTCGACCTGGTCGAGAACCGGCTCGTCGGCATCAAGTCGCGCGGCGTCTACGAGACGCCGGCCGGCACCGTGCTCCACATCGCGCACCGCGAGCTCGAAGGGCTGGTGCTCGACCGCGATACTTTGCATTTCAAACAAATGATCTCGGTCCGCTACGCGGAGCTGATCTACGACGGCCTCTGGTTCTCGACGCTGCGCGAGGCGCTAGCGGGTTTCGTCGACGAGACCGAGAAGGAGGTGACCGGCGAGGTGCGGGTGCGCCTCTACAAGGGCAGTGCCGAGGCCGTCGGGCGTCGCTCGCCGCGCAGCCTCTACCGCCAGGACCTCGCCACCTTCGGCGAGGGCATGGCCTACGACCACCAGGACGCCGAGGGCTTCATCCGCCTGTTCGGGCTGCCTGAGCGCGTGCGCGCGCTCACGCGCAACCGCGTGACCATCGACGTCAAGGCCGTCGAGGTGACCCGTCCGGTGCAGCGCACGGCCAAGGCCAGCAAACGCCGGCGGGGGAAGTGAGCGTCACCGCCCCGCTCGGCTTCCGCGCCGCCGGCGTCGCGTCGGGCATCAAGCCCGACCGTCTCGACCTCGCGCTCGTGGTAGCCGACGCGCCATGTGCGTCGGCCGGGGTGTTCACCTCCAACCTGGCGCAGGCCGCGCCGGTGCTGGTCTCGCGCGGTCACCTCGCCGGCGGCCGGACACGGGCGATCGTGGCGAACGCGGGCTGCGCCAACGCCGCGACGGGCGAGACCGGGCTCGCCGACGCGCGCGAGATGGCCGCGCTCACCGCGCGCGCCGCCTCGTGCCCCGTCGAGGAGGTCGTGGTGGCCTCGACCGGCGTCATCGGCGTGCGCTTGCCGATGGAGAAGCTGCGGGCGGGAATCGCGTCGGCCTTCCCACGGCTCTCGCGCGAGGGCGGGCCGGACGCCGCGCGCGCCATCATGACCACCGACACGAAACCGAAGGAGGTCGTGGTGCCCTTCACGGCTTCCGGTGTGGCGTGCCGCGTCGGCGGGATGGCCAAGGGCGCCGGCATGATCGCTCCCCAGATGGCCACCATGCTCGCCTTCTTTACGACCGATGCGGCGGTCGAGCCGAGGCTGCTCGACCGGGCGCTGCGCGGGGCCGTCGGCGAGAGCCTCAACCGCATCACCGTCGACGGCGACACCTCCACGAACGACTGCGCGGTCGTGCTCGCCAGTGGCGCGAGCGGCGCGCCGCCCATCGCCAGCGACGGCCCGGATTACCGCTGCTTGCGCGATTCGCTCACCGCGGCCGCGCGCCAGCTCGCGCGCATGCTGGTGCGCGACGGCGAAGGCGTGACGCGGGTCGCCGAGGTGCGCGTCGAGGGCGCACGCAGCTCCGCCGACGCCGACCGCGTCGCCCGCACCGTGGCCGAGTCGCCGCTGGTCAAGACCGCGCTCCACGGCGGCGACCCCAACTGGGGCCGCGTGCTGGCCGCGGTCGGGCGCGCGGGCGTGCCGCTCGACGTCTCCAGGGTCTCGCTGTGGATCGGCGACGTCCACGTCGCCGAGGGCGGCGCCGCGCGCGACTACGTCGAGAAGCAGGCGGCCGCGGCGATGCAGGAAGAGCCCGTGCGGCTGCGGATCCACCTCGGCACAGGGGAGGCGAGCGGCTGGATCTGGACCTCCGACTTCTCGCACGGCTACGTGGACATCAATGCGCACTACCGCAGCTGACGCAAAGCGGGCCACGCCGGACCCGCCCGCCTGGGTCCTGGGTCGCCACCGCGAGGTGCAAGGACGATGACGAAGCTCTGGGGCGGGAACTACGAGGCGGCCCCCGACGCCGTCTTCTGGGAGTTCAACCGGTCGTTCCCGTTCGACCGGCGCCTGGTGCGCGAGGAGCTCGCGGCCTCGCGCGCCTGGGTGCGGGCACTCGGCCGCTGCGGCGCCATTCCCGCGAGCGATGCCGAGACCCTGGAGCGCGGGCTCGCCGAGGTGCTCGCGAAGCTCGAGGCCGATCCGAAGTACCTCGAGTTGGACGTCGAGGACGTGCACAGCTTCGTCGAGGAGCGCCTCGGCGAGATCCTCGGCGAGCTGGCCGGCCAGGCGCACCTCGGCCGCAGCCGCAACGAGCAGACCGTCACGGCCCTGCGCCTCTACGCTCGCGGCGCGATCGACGCGCTCGCGCGCGGGCTCGCGACACTCGTGACCGCGCTCGTGGAGAAGGGGCGAAGCGGCGCCGACGCGGTGATGCCGGGTTACACGCACACGCGCGCCGCCGAGCCGATCACGTTCGGCTTCTGGGCTGCCGCGCACGCCTGGGGCCTGGTGCGCGACCGCGAGCGGCTGCGCGACGCGCGCGTCCGCGTGGACGTGATGCCGCTCGGCTCGGGTGCCCTCGCCGGCGCGTCGCTCCCGCTCGACCGCGACGCGATGGCGAAGGATCTCGGCTTCGCGGCGGTCTCGCCCGCCGCGCTCGACGCCGTGATGGACCGCGACTTCGCCGTGGAGCTCGTCTCGTGCTGCGCCCAGGTCCAGACCCACCTCGCGCGCCTCAGCGAGGACCTGATCCATTTCGCCGGACCCGAGTACGGCTTCGTGACGCTGCCCGAGGCCTTCACCACCGGCTCGTCGTTGATGCCGCAGAAGAAGAACCCCGACGCGCTCGAGCTCGTGCGCGGCAAGGCCGCGCGCGTCGATGCCGACCTGCTGCGGCTGCTGGTGCTGCTGAAGGGGCTACCCGCCGGCTACCAGAAGGACCTGCAGGAAGACAAGGAGGCGGTGTTCGACGCGGTCGACACCGCGGTCGGCTCCGTGGCTGTCATCACCGGAGTCGTCAGAGGCCTCAGCCTGCAGCGCGACACAATGCGCGCGGCGGCGGGACGCGAGGAGATGATGGCGGCGGGCCTGGCCGTGGCGCTCGCGCGCGAGGGGATGCCGTTCCGCAAGGCGCACCACATGGTGGGCGCGCTCGTCGCCGACGCGCAAAAGGGCGGCCGCTCGCTGAAGGCGGTGGCGGCCGAGACGCTCGCGGCCCTTTCGCCCAAGGTCGCCGCCAGGCTCGACGTGCTGTTCGACCCGCTCGAGGCCGTCAAGGCCAAGTCACTCACGGGCGGCACGGCGCCCGACGCGGTGCGTGCCTCG
>DATEUE010000175.1:0-9868 GCA_035283305.1 Vicinamibacteria bacterium | reverse complement strand
GCCGGCGCGGCTGAAGGTAGAAACGCTGAGCGACGGTCAGTGGACCGACGTGACGCTCGCGCAAACCGGCTCGCGGCTGCAGGCCCGCGCGGCCGACCAGCTCATACGGTCGCGGCGCGCCCGCCTCGTGATCGCGTTGGGAACGCCCACCCGCGGTCCGCTGCGACTCGCCGCCGCCGGCGAGGCCTGGGACCTCCCCGAGCTGCGCCTGCTGGCGACGGAGGGCCTTCAGGACGGCGTCGCGCGGTTGCCGTCGGCGGGCAGGCGGTTCATGCCCAGCCAGTACCCCTGGACGCGGTCGATCAGCTCCCGGATGCGCGCGAACTCGGCCGGCTTCACCAGGTAGCTGTTCGCGTGCTGCGCGTAGGCGCGCGCCACGTCGTGCTCCGAGTCGGAGGTCGTCAGCACCACGACGGGAGTCGAGCGCAGCGTCGGCGAGGACTTGATCTCGCCGAGCACCTCGAGCCCGTCCACCCGGGGCAGCCGCAGGTCGAGCAGGATCAGACGCGGGCGCGGGCTGCGGCTCGGGTCCTGGTACTCACCGCGGCGGTGGAGGTAGTCGAGCGCCTCCTCGCCGTGGCGCGCGACCGCGAGGACCACCTGCGGCTGGCGTTCTGCGAACGCCCGGCGGATGAGCTCCTCGTGGTCGGGATTGTCCTCGACCAGGAGCACCAGCGGCGGTTCGGGCTCGGCCACCCTGTCCCTCCCTAGTGGAGCTTGCGGACCTTCTTGTTGAGGTAGTCCATGAGGACGTACTGGCCGAGGCTCATGGGCGTCGTGAAGTAGGCCTTGCCCCGGCACATCTCGGTCACCTTCTTCACGAAGGCCACCAGGTCGCGGTCGCGCGCCAGCATGAACGTGTTGACCAGGATCCCCTGGCGGCGGCAGTTCGCGACCTCCTTGAGCGTGAGCGCCACCACGCGCGGGTCGAGCCCGAAGGGGTTGCGGTAGATGCGCCCGTCGGGCTCGCTGAGCGCCGACGGCTTGCCGTCGGTGATCATCACGATCTGCTTCATGTCCTTGCGCTGGCGCTGCAGGATGCGCTGCGCGAGCCGCAGCCCCTCGCGCGTGTTCGTGTAGTGCGGCCCCACGCGCACCTGGGCCAGGCGCGAGAGCGGGATCTCCTCGGCCGAGTCGTGGAACAGCACCAGGTGCAGGCTGTCCCCCGGGTACTGGGTGCGCAGCAGGTGCGAGAGTGCCAGCGCCACCTTCTTGGCGGGCGTGAAGCGGTCCTCGCCGTAGAGGATCATGCTGTGCGAGCAGTCGAGCATCACGACCGTGGCGCACGAGGACTGGTACTCGGACTGGCGGACGTGCAAGTCGGGGTAGTCGACGTTCAGGGGCACGCCCAGCCCCTCGCGTGCGACCGCGGACAGCAGCGTCGCCGAGACGTCCAGGTTCATCGTGTCGCCGAACTCCCAGGCCTTCGTCGGGCCCGAGGCCTCGACGCCGGTCGCGAGGTCGCGCGTGTCGTGGCGCCCGAAGGACGCCTTGCCCACCGAGCCGAGCAGGTCGCGTAGCGCCCGGTAGCCGAGGAAGTCGACGGCCTTCTCGGTCAGCTCGAAGCGCACCGGTGGGCCGGGCCGGCCCTCGCCCCCGCCCGTCGGGTCGTGAAAGGGCTCGGCCTCGCTCGCGCGCAGGTAGCCCTCCCGCATCAGCCGCTCGACGGTCTTCTGCAGCAGCTCGTCGAGAGCGTCCTTGTCCGCCATCACGCGCTCGATGTCTTCCGGAGAGAGCAGGCCCTTGCGCAGCATCGCGTCGAGGATCGCGTCGTGGAGCGCCTGCAAGGAGTCCTCGTCGAACTCCCCGCTCTCCTCGCCGAAGCCGCTCTGGAGGAAGAAGTCGCTGAGCTCGTCGACCAACGACTCGAGGTCGAGCTCGTCCCACAGCTCGCCGGTGTAGCGGTGGTAGCGCCTGACGACCGCCATCAGGACCTCAGTTCACCTGCTTCTTGAGGCGGCGCAGGCGCTCGAGGTGCTCCATGTCGATCTCGAGGTCGGCGCGCCGCTCGGTGGCGACGAAGCCGCGGTCGTCGCTGCGGCCGATCTTCTTCTGGGCCCACAGGCCCTCCAGCACGAACTCGCCGGCGGCCGCCTGCAGCGCTTCCGGCCCGCCCGGGTCGACCCCGAGCGCCGTCAGGTTGTCGAGCACCTCCGGCACGCGCCGCAGCTGCATCAGCACCTCCGCCGACGTGGAGCCCTCGCGGATCCGCAGCGTGCCGCCCTCCTCGAAAAAGCGCACCACCTGCTTCAGGTCGGCCGACCCCAGGTAGGTCGAGAACACCTCGCCCACCGCCTCGCGGATCAGCTCGCGCGCCACGTTCTCGGCCCCAACGAGCTCGCCCTCGTACTCGAGCTCGAACTTGCCCGTGAGCGACGGCAGTGAGGCGTAGATGTCCGAGACGCGCGGCACGACCGGCGTCTCGCCCGAGACGAGCGCTCGTCGCTCGGCGTTGCTCACCGCGTTCTCGAGCGCGCTGATCGGCAGCCGCTGCGACACCCCGCTCCTGCGATCGATCTTCTTGTCCCGGCGCGCCGCGAAGGCCACCGCCTCCACCACCTCGCGCACCCAGCGCGGGATCAGGAGCCCCGGCGCACGCGCGGTCCACGCCTCCTGCAACGTGATCGCGACGCCGTGCTCGATCGTGGTCGGGTAGTGCGTGCGCACCTCGCTGCCGATGCGGTCCTTGAGCGGGGTGATGATCTTGCCGCGTGCCGTGTAGTCCTCCGGGTTCGCGGTGAACACCATCGAGACGTCGATCGGCAGCCGCACCGGGTAGCCCTTGATCTGGACGTCGCCCTCCTGGAGGATGTTGAACAGGCCCACCTGGATGCGCCCGGCCAGGTCGGGCAGCTCGTTGAGCGCGAAGATCCCGCGGTGCGCGCGCGGCAGCAGGCCGTAGTGCATCGTGAGCTCGCTCGCGAGATCGAGGCCGCCGCGCGCGGCGCGGATCGGGTCGATGTCGCCGATGATGTCGGCGATCGTGACGTCGGGGGTCGCCAGCTTCTCGACGTAGCGCGCCTCCGGCGCGAGCCAGGCCACCGGCGTGTCGTCGCCCATTGCCGCGATCAGGTCGTGGCAGCGCCGGCAGATCGGCGAAAGCGGGTGGTCGTTGATCTCGCACCCGGCCACGACCGGGACCGCGGGGTCGAGCAGGCTCGTCAGGCTGCGCAGGATCCGGCTCTTCGCCTGCCCGCGCAGCCCGAGCAGGATCATGTTGTGCTTCGAGAGCACGGCGTTCGTGATCTGCGGGATCACCGAATCGTCGTAGCCCACGACGCCCGGGAACACGGGCTCGCGGGCGCGCAGCTTGCGCAGCAGGTTGCGCCGCATCTCCTCGCGCACCGAGACGCGTTCCGCGAGTTGCGACACCCTCAGCTCGCCGAGGGTTCGAGGCTGGGACATGAGGAGGGACCCCCACCACCATTATACGGGCGCGGCCGAGCTCGGCCCGCCCGGCCGGCCCGCAGCTGCGGTGATCTGGACCAGCGTGCGCCCCTGGCCGTGGCCGAGACGGCGGACCCACGACTGCCGCGCCAGCGCGCGGCCGAGCTACTTCTGCTTCAGCATGTCCAGGAAGCCCTGCAGCGTCGTGAGCTTGCGGGCCGAGGTCGAGTAGAGCTTGGCGGAGAAGATCGCCGTGGCGGCGTGGCCGGCGAGCAGCGTGAACAGCTCGTAGTCCATCGAGGTGAACTGGGTCTTCTGGACCAGCAGCTTGTTGATCGAGATGACACCGATCGTGGAGTCCTTGATCTTGAGCGGGATCACGGCGAGCGGCTCCTCGAAGGGCGAGGGGTCCTTGCGCGCCACCGACTCGGCGAAGTAGTTCTCGCCGCTCTGCGCGGCCTTGCCGATGAGCCCGGCGCCCACCGGGATCGTGGTGCGGCCCGGCGTCTGGCCCTCGGAGGCCTCGACCTCCAGCAGGCCGGTCTTCTCGCTGACCATCAGCACGTGGAAGACCTCGGCGCCGATCAGGTTGATCACGATCTCCTGGACGATGCGCACCACTTCCTTGAAGTCGAGTGTCGAGTGGAGCTGGTAGGAGGCCACGTAGAGGTTGGCGAGGTTGTTGTTCTGCTCCTCGATCTCGATGTAGCGGTCGGCGAACTCCTTGTTCTCCTCTTCGACCTTGCGGTAGCGCGCCTCGACCTGGGCGAGCTTGTCCTCGAGGTCGTGTACGCGCTTGTCGAGCGTCTGGACGCGCTCGTCGGTCGCCTGTCCGCCGCCCGAGGCCTCGAGCGAGGCGATCTTGAAGCGTAGCCGCTCGTTTTCCTTGAGCAGCTCCTCGGTGAACTCCTTGGCCTTGCCAACGATCTGGAGGATGTCCTGGCCCTTGCGGGAGAGGTCGTCTGTCGACATCTGCTCTAAACCCCGTCCGGATTCTACCGCAGGGAAGCCCTGTCCTTGTCTTCGGCGGCCTGGAGCTTCTTCTGCAGGAACACGTTCTCGAGGGCTATGCCGGCCTGCTGCACGAACACCTCGAGCGGCTCGAGGCTGCCCGGGTCGCGGCCGGTCTCGGGGTTGTCCCCGAACACGATCGCGATCGTCTCGCGGTGGGCCACGAGCGGCAGGACGGCGATGCCCCGCGACTGGAAGCGCCCGATGCGCCCCATCATGTGGCCCAGCCAGCGGTCGCTGGGCGGAGGCCCGCTGAAGGCGCGCCGCTCGCGCGCGACGTCCTTGAACAGCGACGCCTCCCCGAGCGGGATCGTGATCTGGCGCGCCAGCAGGTTGAGCGTCTCGTCGCGCGGGGCGAGACCGAAGCCGCCCAGGCCGCGCGCCTCGTCGTTCTTGACCACGAACAGCAGCGCGCGCTCGAAGAACTCGCGCGCCACCTTCATCACGAGCGTGGCGATCTCGTTCGCGTCGCCGCCCTGGCGCAGCTCGACCAGCCGGCGCTTCAGGAACTCGAACGGCCGCGAGGCGCTCTCGGCGGCGGCCCCGACATCGCCCCTGGCCTCGGCGCGAGCCGGCGCCTTGCGCGCGGGCGGGCCCTTCGGCCTGAGCACGGCCACCTCGGCGAGGTGTGGCAGCACGTCCTTCACGAGCTTCGAGGCGAAGCCGGAGAGGTCGGCTTCGAACTGCCGCGGGTTCAGCTTGCTGAGCGTGGGCTTGAAGACGAAGGACTGGACGCCCATCTGACGCGCGCGCAGCCGCAGCGCCTGGCTCAGGCTTTCCGTCATCATCAGCACGGGCGGGCGCAGGTTCATCTTCCAGAGGCGCTTGATCACCTCGAAGCCCCCCTGGAACGACGCCCCACCCGAGGCCGGCATCCCGAGGTCGGTCACGAGCACGAACGGCTTGTCGTCGGCGCGCAGCTGCCCGGCGAGCTTGGCCGCCTCCTCGGGGTCTCCGGCTTCGACGATCTCGAAACCCGCGGCGCCGAAGAGGCGGCTCAGCACCTGGCGCACGTCCGCCTCGTCGTCGACCAGCAGGATCGTACGCGCGGCCGCGGCGGCTGCCGCTTCCGCCGCATTCGGCGCAGTCGCAGCACCCTCGGCCGTTGCCGCCTCCGCCATGGCCTGTCGCGTCAGCTTCGCAAGCGGGCGCGTGTCCGAGTCGTAGCGCTCGCTGTCGGTCGTCTGCCACTCGGAAGCGCCCCCGCCGGCCTGCAGCTCTTCAGGCGCTCGTGCCTCGTCCGAGAAGGCGGAGCGCACGGCCTCGGCCGGAACCACGGGCGGCACGAACGCGGCGAGCTCGGCGGCCACGATGCCCTCGGCAGGAGTCGCGAACGACGCCTCGACGGCCGCCGCGGACTGCGCGCGGTCGTCGTCCATCCCCTGGGCCAGGGTGAGCAGCATCTCCTGGGGGTTGATGCCCACCGCGAGCGTCTCGGCCCGGATGTCCCGTCCCGCGACCGTCTGCGGGATGCGGTCGGTGAGCTCGAAGCCGAAGGCCCCCTCGCGCAGACGGGCCAGCTCCTCGAGCGCGAAGCTGAGCCGTCGCTTGATGGCCGTCTCACGCGCCGGCGGCGGCAGGGTCGAGAGGCGCGCGTCGGGAGCCGGCGAGTTCGCCGTGAAGGCCGAGACCACCAGCCCCTCGTGGAAGACGATGGCGCCTTCGCCCGCTCCCATACGCACCCCGAGGTAGCCGGTCTTCTTGCTGAAGGAGACGATCTGGATGATGTCGAGGAGCGGCAGGTCCTCGAGATTGCCTTGCAGGGCCAAGGGATTCGTCTCCGGTTGGATTCTATACCGCGGCCAGGATCTCGCCGGCGATTTGCCCGAGCGGCGCCACCCGCTCGACCACCCCGGCCTCGATCGCGGCCTTGGGCATCCCGAAGATCACGCAGGTTTCCTCGGCCTCGGCGAGGGTCAGGCCGCCGCGATCCCTGATCGCCCGCAGGCCCTGGGTGCCGTCGGAGCCCATTCCGGTGAGCACGACGCCGAGCGCCGAAGCACCGTAGACGTCGGCCGCCGAGATCATCAGCACGTCGACCGACGGCCGGTGCAGCGCCTCGCTCGGCTCCTCGTCGAGCGAGACCTCGATGCCGGACCCGGCCCGCACCAGTCGGGTGTGGATTCCGGCAGGCGCCAGCAGCACCTGGCCCGGCTCGACCGCGTCGCCGTGGCGCGCCTCGCGCACCGGGATGGCGCTCCTGGCGTCGAGTCGCTCGGCGAGCGAGCGCGTGAAGCCGCGCGGGATGTGCTGCACGATCACGACGGCCGCGTGGAACGCCGCGGGCAGGCCGGAGACCACCGCCTGCAGCGCCGACGGCCCCCCGGTCGAGGCGCCGACCAGCACGCACTGGGCCACGACACGCCCCGGGCCCTCGCCGGCTCGCACGCGCGGCGGGCCCGGTCGCGACCGCACGTGGGCACCACCGAGCGCGCGGATCTTGGCGACCAGCTCTTCCGCCAGGCTCAGCATGCTCATCGGCTCGACGGAGGACTTGTCGACGAACTCCATGGCGCCGAGCTCGAGCCCGCGCAGCGTCACCTCGGCGCCTTCCTGCGTGAGCGTCGACATCAGCAGCACCGGCACCGGCTGCTCCGCCATCAGCCGCTCGAGCGTCTCGAGCCCCCCGAGCCGCGGCATGCGCACGTCGAGCGTGACGACGTCGGGCCGCAGCTCGCGCGCCATGGACAGGCCCTCTTCGCCGTCCCGAGCGAAGCCGACCACCTCGATGTCGTCGGCCGTCGCGAGCATGCGACCGACCGCCTTGCGCACGAACGCCGAGTCGTCGACGACCAGCACTCGAATCCTGTGGCTCACGCCACGGCCTCCTCGGGCTTCTGGTAGACGATCGCGCCCTGGAAGCGGATCGGGACGAAGGCGCTCGAGACGCGCGCCAGCGACTCGGCGTGGCCGAGGAACAGGTAGCCGCCCGGCGCGAGCGCCTGGTGGAACAGGCTCACGGCGCGCTGCACCGCGGCGTCGGAGAAGTAGATCAGCACGTTGCGGCAGAACACGACGTCGAGCGGGCCCAGCCCCTCGTAGCTTCCGGGCTCGAGCAGGTTGCCGGCGCGGAAGGCCACGCTGCGGCGCGAGGACTCCTTCACGCGCACGCCGCTGCCGTCCGTCACGAAGTGGCGCTCGAGCAAGGTCGGGGTGACCGCGCGCAGCGACCCCTGGTGATAGACGGCGCGGCGGGCCTTCTCGAGCGCCGCGCCATCGACGTCGAGTCCCGTCACGCACACGTCCCAGCCCCAGAAGAACTGCCCGCTGTCGAACAGGATCATCGCGAGCGTGAGCGGCTCCTCGCCCGTCGAGCAGCCCGCCGAGAGCGCGTGCAGCCGCTTCTCGCCCGAGCGCGTCTTGCGCTCCTTGAGCGCGCGCAGCACGTGGCCGGCGAATACGTCGAGCTGCGGCTGCTCGCGGAAGAAGTACGTCTCGTTGTTGGTCAGATGGCTCACCATGCGCTGCTGCTCCTCCGCCCGCTCGGGCGCGAAGCGCACGTAGCGGTGGTAGTCCTCGAAGGAGGAGAGCCCCAAAAGGTCGAGGCGCGGGGCGAGCCGTGCCCGCAGGCTCGTGCGCTGCGTCTCGTCGTAGTAGAGCCCAAAGCGCTCGTGGACGAAATCGCGCAGCAGCCGGAACTCCTCCTCGCTGAGCTCCGCGTCGTGATCGACGTGGCGGTACTTCACCGCGGCTGCAGCTTGCGCAGGGCACTCGCCGCGGCCTGGCGTACCTCGGGAGCGGGGTCGTTCGCCTTGCGGTCGAGCAGCGGCCGCAGCGCCTCACGGAAGCCGCCGTCGCCGAGCGCCGTGGCGGCCTCGGTCCGCACCGCGGGGCCCTGGTCCTCGAGCGCCGCGAGCAGCAGCCGGCGCGCGGCCGGGTCCTCGAAGCGCCCCGCCAGCTCGACCAGCAGGCGCCTCGCGTCGGCGGCGAGCGCGCCTCGCGTCATGGCCTGCTCCATCTCGGGGAGCGCCGCAGGGCCGAGCCGCCGCAGCGCCTCCCGGGCCGCCGCCTGCAGCGCCGGGTCCGAAAGCGCCGTAATCAGGCGAGGCGCCGCGCGCGGGTCGCGGACTTCGCCGAGAGCGATCACCGCCGCGCGGCGCACGGTGTCGTCCGGGTCGTCGGCGCGGGCGACGAGCGCCTGCGTCGCCTTCGGGCTGCCCACGCGGCCGAGCGCCGTGGCCGCGGCCGAGCGCACGCTCCAGTGCTCGTCCTCGAGCGCCACGATCAGCGCCGGCGCCGCCTGCGGGTCGCCGATCTCGCCGAGCCCCTCCGCGGCCGCTCGCCGGAGGTTGCGGTCGGGGTCGCGCAGCGTCTCCACCAGCGGGCGCACCGCCTCGGGCGCGCGGATCTGGCCGAGCGCCTCGACCGCGGCGAAGCGCAGCTCCTTGCGCGACTCGGCGAGCAGCGGCAGGAGCGTCGGCACGGCGGCGGGGTTGCGGATCTGCCCGAGCGCCCGCACCGCGGCGAAGCGCAGTCGCGGGTCCTCCGCCGCCACCAGCGGCAACAGCAGCGGCGCCGACTCGGGCTCGCGCAGCCGCCCTAGCGCGAGCACCGCCTGCTGCCGCACGACCCCGCTCGCGTCGGCGATGCCTTCGCGCAGCACCGCGAGCGCCTCGGGGCCGCCGAGCTCGCCGAGGGCCTGCATCGCAGCGCCGCGCACCGCCTCGCGCTCGTCGCGGCTCGCCGCCACCAGCGCCGGGAGGGCCGCGCCGTCGCGCAGCAGCCCGAGCGTCTGCGCCGCGCGCACCCGCGCGTCGGCGTCGCCGCCGGCGAGGGCCTGGACCAGGAGCGGCAGCACGCGCGCCGGGCTCATGCGCGCGAGGCTCTCCATGGCACTCTCCTGGATCAGCTCGCTCTCGTCACCGAGCAGCTCGAACAGCAGCATCGGCGCGTCCTCGTCGCCGAGCCGGCCGACCGCGGCGGCCGCCTCTGCGCGCACCTCGGCCGAGGGGTCGTGGATCAGCGGCGCCACGAGTGCCGTGCCGTCGGGAGGTGCGATCCAGGCCAGGCAGCGCAGCGTCCCGAGCCGCACGGCGTCGTCGGCGTGCGCGAGGCCGCGCAGCCAGGCCTGCCGGTTGGAAAAGCCGACCGACACGAGCGCGTGGCTCGCGAACTCGCGCAGCGCGGCGTCCCCGAGCAGCTCCAGCAGCGGCGCCGTGGCGCGGGTCTCGCGCAGCCAGCCCAGCGTGACCGTGGCGGTGCGGCGGTTCCTGGCATCCTCGTCCGCGAGCATCCCGATCAGGTGCGTGATCAGCTCCTCGTGGCGCAGCGTCGCCTGCACCTCGGGGTCGAGGCTCTCGCCCGACGCCGTCGCCCGCTGCTCGATCTCGACCACCGCGCGGATCGCGGCATTCCGGAGCGCCGGGTCGGGATCGAGCAGGTGGCGCGCGATGCGCGGCAGTGAGTCGCGACCCGCGAGGCGCCCGAGCGCGTCGAGCGCGGGGCCTCGCAGCAGCTCGTCGTCGAGCAG
>DATEUE010000174.1:0-9695 GCA_035283305.1 Vicinamibacteria bacterium | reverse complement strand
TAGCCCGCGTAGAAGAGCGCGAGCAGGCCCAGGTACACCGCGAGCCACGGCCAGCTGGGAGCGAGCGCGCTCACGTCCGCGCGTGCGGCGCGGCCCGTGAAGTAGAGCACCACGACGCCGAGCGCCGCGAACAGGATCGCGTCGACCGTGGCCGCCTGTGCGCGCTCGAGCGCGAGCGCCGGTCGCTCGAGCGGCGGGGGTTCGGTCGTGAGCGGCGGCAACTCGACCTCCTTCTCCGCGTCGGACTCGAGCACGAGCGCGTCCTCGTCGAGCGAGGGCATCGGCCGGCGCGTGGCGCGCGGCAGGGCGCTCGCCTCGCGCGCGCGCGCTTCGGCTTCGGCGGCGGCATCGTCAGTGTTGAGCGGAAGGTCGCCGAGCTCGGCCTCGGTGAGCCGCACCGCCACGAAATCGTCGCTCGGCCGAGGCTCGACGCCGCCCGCGGCGGCGACCACGGGAGCCGGGGGCGCGGCCGCCGGGGGCGCTGTCGCCGTGAGCACGGCTTGCGCAGCGGGTGGCGGCGGCGCGGGCTTGGGCTCATCCGGCTCGACCTCGTCGAACAGCGGCAGGCCCGCGCTCGCGCGCTTTTGCCGGCGCGATTTCACGCGCTCCTGCACCTCGTCGCGCCAGGTCTTCTCCTTCTTGCGCAGGCCCGGGATGTCGCGCAACGGCTCGAGCTTGGCGCGCGGCTGCGGCGTCACGTAGCGCGGATCGGCGGCGAGGGCACCCTCGACGCGCGGTGTAGAACCCGCATCACAGATCGGGCAGGTGGAGCGGCCCGGATCCAGCTCGCCCCCGCAGGAGGGACAGGTCATCGCTGGGCCCCTCCCCCGTGGGCCGACGGCGGGCCGGCCAGGCTCGTCACGAGCGCGTCCCAGCGGACAGCCAGGGTCCCACCCAGCAGCGCGAACGCGATCACCCAAAGCGAGACGAGGGCGCTGCGCGCCCACGGCAGGGAGGTTGGGCCCAGCTCCGGGTTCTCATTCTTCCTGCGCATCGGGCTCCTCGCGTCGTTTCGGCCGGTCCTGGTCATTATCCGGGATGCGCTCGCACGGGATCAAGCCTCAAACGCGCCGTCCGGGCGCTCACGCCGCGCCGGCAGCAGCCCGTAGCCCTTCATCTTGCGGTAGAGGTTGGAGCGTTCGACGCCGAGCACCTCGGCGGTGCGGCTCATGTTGCCGCCGCACTCGCGGTAGCGCCTCTGGATGTAGCGCCGCTCGAACTCCTCGCGCGCCGCTTGCAGCGTGGCGTCCGAGGCGTCGGCCGAATCGCCCCCCAGGTCCTCGGGCGCAGGCTGGGCTCCCGAGGTCACGAGCGACGCCGGCAGGTGCCAAAGCTCGATCACCTCGCCGGGCGTCATGATCACGAGCCGCTCCAGGATGTTGCGCAGCTCGCGCACGTTGCCCGGCCAGGAGAGCCGCGCGAGCGCGGCGAGTGCCTCGCCCGACACCTCGCGGGGCCTGCGGCCGTGCTCGGCGGAGAGCAGCTGCAGGAAGTGGCGCGTCAGCAGCGGCACGTCCTCGCGCCGCTCGCGCAGCGGCGGCACGTGGAAGGGGATCACGTTCAGGCGGAAGTACAGGTCCTCGCGGAAGCGGCCGGCGCGGATCTCGGCGTCGAGCTCCTTGTTGGTGGCGGCGATCACGCGTACGTCCACGTCGACGCTGCCCGCCCCCCCCACGGGCTCGATGCGCTGCTCCTGGAGGGCGCGCAGCACCTTGGCCTGGGTCTTGAGGCTCATGTCCGCGATCTCGTCGAGGAACAGCGTGCCGCCGTCGGCGAGCTCGAACTTGCCCTTGCGCGCGGCCAGGGCGCCGGTGAAAGCGCCCCGGGTGTGGCCGAACAGCTCGCTCTCGATCAGCTCCTCGGGGATCGCGGCACAGTTGACCTCGACGAAGGGCAGGGCGGCGCGCTGGCTCTGCGCGTGGATCGCGCGCGCCACCAGCTCCTTGCCGGTGCCGTTCTCGCCGAAGATCAGCACGCGCCCGTTGCTGGGGGCGGCCTGGGCGATCTCGGCGCGCAGGCGCCTGATCGCGGCGCTCTCGCCGATCATGGTGTATCGCTCGTCGAGCCGCTCGCGCAGCTCACGCAGCTCGGTTTCGAGCTGCCTGTGACGGAGCGCGTTGCGCACCGCGAGCACCGTCTTCTCGAGCGAGAGCGGCTTCTCCACGAAGTCCTGTGCGCCGAGGCGCACCGCCTTGACCGCGGTCTCGATCGTGCCGTGACCCGAGATCACCACCACCGGCAGCTCGGCGTCGCGCTCGCGGATGCGGCGCAGCACCTCGAGGCCGTCCTGCCCCGGCAGCCACACGTCGAGCAGCACGAGGTCGTAGCGGCGCGACTCGAGTGCTTCGAGGGCCGCTTCGCCCGTGTCCACGGCCTCGACCGCGTAGCCCTCGTCGCCCAGGATCCCGGCGAGCGACGAGCGCACGCCGCCCTCGTCGTCGACGACCAGCACTCGCTGCTTCATCTCCACCTCACGCCGGCAGCTCGATCACGAAGCGCGCGCCGCGCGGCTGCTTGTCCTCCACCCGGATCGTGCCGTGATGCTCCTGCACGATGCGGCTCACGATCGCGAGCCCAAGCCCGCTGCCGCGCTTCTTGGTCGAGAAGTGCGGCACGAACAGCTGGTCGCGGTCGGCGGGGGCGATGCCGGGCCCGTCGTCGCTCACGACGAGCCGCACGCGCCCCGCGCCGCGGTCGTACTCGGTCGCGAGCTGGATCGATCCCCGCCCTTCGGTCGCTTCGATCGCGTTGTCGACCAGGTTGATCACGGCCCGCTTCATCTGGTCGAAGTCGAGCCGCAGCATCGGCAGCTCGGAGGCGAGCCGCCGTTCCAGCACGATCCCGGGGAATAGGCCCTCGTAGAGCGACAGCGCCTGGGCGAGCACCTCCTCGAGCGACGCCGGGCGCAGGCTGGCGACCGGCATGCGCGCGAACTGGGCGAATTCGTCGACCAGGTTCTTGAGCGCCTCGACCTCGTCGACGATCGCCCGCGTGCACTCGGTGACGATCTTCTCGAAGTCCGGGTCCGACTTGAGCCAGGCCTTGCGCACGCGCTGGGCTGAGAGCTGGATCGGCGTGAGCGGGTTCTTGATCTCGTGGGCCAGCTTGCGCGCCACCTCGCCCCACGCCGCCACCTTCTGCGCCCGCATCAGCGGCGTCAGGTCGTCGACCACGACCATGGCACCCGGCGCCGAGCCGAGCGACCCGGGCAGGCTCACCACCGTCACGGCCAGGTGCCGGTCGCGCTCGCGCGAGGGCACGATCACCTCGCGCTCCTGGCGCGACACGCGCCCCGAGAGCAGCCGCAGCACGAGCGCCTGGATCTCCTCGCGGCCGGGGCCGCGCATGATCCGCTCGAGCGGCAACCCGAGCGCTCCGGGCTCGAGCTCGAGCAGCTGCTGGGCGGCCGCGTTCACCGCCGTGACCGTGGCTTCTTCGTCCACCACCACCACCCCGGTCCCGACGGTCTCGAGCACCGTGTCCGTGAGCCGCCGGCGTTCTTCGAGCTCCTGGTTCTTGCGCACCAGCCCCGCGCGCGAGAACTCCACCTCCTCCTCGCTGCGCGCCAGTCGCTCCGACATGCGGTTGAACGAGGCGATCAGCGCGCGGAACTCGTCGCTGCCCGTCGGAAAATCCACGCGCACGCCACGCTGCCCCGAGGCGATGCGCTCGGCGCCCTCGGCCACGAGGCGCATCGGTGTCGTGATCCGGCGCGAGAGGTAGAGTGCCAACCAGACCGCGCCGAACAGGATCAGCAGCGCCGGAAACAGGTAGAGCGAGCGATAGAAGGACAGGATCGGCTCGCGGAAGGTCTGTGTCTTCCTGAACTTCGTGTAGCCGTCCTGAACCTCCTGGACCGCCGAGGCCACGTCCGGCGGCACGAAGCTCGAGACGACCACGGCGCCGGCCGGGCGACCGAGGGCGTCGCGCACCGGTGCTGCGGCCCGCGCGAGGCGCCCGGCCCCGAAGGCGACCGAGGCCTGCACCTCCTTTCCGCCGGCGGCGGCCTCCGCGAGGGCCTCGCCCGCCGCCGATTCCCAGGCCGGTGAAGGCGGCAGCCTCGGGTCCATCACGGCGACCACTTCGGTCTCACCCGCGTAGACGATCACGAGATCGAGCTCCCGCTGCCGCGCCCGCAGCTCGATGGCGCGGCGCAGCCGGCCCTGCTCCTGCGGCTGGAGCAGGCCGCGGGCCTCGATCTCGCCGGCGAGCTGCCGTGCGTGGACGCGGCTCGTCTCGAGTGCTGCGGCGTCGAGCGCGAGCCCGAGCCTCTGCGAGGAGGCGAGCATCCGCTCGACGTCCACGTTGAACCAGCGGTCGACGGTCTGGCGGATCAGGTCGCTGCCGACGAGCAGGATCAGCATCGACGGCGCGATCGCCATCGCCAGGAACACCAGCAGGAGCTGCATGCGCAGGCGCGCGCCGAACACCCCACGCCGCCACTCCATCAGCATCCGCACGAGGTTCCGGCCCAGGACGAAGAGCAGCACCAGCAGCAGGGAGAGGTTGAGGACCGTCAGGGCGTAGAGCAGGGCTGAAGCCAGGAAATCCGGCTGGAAGTCCCGGCTCTTGCGCAGCAGCAGCTCCGCGAGCAGGAAGAGGACCAGGAGCCCGCCCGTCACCCCGAGCACCAGCCGGAGGTTGTTCTGGAACCGCTCCCGCCGCATTCAGCTAGTGTAGCTCCGGAGCCACACCCGCGAAAAACTACAGACTGGCCAAGAGATAGCCGGCCCGGCTAGTCCACGGTTAGTCCCGGGCCTCCAGCAAGCCCTTCAGCGTCGCCATGAACTGGTCGACGTCCTTGAAGTCGCGGTAGACCGAGGCGAAGCGCACGAAGGCCACTTTGTCGAGGTCCTTGAGGCGCTCCATCAGCACCTCGCCGATCTGCGCCGCCGGCACTTCGCGGTCGGGGCTCTCCTGCACCATGGCCTCGACCCGGTCGACGACCCCCTCGAGCGCCTTCACCGGCACCGGCCGCTTCTCGCAGGCCCTGAGCAGCCCCGCCATCACCTTCTCGCGGTCGAAGCGCTCACGCCGGCCGTCCTTCTTCACCACCAGGTGCGGGATCTGGTCGATCCGCTCGTAGGAGGTGAAGCGCCGGCCGCACGACAGGCACTCGCGCCGGCGACGGATCACGTCGCCTTCCTTGCTCTCGCGCGAGTCCACCACCTTGTCCTCGATGTGGGCGCAGAACGGGCACTTCAAGGTCGCACCTCCGAGAGCTCTTTTTCGTCGCGGGTCGCCTCGGCCACGCGCCCGAGGCTCAGGCCCTCGCGCCCGAGCAGCAGCAGGCCGAAGACCAGGATCGGCAGGTTGGAAAGCGCGTGGGCGGCGACGGCGGCGGCCGCGGCGGTCGAGCGCTCGACCCCGAACACCTCGGACAGCGCCAGCAGGTAGAAGGCGTGGAACCCCCCCACCATCCCCGGCGTCGGGATGGCGACGCCCACGACCAGGAACGCGATCAGCAGAAAGGTCGCGTGAAACGGCAGCACGATCCCGAAAGCGGCGTGGTTCAGGTGGAAGCCGAGTGCGATCAGCAGCCAGATGACGAGCGATTGCGCGCCGATGAGACCGAGGTGCGAGAGCGGCGCGCGCAGCACCGCGAGGCCGGAGGAGAAGGCCCGCAGCATCCGGCCGCCGGGCTCGGCGATGAAGCGCGGGAAATGCGAGAGGATCCTCTCGACAAGGCCCGTGACGCGCTCGGCGTTGGCATGCAGCGCCAGCAGGAAGCCGAGAGCGCCGAGCGCCGCGACGCCCGTCACGGCGCCCCCGAGCTTCACCAGATCCATGAGCCGGTTCTCGGCCTGCGCGCTCGGCGCCTCTAGGACGAAGAGGTACAAGGCGAACAGCACCAGCACGGTGATCAGGTCGATCAGCCGCTCGAGGATGATCGTCGCGAAGCCGGCCGACGTGGATATCGACGAGTAGCGTCGCGCCACGAGCCACGGTCTCAGGAGCTCGCCCGCGCGCGGGATCAGCAAGCCCGAGGCGAAGCCCACCATCGTCGCGGAGAAGAGATCGCCGAAGCCCACGCGCCCGAGCGGCAGCAGGAGGTCGCCCCAGCGCCAGGCCCGGACGGAGTAGATCGCGATCGTCACGAGCACCAGGCCCGCGAGCGGCACGAGACGAGCCTCGCGCAGCGCGGTGCCCAGGGCCGACCAATCCACGCCGCGGAAAAAGAAAGCCAGGAGCAAAGCGGCGAGGAGCGCTCCCGCGAGGAGCTGCCCCTGCTGGCGCGTCACCGCGGACCCGCCATGCTCACAAAGCCTTCGTGCTCAAACACTTGATAGCCGTCGACGACTTTACTACAATGCGGCGCCGAGCGTCAAACCAGCCGGATCCGCCCCTGTTCGGATCACTTCCGTGAACTCCGCCCACCCCGGGCGCGTTCCTCGGAGTGGCAGGGGAGATTCCGTGCCTGCAGGTGCTCTTGACCACGACCGACTCGGATCTCCTGCCCGCTTGCCGGGGCGGCGACGAAGCCGCCTGGCGGTCGCTCGTCGAGCTGCACACGCGCAAGGTGTTCGGCCTCGCCTACCGCTTCACGGGGCGGGTGGACGAGGCCGAGGATCTGACGCAGGAGGTCTTCGTCAAGGTGTACCAGACGCTTCACAAGTACCGGGAGGCGGACGGGCCGTTCGGCGCGTGGCTCATGGCCGTGGCGCGCAACCATGCGATCGACCACTACCGCCGCGGTCGCCAGGAGCGGGCCAGGCGCACGGAAGACCCGATCGTGCTGGAGACGGCTCCGGCCCGCGAGGAGCACCCGATCGCCGGCCTCGAGCGCGAGGAGCGGGCGCGGCTCGTCCACCGCGGCCTGCGGGCGTTGCCGCCCGAGCTGCGGCTGCCGCTCATCCTGTGCGACCTGCAGGGTCTGTCGTACGACGAGATCGCGAAATCGCTCGAGGTCCCGCTCGGAACGGTGAAGAGCCGCATCAATCGGGCGCGCCTCGAGCTCGCCAAGCGCCTGCTGGGGCGCCGCCACGAGCTCGCCGGCGGCGCGTCGTGAGGGGATGAGGATGGACTGCCACAGGGCCGAGGAGCTGCTTTCCGACCGCCTCTTTGGCTCGCTCCACCCGATCCTGGCCGCGGAGCTCGAGGCGCACCTCGCCGGCTGCGAGGCGTGCCGTCAGCTGGCGGAAGCGTTCGCGGAGGTCGTCGCGGCGCTGCATAGCGCGCCCGAGCTCGACGCGCCCGTGGGGCTCGCCGAGCGCGCGGCACTCGCGGCCCTGGCTCGTCCGCGCACGATCGAGATCCGACCCGCCTTCGTCCTGCCGCACTGGCTGAACGCGGCGGCGGCCGGCCTTGCGCTGATCGCGCTCGGGGCGACGCTCGCGCTCGTCGGCCCGGAGCGCGGGGCTCGCGCCGCGCAGCGCCTGGTCGGCCAGACCGTCACCGCGGGCAGCGGCCTGATGGAGCGGAAGGACCGCCTGCTGGAGGACGTCCGCGTGCTGGGCGTCGTCCTGAGCACGGCCTTCGAAGGGCGCATCGAGCGCGTCAACGAGCGCGTCAACGACTACAAGCGCCTGCTCGAGCGGCGCAAGGCGACCCCGCAGCCCGAGCCGAAGCAGGGCAGCGAGACCCGTCCGCCCGGCGTCCAGATGGCCGCAGCTTTCCGAACCGGCGCCGGCTCCGGCTCGTAGCCCAATGTGGAGCGTGATGTCGAGCAGCAAGGAGAAGATGAGATGAGCAGCCAGCCGTCAGGTCCCCCGAGCGCCTTTCAGTCCACCGGCGCACCACCCGCGTTGCCGCCGGGAAGCGCGCCTTTCGTGCGGCTCCCGAAGAGCCCCGGGCTCGCGGCCTTCCTGTCGCTCTTCCCCGGCCTCGGCCAGGTCTACAACGGGCGCATCGCGCGGGCGTTCGTGTTCTTCTTCGCCTGGGTGGGCAGCATCTACCTCACCGCGAGCGGACACGAGTTCCCGTTCGCCTTCGCGATCCCGTTCGTCTACCTGTTCAACATCATCGACGCCTGGAAGGATGCGACCGTCGCGAACGCGCGCTTCCTCGGCGGCCGTAGCGAGCCCGAGGAGCAGCCGGAGATCGAGTCGCCGGTGTGGGGCGCCTCGCTCGCTCTCTTCGGCGTGCTGATCCTGTTCAGCAATCTCGGCTGGCTGGACCTCGATCGGCTGGCGCGCTGGTGGCCGCTGCTGCTGATCGCGGTGGGCGGCTATTTCGTCTACGCGTCGCTGCAGGCGCGCAAGGCGGGAGGGCCCGGGGATGAGTCGCCCCGCCTTTAGTCCCGAGGGCGTCACGTTCGGCGTGTGCCTCGTGACGCTCGGTGTGCTGGGGACGCTCGCCAACCTCGGCCGGATCGAGCTGCTGCCGCTGCTGCGCACCTGGTGGCCGCTGTCGCTCGTGCTGTGGGGCGTTCTCGAGCTCGTGGATCTGTGGGTCCGCCGCTCTTCGCAGGGGAGGTCGTGAGGTGAGCGCACGCAAGATCGCGCTTCTGGTTCTGATCGTGGGCTTCGCCGCGACCGTCGAGACCGCCTGGAACGTGCGCGGCGACGTGCGCCTCGGGCCCGAGGGCTGCCGCGTGATGGGCGGCCGTTTCTACGGGCCGTCGTGGTCGTTCGAGGCCGCGGGCGAGCGCGCCGTGGCCGAGGGCCGGGCCCCGAGGCTCGAGGTCGAAAACGCGTTCGGCGAGGTGAGCGTCAGCGCGGGAGCGCCCGGCGCCGTGAAGGTCCGGCTGCGCAAGGTCGTGTTCCTGCCGACGGAAGAGAAGGCCCGCGCCTTCGCCGAACGCATCGAGCTGCGGCTCACCGGCGACGGCGAGCTCGTGAGGGTCGGCACGAACCGCGACGAGATCGGCCGGCGCGAGGAAACCGGCTTCGAGACCCACCTCGAGATCGAGGCCCCGCCCGAGACCGTAGTCGAGGTGAAGAACGAGCACGGGCGCGTCGAGCTCTCGGGTGTCGCGGGCGCCGACGTGACGGCGTCGTTCGAGGGGGTCAAGATCGAGCGCGTGGCCGGAGACGTCAAGCTCCAGGCCCGGCACGGCGACGTGGGCGTCGAAGGCATTGGCGGCGCGCTCGAGCTCAACTCGCGTCACGGGAGCGTCTCGGTCTCGGGCGTGACGGGACCCTCCCGGCTGGACGTGCAGCACGGCGACCTCGAGGTGCTTCGCAGCGCGGGCCTCGAGGTCGACCTGGCCCACGGCGAGCTCAAGGCGGAGGGCATCGGCGGGGACTTCGTCGTGCGCGGCCAGCACGCCCCGGTGCGCGGCTTCGACGTCCTTGGGCGGGCCCAGGTCGAGACGAGCTTCGGCGACGTGCGGCTCGAGCGCGTGGCGGCCGATCTGGAGGCGCGGGTCGAGCACGGCGGGGTCGCGGCGAGCGACGTCGGGGGTGGCGTCAAGCTCGAGACCACCCACGCCGGTGTCACGCTCGAACGTGTGGCGGGCGCCGTCGAAGCCGTCGTGCAACACGGAGGCCTCGCGGCGAAGGGCCTCGCGCGTGGCGCTCGCGTCCGCGTGACCGGGTCGGACGCGACCCTCGACGGCTTCTCCGGACCCGTCGAGATCGAGGTCGAGCGCGGCAGCGCGCGGCTCGCGCCGGGCGTCACGCTCGACGCGCCGATCCTGGCCCGGGCGACGCACGGCGAGGTGCACCTCGAGGTTCCCGAGGGCAGCCGCTTCGAGCTCGAGGCCGAATCCGTGCGTGGCCAGGTGGACGCACCCCTCGAGGGCCTCACGGCGC
>DATEUE010000173.1:0-2522 GCA_035283305.1 Vicinamibacteria bacterium | reverse complement strand
TGCTGTTGGCCGTGCCGGCCCTCGCCGGGGCCGACACCACCCCGGCGCCTACGGCTCCCGCCGAGCCACCGGAAGCGGTCGCCGTCCGCGGGACCACGGCGCCCGTCGTCGACGGCGACGTGCTAGGCGACCCGGCCTGGGCCGCGGTGCCGGCCCTCACCGGCTTCTGGCAGATCGCGCCCGACGCGGGGGCTCCCGCCTCGCAGCCCACCGAGGTCCGGATCCTCTTCACGGACGACACGCTCTACTTCGGCGTCGTCTGCCGGGACGCCGAGCCGGCCGGGATCGTGGTGAACGAGAGCCGGCGCGACTCGGAGCTCACCGAGACCGACAGCTTCCAGATCATCCTCGACACCTATCGCGACCGGCAGAACGGCTTCGTCTTCGGCACCAACCCGGCCGGGCTGGAGTACGACGGCCAGGTCACGAACGAGGGCTCGGGCGGAGGCAGCGTCTCGTCCGCGATCGGCTCGTCGCTCGGCGGCTTCAACAAGAACTGGGACGCGTCGTGGACCGTGCGCACCAGGACCGGGGACTTCGGCTGGAGCGCGGAGTTCGCGATTCCCTTCTCCACGCTGCGCTACGACCGCGCCAAGGCGCCCGTCTGGGGCCTCAACCTCCAGCGCAACATCCGGCGCCGGAACGAGCAGTCGTTCTGGGCCCCGCTGCCCCGCCAGTACAGCCTGTTCCGCCTGTCGCGCGCCGGCACGCTCGCGGGTGTCGTGCCGCCGCCGCAGCGCAACCTCAAGCTCTCGCCGTACGCGCTCGGCGCCACGAGCGAGAGCCCCGCGACCGGCCTCGCGCGTGATAGCCACGGCGACGTGGGCGGCGAGCTCAAGTGGAGCGTGACGCCGAGCCTCGCGCTCGACGCCACCGTCAACACCGACTTCGCCCAGGTCGAAGTCGACGAGCAGCAGATCAACCTCGACCGCTTCAACCTCTTCTACCCCGAGAAGCGCCCGTTCTTTCTCGAGAACGCGGGCTTCTTCACGATGGGGACCCCGGGCGAGGTGGACCTCTTCTTCAGCCGCCAGATCGGGATCGGCCCGTCGGGCGAGATCGTGCCGATCCTCGGGGGAGCTCGCCTCTCGGGCAAGGCCAGGGGCTGGAATGTGGGCTTTGTCGACATGCAGACGCGCTCGATCGAGAGCGTCCCCGCGAGCAACTTCGCGGCGGCGCGCGTCTCGCGCGAGCTGCCCAACCGCTCGCGCGTCGGGGCGATCTTCGTGAACCGCAGCGGCACTGGAGACGCGTCGCCACCCGGCGACGACAACCAGACGTACGGCGCCGACGCGCGCTGGGGCATCGGCCGCTACGCCGCGCTCGAGGGGTACGCCGCGAAGACGACGACACCGGGCCGCTCCGGGAGCGACCACGCGTACAACCTGCGCGGGAGCCTCGACGCCCCCGCGTGGCAGCTCGCCCTTGGCTACACCGAGGTGGGCGAGAACTTCAATCCCGAGGTCGGCTTCCTGAGCCGCTCGGGCTACCGCAAGCCCGAGGGCCTCGTGATGTTCCGCTATCGCCCGACGGACTTCCTGGGCTTCCTGGAGCTGCGCCCGCACGTCTCCTACCGCGGCTACTTCAAGCCGGACGGGTTCCAGGAGTCGGGCTTCCTGCACGTCGACAACCACTTCGTGTGGAAGAGCGGCTGGGAGGCCCACACGGGCATCAACTTCACCCGCGAGGGCGTTCTGGGCGCCTTCGAGATCTACCCCGGCATCGTCGTGCCCAGAGGGACCTACGACAACACCGAGGCCCAGCTCGTGTGCATCACCAACCAGGGCGCCCCGCTGAGCCTCGATGCCCGCGTCACGACCGGCGGCTTCTTCGGCGGCAGCCGGGTGAGCGCCACCGGGCTGCTGCGCGGGCGGGTCGGCGAGTCGCTGAACGCCTACGTGAGCTTCCAGCGCAACGACGTGAGCCTGCCCGAAGGCCGGTTCGTGACCGACCTGCTGAAAGTCCGGCTCTCCTACTCCTTCACGCCCCGGCTCTACGTCCAGGCGCTCGTCCAGTACAACGACGTGATCGACAACTGGTCGACCAACCTGCGGCTAGGCTGGCTGCAGACCGCGAACACCGGCCTCTTCGTCGTCTACAACGAAAACCGCGACCCGACCGAGCGCGGCGTGGGGCTGCGCGACCGCAGCTTCACGATCAAGTACAGCCACATGTTCGACCTGCTCGACTGAGGCCAGGGCTCCGCTACACGACGGCGTGGCCGGAGGCGCCGCGGCTGTGGAGCAGCCCCGCCACGGCGTCGAGCCCGCGCGCGAGCATCTCGCGCGAGCGCGCGGCGCCGATGCACAGGCGCAGCGCGTGCGGCGCCTGCGCCCGGTCGACGGCGAAGGCGTCGGCCGGCGTCACCCGCACGCCCCGCGCGAGCGCCTCGGCGGCGAAGCTCTCGCTGCGCCACGGCTCCGGCAGGCGCAGCCACAGGTAGTAGGCCTCGGGCTTCGTGTCGAAGTCGAAGCCCGTGAGCCGCGCGCGAGCGAGCGCCTGCCGCTCGCGCGCTTCCTGCC
>DATEUE010000172.1:0-7583 GCA_035283305.1 Vicinamibacteria bacterium | reverse complement strand
GCGCCGCCGGCGGGCGCAGGAACCACCCGACCGCGACGGCGAGCGCCAGCGCGGCGGTCGCGACGCCCACGAGCGCCATACGCCTCGCACGCGAGGTCTCGCCCCACGGCACCGAGCCCACGACCAGGATGCCGGGAGCGCGAGCGTCCTTGTCGCGCTCGAGCTTGCGCAGTGCGTCGAGGATCAGGCTCATGGGTGCTCCCCCTCGCGCGACAGGCGTGGGCGCTCGCGCACGGACAACGCGTAGAGCGCCATCCGTGTGCGTGGACCGAGCCGGCCGTCGGCGACCAGACTGGACTGTTGCTGGAAGCGCGCCACCGCGGCCGTCAGGTCCGGCTCGTTGAAGCCCAGCCCCGCCAGGGACTGTTGTGCCGCATCCCGTCCGGCCGCTGGGCTCGCGCCGCCCGGCTCCTCGGGCCACCACACGACCGCGTCCTGCGTCCAAAGGCCGTCGAGCTGTGCGAGCGGCACCTCGATCCCCGGCTCGTCGCCGATGCGGACCAGCGCGGAGTGCTCGTCGAGCCGCAGCAGCGCGGCAAAGCAGGTGTCCCGCCGCGTGGGGTGCGAGAGCTCGAGGGCCGCCGGCAGGTCGAACGTGCGCAGCTGCTCGAGCTGGGTGCGCAGCGACGCCCGCGCGAGCGGCCGTCTACCCCACACGGCCTGGACGCGCGCCGCCGCCGAAGCGAGCGAGGCCTCGCGCGGCAGCGTGCGCACGAGCTCGTCGAGCCGGGCGCTGCGCGGCGGTGCGGGCACGGGAGTCGGCGCCGGCGCGGGCGTCGCGCCGGGCTCGGGCAGGGCCGTGGCGCCGGGCGCCTGCGCGCGCCGCGGAGCAAAGGCGAAGGCCAGGACGGCCAGCAGCAACGTCAGCCCGAAGGCGACAAGGCCGTGGTGCCAGCGCCACGCTCCGCGCGGCTGGTCGCCCGCCACCTCCTTCGCGGCCTGGCGCACCATCGACGCCGTGATGCGCCGGGTGTTGTGGACATAGCCCGCGAGCAGCGCACGGTCGCAGATCAGATTGATGAGCCGCGGCACGCCACGCGACAGCCTGTGCACGGCGACGAGCGCGTCGTGGTCGAACCCGACCTTGCCTTCGCCGTCGGCCACCAGCAGGCGGTGTCGGATGTAGGCCTGGGTCTCGGCGAAGGTCAGCTCCGCCAGGTGGTAGCGCGCGGTCACTCGTTGCGCGAGCTGCCTGAGCTCGTGGCGAGCCAGCAGGTCGCGCAGCTCCGACTGTCCCATCAGCACGATCTGGATCAGCTTCTCGGTGTCGGTCTCGAGGTTCGAGATCAGGCGGATCTGCTCCAGCAGCTCCGGCGTGAGGTCCTGGGCCTCGTCGATCAACAGCACGACGTTGCGGTTCGCGGCGCGCGTCTCGAGCAGGAAGCGGTGCAGCGCGTCCACCAGGCTCTTCTTCGACGAGCCCTCGGGCGTCACGTGCAGGTCGTCGAGGATTGTGTGCAGCAGCTCTTCGGCGCTGAGCGCCGGGTAGAGCACGAAGGCGCTGTGCGTGTCGGCGTCGAGCTTCGTCAGGAAATAGCGGGCGAGCGTCGTCTTGCCGGTGCCCACCTCGCCCGTGATCAGGACGAAGCCGCCGCGCTCCTTGTGCCCGAACTCGAGATGCGCGAACGCCTCGGCGTGCCGGTGCGAGAGGTAGAGATACTTCGGGTCGGGCGTCAGGTTGAACGGCTTCTCACGGAACCCGTACCAGGTGTTGTACACGGTGGAACGAACCTATCACTTCAGCCCTGACGTGAGCTAGAGCTCACTTGAGGTTGGACGCGAGGTAGAGGTCGCTGATCACCCGCGAGTAGTTGTACGCGTACGACCGGGCTTGAACTACTACGCGACACTCTGGGCCCGCAGCGACGTCAACATGTCCGGGATCGCCCTGAGCGTGAGCTACGGCTTCTCGCCCGCCCAGGTGATCAAGAGGAACAAGGGCGTCCAGTGACCCCCTCCGGCCGATCGCTCCTGGCCCTCGCGGCCAGCCTGCTCATGACGGGCCCGGCGGGGGCCGTGGCCAGGCGCGCTACCGGGGCTGGGTGAAGTCGCGGCAGGAGTCGCCCGACCTGCAGCGAGCCTACAATCGTCCGCGTGTCGTTCCGCAGGAGACCGGCGTCGGCGGGCGCGTGCGCGAGCTGAGCCTCGCCGATCGCGGCCCGAGCGCCTCGCTGCACGGCGAGGGCGGGACCGTCGTCGTGCTCGGCCACGGCGCCGGCGGGAATCGCAGGAACCCGATGCTGCTCGCCCTGGCCGAGGCGCTCGCGGCCTCCGGGCGCGCCGCGCTCCTCTACAACTTCCCCTACTCGGAGGCGGGGTCGCGGCGGCCGGACCCGCCGGCTCTCCTGGAGGCCACGACTCGCGCGGCCGCCGCTCTCGCGCTCGAAGCGAGTGGCGCAAAGCGCATCGTGCACGGCGGCCGTTCGATGGGCGGTCGCATCGCGTCCCAGGTGGTCGCGGCGGGGGAGCGAACCGACGGGCTGGCCTTCTTCGGCTATCCGCTGCATCCCCCCGGGCAGTTCGAGAAGCGACGCGAGGCCCACCTGCCGAAAATCGAGGCGCCCATGTTGTTCCTCCAGGGCACCCGTGACACGTTCGCGCGCGAGGACCTGCTCGACGCGCTGATCGAGCGCCTCGGCCCCCGCGTGGAGCTCCACCGCGTCCAGCACGCCGACCACTCCTTCGGCGTGCTCAAGCGCTCAGGCCGGACCTCGCGAGAGGTGCAGGACGAGGTCATCGCCGCCTTGCTCGGCTGGCTCGACCGCAACGGACTGTGAGCCACCCCTATAGCGCGTCGCCCGCGATCTCTCGCCAGAGGTCCAGGACGCCGAGCTCCCGCGCCCACCGCTCGGCGTAGGCCCGGTCCAAGCCTGGATTGACGGCCACGACTCCCGCCGCGTCGTCGATCTGTTTCTCGGAGCGGCCGGCCTTCTTCGCCCACTCGAGCTTGGAGAGGATCGTGTCCTCGGGCGAGGCGAGGGACACCGCCACGCCCGGCGACAGCTCGGCGGCCTGGCGCCGCGCGAGCTCCTCGTGGCTCCACGGCCGATCCTTTCGGAGGATCAGGTCGATCTTGAAGGCGCTGCGCGTCTCGATCGCGTTGAACTGCAGGCGGCGGCCGAACGCGTCGCGAGCGCTAGCGGCGTCGACGTAGTAGCGGGCAGCGTCGAGGCGATCGACCAGCGCATCCAGTTGCTCCGGGCTCGGGTCGATGACGATGTCCGCGTTGTGAGTGGAGCGGGGGCGCCCATGGAAGCTGCTGGCGACCGAGCCGGTCACCATGTATGGGATGCGCAGGTGCTCCAGCGTCCGGACCACCGCGACGAGCGCGTCCTGCTCTGAGGTCACGGCTCTGGGAGCGCCCGGCTGGGCCAGGCGCACCGCACGAGCTCGTCGCCGTGGAGCAGCCGTGCCAGGGCCAGCTTCACTTGCCCTGCGTCATACTCCGGGTGGCGGCTGCGAACGCCGGCTTCGGTGGTTCGCCGTGCCATCTCGCTCAGCCGGAACATCACCTGCGCGCGGCCGGCGCCGCCCATGCGACGGTAGGCTTCGAGTTGTACCGCGTCAGCGTCCGGGCTCGTGTCGTGGGCGATCGCCACGGCGCTAGCTTACCACCCGGGTCCGGCCTCAGCGGCGGGCCGCGGGCGTCACGGCCGCGAGCTCTCTCGCCTTCTCGTCGAGCTCGCCCTGCAGCGCCTCCCACTGGGCCATCAGCTCGCCGGCCTCCCACATGCGCTTCTGATGGTCCTCGGCGGCCTGCGTGGCGCGGGCCCGGTCGTCGTAGAAGCCGGGCTCGGCCATCTGCGCTTCGAGGGACTTGACTGCCTGCTCGGCCTCCGCGACGCGCGTCTCGAGCTCGGCGAGCCGCGTCTTCATGCGCTTGACCTCGCGCTCGAGCACCTGGCGCTCGGGCGGGGCGCCCGACTGCCGGATGCGCGGGGCGAACGGGTTCGTGGAGGAGGGCGGCGTGAGTGGCGCTGCCGTGGCGTGCCGGGCACCCGCCGAGGCCCTTGTCTTGACCGGCCCGCCCGCATGCCGTGCGCCCGGGTGCGCTGCGGCCGGCTTCCGGTGTGGATGCGTCTGGGTGGCGACCGACGCCGTCCCGTCGTCGCGCTCCCCGCGCGAGGGCGCCGCGACCGGGACGGGAACTCGCGGCCCCTTCGATGCCGACACCGGAGCGTCCAGGCCCGCCTCGCGCTGCTTCTTCCAATACAGGAAGTCCTCGTAGCCGCCGGGGTAGAGGAGCGCCTCGCCGCCGCCCACCTCGATCACCTTGGTTGCGAGGTTGTCGACGAAGTAGCGGTCGTGGGACACGAACACGAGCGTACCGCCGTAGTCCGCGAGGGCTTCGAGCAGCACCTCCTTCGAGTCGAGGTCGAGGTGGTTGGTGGGCTCGTCGAGCAGGAGCACGTTCGAGGAGGTGAGCAGCATCTTCGCGAGCGCGAGGCGGTTGCGCTCGCCGCCCGAGAGCACGGCCACCTTCTTGTAGACGTCGTCGCCCGCGAACAGGAAGCCGCCGAGGATGCTGCGGATCATCGGGGCCATCGAGACCGAGCTGTGCGACGACATCTCCTCGATCACGGTGCGCGCGGGGTTGAGCACGGCCGCCTGGTCCTGGGCGAAGTAGTCGAGGACGACCTTGTGGCCTTCGAGCCGCACGCCCTCGTCCCCGCGATCGATTCCCGCGAGGATGCGCATCAGGGTGGTCTTGCCGGCTCCGTTCGGGCCGACGAGGGCGATCCGGTCGCCGCGCTCGACCATCAGGTCGAGGTGGCGCAGGACGACGTTGTCGCCGTAGGCCTTGCGCAGGCCCTTCGTCTCGATCACCACCCGGCCGGGCCGCGGCGATTCCGGGAACTTGAAGCGGATCTTCTTGCGCTCGGGCGGGAGCTCGATCCGATCCAGCTTGTCGAGCTGCTTGATCCGGCTTTGGACCTGCTTCGCCTTCGTGGCCTGGTAACGGAAGCGGTTGATGAAGACCTCGGCCTTCTCGATCTCTTCGCTCTGGCGGCGGTGCGACTCGCGGAGGCGCTCCATGCGCGCGGTGTGCTCGGTGACGTAGTGCGAGTAGTTGCCGTGGTAGTCGGTGAGCGTCTTGAGGCCGACCTCGGTGATGCGCTTCACGGTCGCGTCGAGGAAGTAGCGGTCGTGCGAAACCAGCACCACCGAGCCCGGGTAGTCGGCCAGGTACTCCTCGAGCCAGTTGCGCGCCGGAAGGTCGAGGTGGTTGGTGGGCTCGTCCATCAGCAACAGGTTCGGCCGCGCGAGCAGCAGCTTCACGAGTGCTATCCGCATCTGCCAGCCGCCCGAGAACTCCTCGGTCTTCCTCTGCTGGTCGGCGAGCGAGAAGCCGAGCCCCTTCAGCACGTCGGCCACGCGCGCGTCGATCTCCCAGCCACCCAGGTGCTTGAAGCGCTCCGTCACCTCGGCATATCGCTCGAGCAGCCGGTCGTGGCCGTCGCCGTCCTCGGTCGCGTGGGCGAGCGCGTCCTCGATCCGGTGCTGCTCGGCCTTGAGCGCGAGGATCTCCTCGAAGGCCAGCACGACCTCGTCGTAGACACTGCGGCCGTGGTGGACGATCCCGTCCTGCGGCAGGTAGCCGATCGTGGTGTCCGAGGCCATCCGGATCTGGCCGGAGTCCGCCTCCTGCAGCCCCGCCAGCATTCGCAGCAGTGTGGTCTTGCCCGATCCGTTGGGGCCCGAGAGGCCGATCCGGTCGCGCTTCTTCACGTGCCACGAGACGTCCTCGAACAGGATCCTCTCGCCGTAGCGCTTGTTGAGGCCCTCGACGTGGATCATGCGCCGAGGTTCAGGAACTCGAGGCAGGCCTTCTTGAGCATCGCCCGGTGCTCCGGCTCGGCGAAGTTCAAGCGGTACTCGTTGATCACCTTGATCTCCATCTCCTCCCACTCCTTCCAGCAGGAGGCGCAGATCGAGGCGGCCACCTTCTCCTTGACCGCTGGCGCGAACGGGATGCGGTGGGCGGGCGGGGCGTCGCCGGGCTTCTGGCAGCGGACACACGACTCAGGCATCGAGCACTCCCACAAACCCTCGATTATAGACGGCCAGAGCCTGGCTTGCGACGATGACAAAGCCCTGCCCATAATGCCCTTACATGGAGAACGTGGCCGTGAAGCGCAGTTTCAGCGCCCTTTCCCTCTCTCCCGAGACCCTTGGGAGCCTCGAGGCGAAGGGATACGAATCGCCGACGCCGGTCCAGGAGGAGGCGATCCCCAAGGCCCTCGCCGGCAAGGATCTCGTGGTCCAGTCGCGGACGGGCACGGGCAAGACCGCCGCGTTCGGGATCCCGATCGTCGAGAAGGTGGACGTGGCGCGCGACGCGGTGCAGGCGGTGGTGCTCGCGCCCACGCGCGAGCTGGCGATCCAGGTCGCGCAGGAGATCGCCGAGCTCGGGCGCGGGCGCGGCGTGAAGGTCCAGTCGGTCTATGGCGGCGACTCGATGGAGCGGCAGATCGAGGGCATCCGCGCCGGCGCTCACGTGATCGCGGGCACGCCCGGCCGGGTGCTGGACCACCTGCGGCGCGGGACGCTCGACTTCTCCGGCGTCCACTTCCTGGTGCTCGACGAAGCCGACCGCATGCTCGACATGGGCTTCGCGGTGGAGATGGGCCAGATCATGGAGTTCGTCCCGGCGGCGCGGCAGACGATGCTGTTCTCGGCGACAGTGCCGATCGGGATCCGCGGCCTCATCTACCACTACATGGCCGAGCCCGAGTGGGTGCTGCTCTCCGAGGACCAGATCTACGTCAAGGAGGTCGAGCACGTCTACTGCATGGCCTCGCGCCTGCACAAGGAGGCGACGCTGTATCGCCTGCTCGAGTTCGAGAACCCGACCTCCTCGATGATCTTCTGCAATACCCGCGAAGAGACGCGGCAAGTCTCGACCTTCCTGCGCAACCGCGGGCTGGCGGTGGCCATGCTCTCGTCCGACCTGCCGCAGAAGAAGCGCGAGCAGGTGATGGCCGCGTTCCGCGACGGCGGGATCCGCCACCTGGTGACGACCGACGTCGCCTCGCGCGGGATCGACATCGAGGACCTCTCGCACGTCTTCATCTTCTCGACGCCCGACTCGCCCGAGCAGTACATCCACCGCGCCGGCCGCACCGGGCGCGTGGGCAAGAGCGGCCGGGCGATCAGCCTGATCGGGGCCTTCGATCTGATGAACTTCAACCGCCTGGTGAAGCGCTACCACGTCGAGGTGAAGGAGATCTCCGTTCCGACCGACGAGGAGGTGCAGGCGCGCAAGGCCTCGCGCATCGTCGACTCGCTCGCGGAAGCCGGTAGGCGCCTGCCGCTCGAGGACTTCCTCGAGCTCGGGCCCGCGGCACGCGCGATCGCGGCCCACGAGCTGCACGATCGCATCGTGGCGCTGCTGCTGCGCGGGCACCTCGCGGCTCAAGCGCCCGCGCCGGCGCCGGACGTGGACGAAGCCGCACCGGCCACGTCGGAAGGCGAACGGGCCGCGGTGCCGCGCCGCCGCGACTTCGGTGGCGGCGGGCGCCGCGGTCCCCGGCGGCGATAGGTAGCGGGCAGCGGAGCGGGGGGGTGAGAGGGGGGACGCG
>DATEUE010000171.1:0-6129 GCA_035283305.1 Vicinamibacteria bacterium | reverse complement strand
CTCGCCCCGGCTACGACACGGGTGAAGAGCTTCGCGCTCGCAAGCGTCGATGCCGCTTCGACCCGGGCGGCGGAGCTCGAGATCTTCCTGCAGGGAGCTTCGGAGTCGGGGAACCCCGTCGACCACCACGTGAGCGTGTCGCTGAACGGCACGCTCGCGGGCGAGGCGCAGTTTGCGGGGAAGAAGCCGTACCGGATGAGCCTGAGCGTGCCGCTGTCGCTCCTGCACGAGGGGGCGAACGAGCTTCTGCTCACGAACGTGGCGGACACCGGGGTCTCGTCCTACGTGTTTCTCGACCGCTTCGCAATCGCCTACCCGCAGCTCGCGTCGCTCGCGAGTGGGGTGTTCGAGGGGACGTGGAAAGACGGCGGCACGGCCACGCTCTCGGGAACGGCCGCGGCACTCCTCGACGTGACGGCAACGCCATCGTGGCTGCGCGGGTACCAGGCGAGCGGCGGCACGCTGCGGTTCCGAGCCGAGCCGGGACACCGCTACCTCGCCGTCTCCCAGCAGGCGCTCCTCTCCCCGCGTGTGGCCGCACCCGTGCCGTCCACCCTGCGCTCGACTCAGAACCAGGCCGACTACCTGCTGATCGCCCCGCGCGCCTTCCTGGCTGCGGCGGAGCCGCTGCTCCAGCGCCGCCACGACCAGGGCCTGCAGGCGCGCGCCGTCGCATTCGAGGAGATCGCGGATGAGCTCGGGCAAGGTCAGCCGTCCGCCGAGGCGATCCGGAGCTTCCTCGCCCACGCCTTCCACTCCTGGACACGGCCGTCGCCCCGCTACGTGCTGTTACTGGGCGATTCCTCCTACGACCCCCGGAACTTCAGCGGCACGTCGCAGCCGTCGCCTTTGCCGGCGCTGTGGACGAAAACGAGCTACCTCTGGACCGCGTCGGACCCGCTGCTCGCGGCGGTCAACGGCGAGGACGCGCTGCCCGACCTGGCGATCGGGCGGTTGCCGGCGACGACGGCCGAGCAGGCGCACAAGCTCGTCGAGAAGCTGCTCGCGTGGGAGGCCTCGGGCCAGGGCCTCGCGGGCGCGGCCGCGCTCGTCGCCGACAACTCGGATCTGGCCGGGGACTTCGAGGCCGACGTCCGAGACATCGCCGCGAGCTACCTCGCGCAGAGAAGCCCGCAGGTGCTGCTGCTGCGTGAGCTCGGCGCGGATACGCGCCCCGCGATCCGGGACGCGCTCAACTCCGGCTTGAGCTTCCTGAGCTACGTGGGCCACGGCGGAGCGGCGGTGTGGGCGAGCGAGAACGTCTGGAACTCCTGGGACACGCCGAGCCTCCAGGCCCAGTCGCGTCAGCCGTTCCTGCTGACGCTCAACTGCCTGAACGGCTATTTCGTCGCGCCGGCGTTCGACTCGCTCACGGAGTCGCTGCTGAAGGTCGAAGGACGGGGCGCGATCGCGAGCTTCTCACCGAGCGGCCTGAGCCTCGACGGTCCGGCTCACCAGTACCACCGCGCGCTGATGGCGGAGCTCACGGGCGGCCGGCACGCGAGGCTGGGCGACGCGCTCCTCGCCGCGCAGAAGACCTACGCCGGGACGGGCCTCATGCCCGAGCTCGTCGGCATCTACCACCTGTTTGGAGACCCGGCCACCGTCATTCGTTAGCGTGCCGCCAAGCTAGAGCGACTTCCCCAGCACCTGCGTGATCTGCCGCAGCTCGCTCACCAGGGCAGCGAACGCGTCCGGCGTGATCGACTGGGGTCCGTCCGAGAGCGCGCGGTCGGGGTCGTGGTGCACCTCGACGATGATCCCGTCGGCGCCGACCGCGGCGGCACCGCGCGACATCGGGACGACCTTGTCGCGCCGCCCGGTCCCGTGCGACGGGTCCACCAGGATCGGCAGGTGCGAGATCTGCTTCACCGCCGGCACCACCGCGAGGTCGAGCGTATTGCGCGAGAAGTCGGAGAACGTGCGCACGCCGCGCTCGCACAGGATTACGTCGTAGTTGCCCTCGGACAGGATGTACTCCGCGGACATCAGGAACTCCTCGAGCGTCGCGGCGAGGCCGCGCTTCAGCAGTACCGGCTTCCTGGCCCGGCCGGCGCGCTTCAGCAGCGAGAAGTTCTGCATGTTGCGCGCGCCGATCTGGATCGCGTCGGCGTAGCGCTCGACGAGATCGACGCTCTCGGTGTCGATCGCCTCGGTGACGACCGGCAGCCCGGTCTCCTCGCGCGCGCTCGCCAGGATCTTGAGCCCCTCCTCGCCGAGACCCTGGAACGAGTACGGGCTCGTCCTCGGCTTGAAGGCACCCCCGCGCAGCAGCGACGCTCCGGCGGCCTTGACCCGGCGCGCCACGGTGAGCATCTGGTCGAGCGACTCGACGGCGCACGGCCCGGCGACGATCACGAACCCACCCGCGCCCACGGGCACGTCGCCCACCTTTACCACGCTGTCCTCGGGCTTCACCTCGCGCGACACGAGCTTGTAGGCGTGGGTGACCGGGATCACCTCGAGCACCCCGGGCATGCTCTCGAACACGGGCCGGTCGACGGCGCCGCGGTTGCCCGTGATGCCGATCGCGGTGCGCTGTGCTCCCGGGATCGGGTGGGCCTTCCAGCCGCGCGTCTCGATCGCGCGCGCGACGCCCGCGATCTCCGAAGGCGTCGCCCCCTGACGCATCACCACCAGCATTGCCGCTCCCCTGGCTCACGCCCACGCAGTTGTTCGAAAACCCGCATGCTATCATGCCGGCTTTCCCGAACAGGGGGCGCCGCCCGGCGGCGCAGGGAGCCGAAGCTGAACGCGCTGTTCCGGACGAAGTCGGTCGCCGACATCGTCGGCGATATCGAGCGCGGCGGCTCGGGCCTGAGGCGCACGCTCGGCGCGACCGACCTGGTCATGCTCGGGATCGGCGCCGTGATCGGAGCGGGCATCTTCTCCGCCATCGGCACGGCGGCCACGGGCGAGGTGGCGGCCGACGGGACGGTCGTGCGCTACGGCGCCGGCCCGGCGCTGGTGCTGTCGTTCGTGCTGCTCGGAGCGGTGTGCGCGCTCGCGGGGTTGTGCTACGCCGAGCTCACGGCGCTCATCCCGATCTCGGGCAGCGCCTACACCTACGCCTACGCGACGCTCGGCGAGCTCGTGGCGTGGATCATCGGCTGGGACCTGATCCTCGAGTACGCGGTGGGCAACGTCGCGGTCGCGATCGCCTGGTCCTCCTACTTCGGCTCGCTGCTGCGCTTCTTCGGGGTCGATCTGCCCTTCTGGCTCTCGCACAGCTACCGCGACGTGCTGTTCTCGTTCCCCGAGCGCATGGGCGAGCTGCCGCTCGTGCTCGGCCACGCGGTCGCGATCAACCTGCCGGGGATCGCGATCGTGGCGCTCATCACCTGGGTGCTGGTGATCGGGATCCGCGAGAGCGCCTGGGTCAACAACGCGATGGTGGTGCTGAAGCTGGCGGTGCTCGCACTCTTCGTCGGCGTCGGGATCTTCTACATCGACCCGGCGAACTGGACGCCCTTCGCTCCCAACGGCTGGCGCGGGATCCACCAGGGCGCGGCGATCGTGTTCTTCGCCTACATCGGGTTCGACGCGATCTCGACCGCGGCCGAGGAGACCAAGGACCCGCAGCGCAACATGCCGCGCGGGATCCTGGGCTCGCTCGCCGTCTGCACGCTGATTTACGTGGTCGTGGGCCTGGTGGCGACCGGGCTCGTCCCGTACCAGCAGCTGAAGGGCGCCGACCCGCTGGCGCGCGCCTTCGAGGTCGCCGGCATCGGCTGGGGCCAGGCGATCATCGCCTTCGGCGCGGTGGTGTCGATGACGGCGGTGCTGCTGGTGTTCCAGCTCGGCCAGCCGCGCATCTTCTTCTCGATGAGCCGGGACGGCCTGCTGCCACCCGCCTTCCGCGCGCTGCACCCCCGCTTCCGGACGCCGCACGTCACGACCATCATCACGGGGATCCTGGTCGCGCTCGGCTCGTCGCTGCTCGACGACGACGAGACCTACGACCTCACCAACATCGGCACGCTGTTCGCGTTCCTGGTCGTCTGCGTCGGTGTGCTCGCGCTGCGGCTCAAGGACCCCGACCGGCCGCGTCCCTTCCGCGTGCCGTTCGTGTGGCTGGTGGCCCCGCTCGGCGCGGTCGCGTGCGTCGTCGTGATGGCGGGGCTGCCCCGCACGGCCTGGATCCGCTTCGGCGTGTGGATGGCGATCGGGATCGCGATCTACTTCCTGTACGGCATCCGCCACAGCCGCCTGCGGCCGCCTCCCGAGCCGGCCTAGCGAACGAGGCCCCTCACGCGCTCCTTCTGCAGCGCGCCCTCTCGCTCCAGGTAGTCGGCGGCGTCCTGCCGGAAGCGAGCCTCGTCGGCCGGGTCGCTGCCGGCGCGCCACGCCTCGCGCCCCGCTTCGATCACCCGCACCCGCGCTTCGTCCGCCTGCGGGCCGGCCGGGTCGCGCGCCACGAAAAGGCGCCATTCCTCCCGCAGCCGCCGCCACTCGGCCGGCGTGCGCGGTCGCGCGGCGTCCAGGCGCTGCCACTCGGCCTCGGCCGTGACCAGCTTTGGCGCGGCCATCGCTCCCGCAGCCGACCCGGCGGCCCGACCGCGAGCGAGCCGGGCCTCGTCGGGCGTGGACTGGGCGACCGCGTCGTGGGCGGCCTCGCCGGACGCCTTCGCCTGATTGCGGGCTCCAGAGGCCACCGCCTCGGCCATCGCCGCCCTGTCCGCCAGGGCCGCGACTTCCTCCTCGCGCGCCGCCGCGGTCGGCGCCGCGGGCTCCCGGGCCGCCGGCGCGTCCACCTCGGCCGGCGCGGATGCGAATCCAGGCTCGCGCTTCTGCGGCACCGGCGAGACGCGCGCGGGGACCGGCCGCCGGGGTGGCGTGTCCGCCTTGGGCTCGGCGCGGGCTGGCTCAGGTGCCTGGGCTTCGAACCTCGCCTGGGGCTTGGCGGACTCGGGTGCCGCCGCCGCGGCGGGGATCTCCCGGGCAGGAGCACGGGAGCCGTCGTCGGACTGCCTCAGCAGCGTGAGGGGCGCGACGACCGCTAGCAGCAGTGCCGCCGCCGCCGCCCACGTCCAGACCGGCAGGCGCCGAGCGGAGGCCCTCGGCTCGAGCCGTGCCCGCACGCGTGAGGGGAAGGCCTCAAAATAGCCCGGCGGCGCCTCGGACGGCACGGAGGCCACGGCCCCGTCCACGGCCGCGAGTTCGGCGAGCCGGGCCGCGCATTCCCCGCAAGCGTCGAGGTGGGCCGCGACCTGGGCGCGCTCGTCCGCCGCCAGTGCGTCGTCGAGGTACGCCGACAGCCGCTCGTGCTCGTGGCCGCTCATCACGCTCCCGCCTTCCGCCTCTCCGCCGACCGGCCCAGGTACGGGCGCAGCGCGAGCGCGAGCCGCTCGCGCGCCCGATACAGCCGCGACATCACAGTGCCCGGGCTGATCCCGAGCGCCTCCGCGATTTCCGCGTACGACATCTCCTCGACCGCCCGCATCACCAGCACCGCGCGCTGCTCGCGTGGCAGCTCCGCCATCGCCGCGTCGAGGACACGCGTGGCCTCGGCGTCGAGCAGCGTCCCGAGCGGCCCCGGCCCGGACGCCCTCGTCTCGCCGTACCCCTCGGGCAGGCCCTCCTCGCGGGCACGCGGCGAGCGGACGTGGTTGACCGCGAGGTTCGCCGCGATCCGGCAGACCCAGGGCCCGAAAGGCCGTCCGAGCTCGAAGCGGTCGAGCGAGCGCCAGGCCCGCAGGAACGCCTCCTGGGCCACGTCGTCGGCCGCGCCGTGGTTGCGCACGATCCGCAGGGCCACGCCGTAGACCCGGCGCTGGTGGAGCTCCACGATCGCCTCGAAGGCGCTCGCGTCTCCCCGCCGCGCCCGGGCGATCAGGAACGACTCGTCGGGCCCCATCACCTCCCGGGAATCATACGGCCGAGAGGCCCCGGCTATTCCAGGAAACGGGCAACAGGCCAGCCGGACGACTGACCCCCGGGGAGCCTGCTAGGACCGAGACAGCACCCGAAAACGACAAAGCGCCGGCTTGCCCAACGCAGGCAAGCCGGCGCTCGGCATTACTCCAGGATCCGGATCACGACCCGGCGGTTCTGGGCCCGCTCGTCCCGGGTCTTGTTCTCCGCCACCGGCTTGTCCTCGCCGTAGGAGATGACGTTGAGCCGGTTGAG
>DATEUE010000170.1:0-4640 GCA_035283305.1 Vicinamibacteria bacterium | reverse complement strand
CTTGCGCCGTTCTCTTCGGACGCGTTGACGCCGGCGGTCGACCTCGAGATGGAGGCCGCTGGGCTCGTGGCCATGATCGAGGTGGCGGGTCAGGACAAGGACGCGCTCGCGAACGCGTCGGTCGCCGTCGAAGTAGCCGAGTCGGCCGAAGGGCAGGCACTCCTGCACGTTCCGCTTCAGGCGACGCCTGCCGACGCGGACGGCATCCGCGTGGCGCGCGCGACGCTCGGAGGCGGGCTGCTGCCCCCGGGCGACTACGTGGCACGCGCCGCCGTCTCGGTCGGGGACAAGCCCGTCACGGCGCTGACACGCCCCTTCCGGATCGCGACCCCGCGCGCCGGAGCGCCCGCCGTCCGTGCTCCGCTCGCGGGCCTGCTCACGGAGGCGCGTCCATACGACCGGCGGGAGCTGCTGACGCCCGAGGTGCTCTCCTACTTCCTCGACCGCATGAGCGAGATCGCCCCCGGACCGCTCTCCGAAGCTCTGGCGGCTGCGGTCGAGGAGGCGCGCCAGGGTCGCCCCGAGAGCATGCTCGGTCGTCTCTCGGGCGAGACCAAGGAGGACCCGCGCGTGGCCTTCCTGCGCGGCGTCGCCTACCACGCCGGCGGCAACCTGAGCGCCGCGCTCACGCAGCTGCAGGTGGCGCTTCGGGCCCGCTCGGACTTCTTTCCGGCGGCCGTCTACATGGGGGCGTGCTACGCGGCGGGCGGGAAGGACGCGGACGCGATCGGAGCCTGGCAGACGGCGCTCATCGGCGAGAGCGGGAGCCCCGCGCTCTATGTCGTGTTGAGCGATGCGCTGCTGCGGACCGGCGAGACTGCCGAGGCGGTCGCGATCCTCGACGAGGGCCACGCCGCGTTCCCGCAGGACGAGGGGCTGCGTCGGCGGCTCGGCCTGGTGCACGCGCTGGCGGGCCACAGCGAGCAGGCGCTCACGCTGCTGACCACCTGGGTGGACGCCCACCCGGAAGACACCCAGGCGCTCTTCGCGACGCTCGCGCTCCTCTTCGAGGGGTTCTCGCGCGAGGCCGCGGGCGGGGCGCTCGCGGAGGAGGAGCAGCGCCTGCGTCGCTACGGCAAGGCCTACCTCGCCAGCAACGGGCCGAACCGCGAGATCGTGGGGCGCTGGCTGCGCTACCTGGACTCGCGCGCCGGCGGCTGAGGTCGAAAAGACCCGGGCCTCAGCGGCCCAGCAGGTCCCGCAGCCAGCCGCGCAGGCCGGCCGGCTGCCCGGTGTGGTGAGTCCGCACCTGCTCCTCGCGCCGCAGGCGGTCGAAGCAGGCTGCGCAGAGCGGGCCCTGTAGTCCGATCCACCGCGGCGAGGCGAACGACCGCCCACAGGCGGTGCACTGGATCGGCCGAGTTTGGTCTCGCTCGTTCAAGGAATGTGTGGGGTGGCTGACGGGATTCGAACCCGCGACCTCATGGGCCACAGCCAAGCGCTCTAACCAAGCTGAGCTACAGCCACCACCGATCGAATGGCGCGCCTGAAGGGATTCGAACCCCTGACCCGCAGCTTAGAAGGCTGCTGCTCTATCCAACTGAGCTACAGGCGCAGGCGCCAAACGTCGAAGTGTAGCACGAGTGCCACCTTTGGTCGGGGAGACAGGATTCGAACCTGCGACCGCGAGCGCCCAAGGCTCGTGCTCTACCCGGCTGAGCTACTCCCCGTTACAGCGTCACAAAGCGACGGCTCTTCGAAGCGTGCGTCCTCGTCCGACGAAATAATGATACCAGCCCGGGGCGGTATCATGCCCGCTCCATGTCGGACCTTCTGCTCGCGAGCCAGAACCCGGGCAAGCTCGAGGAGATGCGCCTGCTCGCGCAGGGGCTGCCGTTCCGCGTGCTCGGCCCGGCCGAGATCGGCCTCGTCGAAGCGCCCGAGGAGACGGGAGCGAGCTTCCTCGAGAACGCGCGCATCAAGGCGCTCGCCTATGCGCGCCGCTCGGGCCGCCTCACGGTGGCCGACGATTCCGGCCTCTCGGTCGACGCCCTGGGCGGCGCGCCCGGCCTGTTCTCGAGCCGTTTCGGAGGCGACGGGGCGAGCGATCTCGCCCGCAACCGGCTGCTGCTCGAGAAGCTGCGCGGCGTGCCCCTCGCCGAGCGTGGTGCCCGCTTCACGAGCGCCGTCGTCGTGGCGCGGGGGGACGCCGTGCTCTTCGAGGCGGAGGAGAGCGTCTCGGGCTTCATCGCCGACGCGATGCGAGGCACGAACGGCTTCGGCTACGACCCGCTGTTCTTCTACCCGCCCTACGACCGGACCTTCGGCGAGGTGCCGCGCGCCGAGAAGGACAAGGTCAGCCACCGTGGCAAGGCCTTTGCGCGCTTGCGTGGATTCCTCGAGGGAATGGGCGACCGCGGCTGACGGGCGCTAGCCCGCCTTGGGCTCGAAATCGCCGAGGGCCCGCTTCTGCAGCGCGACCAGCTCGCGGACGCCCTTGTCGGCCGAGGCCATCAGCAGGGCGAGCTCTTCCTCGCTGAAGGGCCGCCCTTCGGCGGTGCCCTGGATCTCGATGAAGCGGCCGCGACCGGTCTTGACGATGTTCATGTCGACGTGGGCCGTCGAGTCCTCCTCGTAGTTGAGATCGAGCAGGATTGCGTCGCCCACCTTGCCGACGGAGACGGCCGCCACGTAGTCCGTGACGGGGACTTCGGCGAGCCCGCCCGCGCGGCGCTTCAGGCGCAGGCCCTCGACGAGCGCGACGAAGGCGCCCGTGATCGACGCGCAGCGCGTGCCGCCGTCGGCCTGCAGCACGTCGCAGTCGATCCAGACGGTGCGCTCGCCGAGCGCCTTCATGTCGACCACCGCGCGCAGCGAGCGCCCGATCAGGCGCTGGATCTCGTGCGTGCGGCCCGAAGGCGCGCCCTTCACCACCTCGCGCGGCGAGCGCGTGTTCGTGGCGCGCGGCAGCATGCCGTACTCGGCGGTGACCCAGCCCTCGCCTTTGCCCTTGAGGAAGGGCGGCACCTTGTCCTCGAAGCTCGCGGCGCACACGACGCGCGTGTCGCCTACCTCGACGAGGCACGAGCCCTCGGCGTGCTTCAGGAAGCCGGTGGTGAGGCGGACGGGCCGCAGCTCGTCCGGCCCGCGCCCGTCGGAGCGCGTGCCGGGCTCGCGGGTGAGCACCTTGGGGTCGATCTGCGGGCGGAAGTCGCCGAGGCGGAAGCTCACGGCTTGCGACCCCCGACGAGCGGCGCAGGCGCGGTGCGGGCCAGGCCGTAGAGCCGCCGGTACTGCTCGCGGTTCGCGAGCACGATCATCACGTAGTTGCGCGTCTCGGTGAACGGGATCGTCTCGATGAAGTCCTCGGCCGGCTGCTCGCCGCGGGCGAGCGTCCAGGCGTCCACTCGGTGCGGCCCGGCGTTGTATGCGGCGAGCACCTTCTCGACGGCGCCGCCGTAGCGCTCGCTCATCTGGCGCAGGTAATGGGTCCCGAAGTCGAGGCTGGTGGCGGGGTCGTGCAGCGCCGCGCGCTTGAAGCGAACTCCCTTGGCGCGGGCGATCGTGCGTCCGGTCGCGGGCATCACCTGCATCAGGCCGCGCGCCCCGGCTCGGCTAAGGGCGAACGGATCGTAGCTCGACTCCTGCAGGATCAAGGCGGCGACGAGCGCTGGATCGAGCCCGTCCTCGCGAGCCGCCGCGAGCAGCTCCTGGTCGTAGCGGATCGGGAACATCACCTGCCACACTTCCCGCGGCAGCCGGTCGCCCGCCTCTCCCACCCACTCGGGGTATGCGCGCTTCATGGCGGTGATCGCCGGGCGCAGGCGCCCGCGCTGCCAGTCGACCCAGGCCACGGTAGCCGTCACCCGCGGCGTGCCCGGGAGCAGCCGCAGCTCGCTCGCCGCCTCGTCGAGCCGGTCGATCAGCAGCAGCTGGCGAGCCCGGCTCGCGCGCGGCTCGGGCAGCGGCAGCTCCGGCACCGGCGCCACGGCGGTCAGCACGGGCGGCGCCGCGACCACGCCACCCAGGCGGGCGAGCGCGTCCTGGGCGCGCGCGCCGTGGTACGCGTTCTTGTAGCGCTGGACCGTCTCCCTGAAGAGCTCGCGCGCCCGGGCGTCCTGGCCGAGCGCGAGCCGCGCGCGGCCCGACCAGTAGAGCAGGCCCGGCGTGGCTGTGCTCGGTGGACGGCGTCTGGCCGTGCCCTCGAACGTCTGCGCCGCCTGCTCGAAGCGCGAGGCGCGATAGTCGCCCCAGCCGACGCGCCAGGCCGCGCGCTCCGCGTAGCGTGCGTCCGGGTATTCGGCGAGCAGCCGCCGCCACCAGGGCGCGGCGCCGTCGTCGAGCGCGTCCTTCTGGTAGTGGTTCGCGAGCGACAGCAGAGCCTCTTCGCCCCACGGCGTCCCGGGGAAGCGGTCGGCGACCGGCAGGTAGGCCTGCGCGGTGCGCGCGCGGCGCGCGGAGTCGGCGGCGAGGCGAAACGCGGCCTCGGCCGCATGCGGCGATCTCGAGCCGACCTTGAGCAGCAGGGCGCGGCCTTCCGATCGCCGCCCGCGCAGCATGAGGGCACGCGCGAGCCGGACCTTCGCGAGGTCGGCCTCGTCGGGACTCAGGCTGGCGAGCTGGACGGCGCGCAGCGACTCGAGCGCCTCGCTCGTACGGCCCGCGGCGAGCAGCGCCGAGCCGCGCTCGAGCAGCAGCCG
>DATEUE010000169.1:0-4636 GCA_035283305.1 Vicinamibacteria bacterium | reverse complement strand
CATGAGCGCACGGTCCTGCGGGCTCTCGAGGTAGACGCCCTGGAGATTGGTGGCGCTCACCGCCACCACGTCGCCGGGCAGGATCTCGCGCGTGATCCGCGCCGCGTGGGGAGCCGTGTAGCCGGGCAGCGCCTCATGCTCGATGCCGTAGTACGAGGGATCGGCGCTCCCGAAGTAGGACAGCTTCAGCCGGGGGACGCCGTGGGCGCGCATCCACTCGGCGAGCCGCTTCAGGTCCTGCCCCCAGTCGAGGTTCGAGTCCACCAGCAGGCGCCAGCCGTTGCGCGGTCCGCCCGCGATCTCGTTGAAGTAGGCGAGGTGGTGCGTATGCTGGAGCAGCGTGCCGCCCGCGTACCAGAGCGCGAGTGCCGCCGCGAGCCGGGCGCCCCTCGGCGCGCGCCACGAGCGCAGCGCCGCCGCCGCCTCGCCGGCCGCCAGGAACAGGAACGGGTAGATCGGCAGCAGGTGCCGATGGCCGATCTGAAGGCCCCGGGTCGCGGTCGCGGTGAGGTAGACCGCCACCGGGATGAAGACGAGTGCCGCGTCCCTGCGCCGCAGCCGCGGCGCGCGCACTAGCGCCACGGCCGTCAGCAGCAGCAGCGGCACCGGGGTCTTGAGCAGGAAGCTGACCGCGAAGTAGTGCGGAAAGCCGTGGTCGCTGAGCTCGCCCATCAGGAACGTGGGGCGCGCGGCCGAGTGCTCGGCGACGAACAGCATCCCGCGGGCGTAGTCCTCGGGAACGATCCCGGTCCGACCTGCGAAAGCCACCGCGCGCTCGAGCGCGCCCGAGTGAGAGGCTGCGAGCGACCCCGCGAGCTCGGCCCGCAGCGCGGGGTCGGACGACAGCGCCGCGCGGAAGCCGTAGGCGGCCCACACGACCGCGAGCGCGATCGCCGCGACGGCGCCCAGCTGCAGCGCCAGCCGACCGAGCCGAGCCCGCCGCTCCAGGACGGGCGCCTCTGCCAGGGTCCAACGCAAGCCGAGCAGGACGAAGACGGCGATCAGGATGGGCGCCGAGAACTTGGCGGCGAAGGCGGCGCCGGTCAGGAGCCCCGCCGCGAGCAGGCGGCCGGCCGTGGCGCGCGCCAGCAGTCGCTCGAAGGCGATCACGGCGAGAAGAAAGAAGAGCGCGAAGCCGAGGTCGGTGGTCACGAGCGCGCCGTGCGCCAGCACGTCCGGCGAGAGAGCGGTCAGGAACGCGGCAGAGGCGCCGGCCAGGAGGCCGAAGCGTTCCCGGGCCGCGAAGAAGACGGCTATGACCAGGCACGAAGCGAGTGCCACCACCGGCAGCCGACCCAGCAGCAGCAGCCGATCGGCGTCGTTCCATCGGTACAGGAAACGCCGCCCGAACTCCCACTGCCGGGCCCGCGTCCAGGAGACGTCCGTGGCGCGCATCTCGGGCCCGACCGCGAGCAGCGGCGCCGCAGCCAGCAGCTTCACGAGCGGCGGCTGCTCGGGGTTCAGCCGGTGGTCGCCGAGTGCCAGGTGGGTGTAGCCGGCCGGCAGGTGGGCACCCTCGTCGAACGTGGCCGAGTGGCCCCGCATGGCGTGGACGGAGAGGCCCGCCTGGAGCCCCACGAGGGCGGCCAGGAGCCCCGACTGAAGCGCGCGGCTCATGGACGCGCGGGCGCCGCCGGGCGGGGCACGACGTCGTCCATCGCCCGGGCGATGGCCTGGGCGGCGATGCGGTGGGCGATCTCGTTGGGATGCTCGTCAGCTGCGCCGTCCACGACCAGCAGCCTCCAATCGACCTTGCGGTAAGATGGCAGGAGGTCGACCGTCCGAGCGCCGGCCTCCCCCGCCGCCTGCGCCACCTTCGCGTGGAGCTCGGCGAACGGATAGCGCGCATCGAGCGGGTTGGCGAAGAGCGGGAACACCACCACCACGAACGGCACGCCTCGCGCGCGGCACAGCCCGCCCATCGCGACGAGCGCTTGGCGCGCCTTCGTCCAGCCGGCGTAGCCGTCCGCGTACATCGAGCGATAGCCGGAGATGCGGCGGCGGTTCTCGAGCGTCGCGTGAACCCGGCTGCGTACGAGGCGGACGAGCGCGGAACGCGACCCGAAAGCCTCGAGCGGGCCCGGCTTGCTGCCTTCCGCCTCGGCCCAGTCGCGGGCGCGGCGTGCCTCGGCGGCGTCCTCGTCCTCGCTGTCGTTCAGCACCCACGCCAGCACCACGACGTCGGGCCCGTAGCCGAAGCCCTCGCTGTCGAGCCGGCTCAGCTGCTCGACGGCGTTCATCCCCGGCTCGGCCAGGTTCACGGCTTCCCAGCGCTCGCCGCGCGTGCGCGAGAGCGTGCGCTCGACGCGCTGCGGCCACGCGTCGTCGAACAGCACGCCCACGCCCCAGGTGAACGAGTCGCCGAGACAGACCAGGCGGCGGACACCCGGGGGCTTCGGCTGGACGCGCTCGAGGTCGCGATAGCCGAGCGCGTTGATCGGCTGACGATCGCGGCGACCGGTGCGCAGCGGCGCGTAGCCGCTCGCCCCGTCTCCGCTCAGCAGCCGCGCGGCGCCTTCGGCGACGAGGAGCGCCACGACGGCCGCGGCGAGCAGCAAGGCGACCTCGGCGCGGCGCGGACCACTGGGCATCGGACTGCCATCATAAGGCCGCCTTTCGGCCGGCCTGCCGGGGACCGCGTGTTATGCTTCCGACGCCGATGGTGCCGCGCCCCACCGCCCACGCCGGACCCTCCCCCGTGCGCGCAGCGGGAACGATTTTTTGTCTCGCCGTGCTGCTGGGTGCCCAGACGGCCTCGGCACAGCAGGAGCCCGTGGGCGACGACCCCATCGCCATCCCCGGTCAGCAGAACCTCACCCTGGGTTCAGGGGCGCGCGCCTACGGGATGGGCGGGGCGTTTCTCGCGCGGGCCGACGACGCCACGGCCGCGTCCTGGAACCCGGCAGGCCTCAGCTACCTGCGCGCGCCCGAGCTGTCGCTCGTGGGGGTCTACAACAGCTTCACCACGGTGGAGAACCTCGACAACGACAGCCTGAAAGGCAGCTCGGTCGACTTCGCGGCGTTCACCTGGCCCGTGGGCGCGGGTGAAGTGAGGGGAGCGGTGCAGCTCAGCTACCAGCGGGCCATCTCGTTCGACGGCACGCGCCACATCGACCAGTACGGGGCCATCGGCGACGACGAAGGCAACGGGGTCGGGCTGGTGCGCGTCGACGACGGAGTGAGCGACGGCGGCTTCGACGTGGTCGCCCTGGGCACCGGCTTGCGCTTGAGCCGCCACGTGCGCGCCGGCTTCACGGTGAACCGCTGGCTGAACGGCTACGGGCAGAGTCTCGAGCGGAACCTGTACAATCTCCCCACCAACCGGCAGCGCCGCCACTTCGACCTCGACTTCCGTCCGCGCGGCTGGAGCTTCAACCTCGGGCTGATCGTCTCGCCGATCGAGACCCTGAACCTCGCCGCGGTCTACAAGACACCGTTCACCGCGACCGTGGGCCTCGACCGGGCGCGCCGCGACTACTTCGGCGATCCCGAAGAGCCCGACGAGATCACCAGCAATGCCTTCTCGAGCAACTCGGTGAGGCTCGACTTCCCGTCCTCGTTCGGCTTCGGCCTCTCCTGGCGGGCGCGCGAGACGCTGACGCTGTCGGCGGACTACACGCGCAGCGACTGGTCGAGTGCACGCATCCGCGACTACTTCGAGGTGCGGTTCACGCCGGCCTCCGACGCGGAGGGCAACCCCGGTCAGCCACCGCCGCCCTTGTTCTTCCAGCAACTCCAGTACCCGACGCTCAAAACCGTGCCGGACCCCGACGACCCGAACGACCCCGCGCTCGTCGTCGCCCAGCAGGACGCCGAGCAGATCCGAGCGGGCGTCGAGTGGGTGTTGATCAAGGGGCGTCTCAAGATCCCCCTGCGCGGCGGCTACTTCAACGACCGACAGATTGCCCCGGCGGGCAACGACACGGTGCGCTTCAACGGGATCACGGCGGGCACCGGGCTCATCCTCGGCGCACTGCAGCTCGACGTCGCGTGGGTCTACGAGTTCGGCGAGTACTTCGTGGCCGCCGGGGCGACCACGGCCCCCCCGATTCGCTACGCGCTCACGACGAACCGCGTCTACGCCTCGGTGATCTACCGCTTCAGCGGGCGCTGGCTGCCCTGATGAGTGCGGAGCGACCGCCGCTCGCCTCGGTCGAATCGGTTCGCGAGGAGCTGCGGCGGCTCGGCTACCTCGACAGCTCGCTCGACCGCTTCGTGCTGACCGGGGCCTCGGGGGGGACTCCCCTGCGCGCGTCCCTGCGCGCGGCGGCGAGAGTCGGCCTCGTGGGCGGGGTGCTGTTCGGGCTCGCGGCGACGCTCGCGGCGGCGGGCCTCGACCGTCGCCTGCTGGACGAGCCGCGCGACCTCGTGGTGCTGGCGCTCTACCTCGTAGTCGCGTTCGGCGTGCTCACGGGTGCGGTCGCCCTCCTGGGAGGCCTGCTCGCGGCCTGGGCGCGGCGCCGCGGGCGCGAGGCGGGAGACAACTTGGCGCGGCGCGTGGGCATCGCCGTCGCCGTCGGCGCGGCGCTCTACGTCGCCCTGTGGTGGCGCTCGCACCTCGGCGAGTCCGGCCTGGGAGGACAGGCGATCGCGGTCGCGGTGGGGCTCGCCCTCAGCCTGGTGCTCGGGCGCTTCG
>DATEUE010000168.1:0-7282 GCA_035283305.1 Vicinamibacteria bacterium | reverse complement strand
CCCGACGCCCGCGCCGCCGCCGCCGCCAACCTGAACTTCCTCTCCCTGAACCTCCACATCGCCCCGGGAGACGCCTTCGCCGCCGCCGCCCGTCTCGCGCAGGACTCCGACCCCGTGGTCCGGTCCGCCACCGCCTCGAGCCTCGTCCTCTTCGACGAGCGCACCGCCCGCAAGCTCCTCACCCCCCTCGCGACCGACCCGGAGCCCGCGGTCCGCGCCGCCGCCGAGGAGACCCTGGCAAAACTCGACCCCCTGCGAAAGCTCGAAGAAGATCTGATGTCCCGCTAGAGACCGTACGTCACCACGCTCGCGCTCAGGCCGCGGATCGGCGGAGCTACAGTCGCTGCGCCCGCTCCATGCCGTCGCGGGCGCACTCCGGCGGTGGTAGGCTAAGCGCGAGGCCATGGCCACCGCAGTCGACGACAGCCTGCTCCGCCACTTTCGAGCCCTCGAAGCTCGGCTGGAAAACGAACCGGAAGGAGTGAGCGGTGAGATCGCAGCCGGAGTCTACATGATGTCGCCGCGGCCTCGGCCGAAACATGGAGCGACGCAGGGACGTCTCTTCGGTGCGCTCCACCAGCGCTTTGGCCACGCGCGCGGGGGCGAGCCCCCCGAATGGCTCTTCGTGGTCGAACCCGAGCTGCGCTCCGAGCGGGCCCTCAGCCGCCTCGTTCCCGACGTCGCTGGCTGGCGCCGCACCGGAGCCGGCTGGCCCGACATGGGCACGACTCCTGTGACGTTGATGCCCGACTGGGTGGCCGAGGTGCTCTCCCCCGGCACGGAGACGACGGACCGGGGAGTGAAGGCCGAGGCCTACGGCACGATGGGCGTGGGCTCGCTCTGGCTCGTGGATTGCGAGCGGCAGCGGATCGAGACGTTCACCAACATCCGCGGCCGCATGCTAGCCGGCGCGGTGTTCGGGCCCGCCGAGTCGGTCACCGGCGACCCGTTCGGAGCCGAGCCGGTTCCCGTAGCCGGGATCGTCGCCTGAGTCGCAAGGAGCCCGCCTTCGTCCGCTCCGCGGTCACGAGCTACCCATCACGTGCGCCCGGTGCGCTTGACCCCTTGTCGCCTACTCCTGCCGTGGCCGCAGCTTCTGTCCTTCGTGCGAGAAGCAGAAGCAGCTCTTGTGGGCCGAGTGGATGTCCCGCTAAGGTCAAACCGCCTGTCGGTTCGCGACATCACCTCTCGCTCGGCCGCGTCCGGCTGTCTAGCCTGCTGCCGTTCCCCGCCGCCGCGCGATCGCCGCTGCGACGATTCCGAACAGCGCACCGAACACGATCGTGATCCAGATCCAGAAGAAGAACTGCGGCACCAGCCCGATCCCGACCCACCACCCAAGCGTGCTCATCTGGGGGGACGACGGCCGGGCGTCGTAGTGGGTGCCCCAGTTGCCCAGCATGGCCACGAGCATCAGCAACGCGACCGGGATGCGCGCGGCCAGGCCGTAGGCGAGAAGGGTGCGGCCGAGCGCTGGCCAGGCCAGGATGCCGATCGCGAGACCGACGATCGCGAAGGCGACGAACACCGACACGATCGTGAAGCTCTCAGTGAGCGGCACGTTGGGTCTCCACAGGCGCTCCGGCAGGATGCCTGCTTTGGGTGCGAGGAATGAGAAGAGAGGTAGCACAGCCATCGACGCCAACGTCAGGCCGAAGGCGCGGCCGAGGCTCCCCGGCCCCGACCCGGCGCGGGTCAGCTTCCATCCGAACCAGGCGCCGAACACCGGGACCAGCCACACGATCCCGACGAGCGAGGGGCTAAACGGCTTGTCGCCCCGGTTGAACAGAGCAGGCGACCAGCCCTGCAACTCCCCGACGAGACGCAACAACGTGACGGCGAGCGTGATCACTGCCGGCACGAGGATCAGCTTTCCGATCCGACTGGCGTCCTGGCTCACTGTGGGCTCACATCCCGGCTGCGGACAGCGAGCGCTCGAGCGATCCCCGCGTGACGTAGACCACACGCTCGTGGTGCTCGAATCGCAGGTCGTCGACCGGGACACGGCCACGGAGCGACCACCCGCTGGGGGGGGTTGCGGGGGGAAGGCAGTAGAGAGGCTCGAAGCCGTCGGAGCCGTCGGTGCCCTTCGGCTGGTCGAGCACCGTGTAGACGTCCGACCAGCCTCCTCGCTCGGGGTCCTCCTCGCAGACGAAGAGGAGCACCCGCTCCCCGCGCCGGACCTTGAAGGCGAGGGGTATGTCGAAGCCGCCCCTCCGGATCGCCACCCGCCCGGGGCGGGGCACGGCGAAGCCGTCCGCCTCGGCCACCCAGGCGAAAAAGGCGATCGCCAGTGCTGCCCAGCCCAGCGACATCGCCCACCACGACGTCGCCGCTCCCACCGCCAGCAGGGCAAGGCCGCCCATGGCGAGCCCGTGATCGGCCAGCCAGAAGCCCCATTGACGATCGGCCGAGTGTCCCTTCATGGTCTCCTCCAGTCGCTCGGCCCACAGGGGCGGGGCCGACACGAGAGTGTCGAGCGCGGCGCGGGCCAGCAGACGACAGACGCCCGCCGGGCCGGCGGAGCGCCACTCCTCCCAGCAGCAGTCCGAGAACAGGAGGGCCATCTCGCCACCGAACTCCGCGCGGAAGGACGCCGGATAGGCCCGCAGCAGGTGCGCATACGCCCACACGGACAGGCGCAGCGCCGCCGGAGAAGCCTGTCTCACGACCGCCCCCCCGAAGGCAGGAGGTGCAGCCGTCTTCTCCCGTGCCGGACGAGGGTGGACAGCCGGTCCAACTCCGCCGCGAGCACCCGCGAGCCGAAGTGGCTCAGGCGGTAGAGGCGGCGGCGCGCCTCCTCACCCTCCGCATCGCGGCTCGCCCCTACTTCCTCGATGAGGCGAGCGGCAAGAAGCCGCTTCAGGGCCGTGTAGAGCGTCCCCGGCCCCAGCCGCCTCCGCCCCTCCGTGCGCTCGGCCACCGCCCGCATGATCGCGTACCCGTGGGACTCGCCGTCCGCCAGCGCGATGAGGATCTCGAGCTCGGCGTCCGGCAGGGGCAGGAACGACCCGGGAGTGCGTGGGCTATCCATTGTCGATATATCGATTGACGATATAGTAGGCCGCGAGGCGGCCCGTGTCAAGAGGCCCTGGGCGCGTCCGCCGAAACCGGCAGACAGGATGTGTCGGAATGGTGGTCCCTGTGGGACCCCGGACCCCTGCCCCTCGGGGCTCATGGCCGCCTCCCGTGCGGGCGCGCGTGCTCGGTGCCGGGCAGGCGCGGCGGTTCTTCCAGGATGTTGAGGATCGCCCGCGCGCAGTAGACGCGGTTGCGCTTCGCCTCGCTCGCGAGCGTGACCACGTCCGCGGCTGCCAGACGGTCGATGGCGCGCTGGGCGGTGGTGAACGCGACGCCGAGCCGCTGGGCGAGCTTGTTCACCGTCCAGAAGGGGTTTTCGACGACCCGTGGCCCTGCGACTTCAGGTCGCGATGCAGCTTGGCCGTTGACAACTATTACCGTCGCGGTAATACTCGTCCCTCGTGGATAGGCCAACTCGGAAGCGCGCCGCCCCGCTCACGCCCGCCGTCTTCCACATCCTCTTAGCGCTCGCGGAGGGGCCGCTGCACGGCTACGCGATCATGCAGGCGGTCGAGCGATCGACCGGCGGCGAGCCTCGCATGGGGCCGGGGACGATCTACGGCTCGCTCGAGCGGATGGAGGAGGCCGGCCTGGTCCGGGAGCTGCCCGCGCGCAGCGACGATCGGCGTCGCATGTTCACGCTGCTCCCGGCCGGCCGGCGGGCGCTCGCCCAGGAAGCCGAACGGCTCGCCCGCCTGGCCGCCATCGTCCGCGCCAGGCGGCTGGTGCCGGACGAGGCGTAGACCATGCCGCGGACCCGCGGGGCGACGCTGCTGCTACGCGCCTTGCTGCGGCTCTACCCGCGGGGATTCCGCGATCGCTTCGCCTCGGACCTGGAAGCCGACTTCGACGAGATCCTGGCCGCCCGCGGGTGGCGGGCCGTGTGGCGATACGCGCTCGCGGACCTGCGGCGGGCCATCCCCATGATCCATTCCGACGACCAGCGGGCGCGGCAGCGCCGCTACGCCGTCACTCTCGGAGGCGAGGACCACATGGACTCATTGTCGGTCGATCTGCGTCACGCGCTTCGCGCGCTCGCGAAGTCGCCGGTGTTCACGGGCGTGACGGTCCTGACGCTGGCCCTCGGGATCGGCGCCGCCAGCGCCGTCTTCAGCCTGGTGAACACGGTGCTGCTGCGTCCGCTCGGCTACCTTCGTCCCGAGCGGCTGATGATGATCCACGAGGTCATCCCGCAGTCCGGGGTCCCGCGCTTCGGCGTCTCGCCCGCCGACTTCCTCGATCTGCGCGAGTACCAGGGCGCCTTCACCGATCTCGGCATCTACCGGGTCCGGCACCGCGAGCTGTCCGGCGTGGCCGATCCCGAGAGCGTCGTCGTGGCGGAAGTCTCAGCCGCCGTCTTCCCGCTGCTCGGCGTGAGCGCCGCGCAGGGCCGCACGTTCGCGCCGGACGAGGAGCGATCCGAGCAGTCGGTCGTCGTCATCGGCGATCGGCTCCGCCGCCGCCGGTTCGGGGCGTCGTCGGCCGTCGGCGAGCGGCTGACTCTGGATCGCCAGGCGTACACGATCGTGGGCGTGACGTGCCGCGGGTCATCAACCCCTTCGAGCGGCAGGCGCGCGGGATGTTCTACCACCACAGCGTCATCGGCCGCCTCAAGGACGGTATGACGCCGGAGCAGGCCGTGCGCGACACGGCGGCGCTCGGGCCGCGCGTCAAGGAGAACTACCCGTCCGAACTTGGCGGCATGACGCTGCAGATCGCGGCCACGCCGTTCGTCGACGAGATCACGGGCGCGGTGCGGCGGCCGCTCTGGATGCTGCTCGGCGCCGTCGGCCTCGTGCTGCTCGTCGCCTGCGCGAACGTGGCCAACCTGTTCCTCGGCCGGGCGGTGGCGAGGGAGCGCGAGCTGGGCGTGAGGATCGCGATCGGGGCCGCTCGCCACCGGCTGCTCCAGCTGCTGCTCGTCGAGAGCCTGCTCTTGGCCCTGGCCGGCGGAGCGCTCGGCCTGGCGATCGCTCGCTCGGCGCTCGCCGCGATCCCGGCGGTCCTCGCGGCTCGCCTGCCCGGCGTGTCCGAGGTCGCGCTCGACGTCCGTGTCGTCGTCTTCAGCGTCGTCGTCTCCGTCGCCACGGCGCTCTTCTTCGGCCTCGTGCCGCTGCTCGCGGGCCGGCGCGAGCTGGCCGACGTCTTGCGCGAAGGCGCGCGCTCGGTCGGCGGTCGTCATCAGGGCCGCGTGCAGGCGGGGCTGGTGGTCGCGAGCGTCACGCTCGCCTTCGTGCTGCTCACGGGGGCCGGACTGCTGGTCCGGAGCTTCAACCGGCTGATGAGCGCCGAGTCCGGAGTCCACGCGCGGAACGTGCTGAGCCTGGAAGTCACGCTGCCGCACGCCGCCTACGACCAGGCCGCGCTCATCCGCTCGTTCTACCAGACGCTCGCGGAGCGAGTGCGCGCGGTTCCGGGCGTCAAGGCCGCAGCCGTCGCCTCCGACCTGCCGCTCCAGCCGGACGCGGACCGGCGGGCGTTCACGCCCGAGGCTGTCGATCCCTCGAGCGGCCCGCCGTCGAGCATCGGGGTCACCTGGGCGCATGGGGACTATTTCTCGACCTTCGGCATCCCGATCCTCCGCGGGCGCAACTTCACACCCGAGGAGCAGCTGGAGGACCGCGGGGCCGTGATCGTCAGCAAGAACATCGCCGACCGCTATTGGCCCGGCGAGGATCCGATCGGCAAGCGGCTCAAGTGGGGCATTCCCGCCTCCCCGGCCCCGTGGAAGACGGTCGTCGGCGTGGTGGGAGACGTCGTCGACGGCCCGCTCGGCAGCGAGCCGGAGATCCACGCTTACGTGCCGTACTCGGAGCTGCCCGACGAGGCGCTGGCCGCCCCAACCGCGGGGTTCCTGCGCCGCATGCTGGTCGCGGTCAACGGCGACGTGGACGCGGCGTCGCTCGCACCGAGCGTGCGCGGCGTGCTCGCCGGCCTGGATCCGTCGCTCGCCGTCGCCAAGGCGACGACGATGGCAGACGTGGTGAGCGAGGCTGCGGCTCCGCAGCGCTTGAGCGCCGCGGCGCTCACGGGCTTCGCCGTGGGCGCGCTGCTGCTAGCGGCCATCGGCCTTTACGGCGTGCTGGCCTTCGCGGTCGCGCAGCGGACGCGTGAGATCGGGGTGCGGGTGGCGCTCGGCGCCGATCGCGCGCAGGTGCTCGCGCTCGTTTTCAAGCGCGGGATGCGGCTCGTGGCCCTCGGCCTGCTGCTGGGCCTGCCGAGCGCGCTCGCCGCCGCGCGGCTGCTGCAGTCGCTGCTCTACGAGACTCGCGCCCACGATCCGCTCACGTTCGCGGCCGTGCCCGCCCTGCTGGCGGCGGTGTCGCTGGCCGCCTGCTACCTGCCCGCTCGGCGCGCGGCGGCGGTCGACCCGGCGGTGACGCTGCGGGCGGAGTAGATGCACCAAGCGGGATTGACTGGCCGTCCTGTATGATCTAATGTTACAGGGATGAGGGCGACGCTGACGGTCAGCCTGCCGGGTCAGAGCAAGAAGCTCATCGAGCGCGCTGCGCGGGAGAGCGGCTTGACGACGAGCGAATACGTGCGCCTCGCCATCTTTCGCAAGCTGTGGCAGGACGCTGCCCTGGAGTCGCGCCGCGTCGGCGTTCCGCGCGCCCGGGCCAAAGGGGTCTTCACCGACGAAGAGGTCTTCCGGCTGATCTCGTGAGGCTCGTCCTCGACACGAACGTGATCGTGGCGGGGCTCGTGTCGGAGGGACTCTGCCACGAGATCGTCGAGACGCACCTGCCGCAGCACGTCGCCATCCTCTCTCGCATCATGTGGGAGGAGCTCGTGGAGAAGCTGCGCGAAAAGTTCGGCCTGCGCGAGGACGAGCTCCCGCTGCTCGATCTCTATCGCCGTCATGCCACGTGGGTGGAGCCGCAAGGCCTGGCGGCCCCGGCCAGTCGCGATCCCGACGACGACTGGGTCCTGGCCACGGCCCTCGCTGGTCAGGCGGATGCGATCGTGACGGGTGACGGCGACCTGCTCGAGCTGCGCAGCTTCCAGGGCGTCGCGATTCTGACGCCACGCCAGCTGATCGAGCGGATCACACGCACGCGGTAGCTCTGCACCTCACTCGCGATCTCGGGCGACGAGGGCGGCGAAAGCCAGTGGGTGAGCGCCCTGCGCGCGTCCTGACGGCCCACACCGCCGAAGTGCAAGATCTCGCCTTCTGCCCGGACGCGAGGCATCTCCTGTC
>DATEUE010000167.1:0-16399 GCA_035283305.1 Vicinamibacteria bacterium | reverse complement strand
ACGCCGAGCGAGAAGATGTCGCTGCGGCCGTCGACCTTCTGGCCGTTGACCTGCTCCGAGGACTCAGCACGCGTGAGCTTCCACATGGCTGCACACCCGGGGCTCCCTGAGGAGGCGGCACCCTCAGGCGAATCTGATCGGTTACTGACTCACCGGGCCGGAGCGTCCCGGACTGCCTGGGCGAACTCCTTCACCGTCGCGTAGCGCTCGTCGCGGTTCTTGGCGAGGGCTTTCTTGAGGATCGGGTTCCACACCGGGGCGACGTTGGTGTCGACGGTCGAGGGCTCTGGCGGCTCCTCTTTCATGATGGCGAACATCAGCGAGGGCATGGTGTCGCCCTTGAAGGGCTTGCGGCCGGTGAGCAGCTCGTAGAGGATCACGCCGAGCGAGAAGATGTCGCTGCGGCCGTCGACCTTCTGGCCGTTCACCTGCTCGGGGGACATGTAGGCGGGGGTTCCCATCACGCTCCCGGTCCGCGTCAGGCTCGACTCCACGACGCGGGCGATCCCGAAGTCCATCACCTTCACCGCGCCGGTCTTGGAGAGCATGATGTTGTCGGGCTTGACGTCGCGGTGGAAGACGCCGTTCTCGTGCGCGTAGGCGAGGCCCAGGCCCGCATTGTAGATGACGTGCTTGATCTGCGGGACGCTCAAGCGCTGCTTCTTCATCCAACCCGTGAGCGTCTGGCCCTCGACGAACTCCATCACGATGTAGGACATGCCGAGGTCTTCGCCCACGTCGTAGACCGTGACGATGTGGGGATGGGTCAGCTTGCCCGCGGTCTGCGCCTCCCGGTAGAAGCGCTGGCGCATCTCGATGATCTGCTTGGCGTCGAGGTCCGTGTCGGGCCGAATCGTCTTGAGCGCGGCCTGACGGTTGATGATCGTGTCGCGCACCAGGTAAACGTCGCCCATTCCGCCGCGGCCGATGTGGCTCTCGACTTGGTAGCGCCCGAAGCGCGAGCCCGGCATCACCGGACCGCCCGGTGCCGGAGTGAACGTCGCCGGCGTGGCCACGACGGTGGGCGGCGCCGGCCGTGTCGGCGCCGCGCCGGGGGCCACTCGGGTGGGGAGGCTCGTGTCCATGGCGGCGTCGGGGACCGTCCGGGCTGCGGCCGGAGTGGCCGTGGGTGCGAGCGCGGTCGCGTCCTCGTCGAGCGCAGGCGCCGGCGCGGGTGTCGCCGGGGGCAGGCTGGCCGCGAGCGACCTGGACATCGGTGGGGGCCCGGTGGGCTGGGGGGTCGCCGCGGGCGGGGGCGTGCCGAACTGCCCGGCGGTGGCGGCACTCGCCAGGTGCCCGGTGGGCGCGCCGAAGATGCTCGCGCCCGCGCCGGCCTGGCTCAGGCGCTCCATGCGGTGGGCCACGTCCTCGAAGCGGGGATCGACGTCGAACACCTTCTTGTAGACGAGGTAGGCCTTGTCGCGCTGGCCCCGGTTCTCGTAGTCGAGGCCGAGGTGGAGGTAGACGAGCTTCATGTCGTCCGAGACGGGCAGCTTGTTGAACGTGGCCAGCGCCATGTCGAGCATGCCCTTTTCCTGGAAGCTCAGGCCGAGCAGCTTCTGGTTCTCGACCTTCTCGGCGACGACGTCGCGCGTCTCCCGCTCGCTCGCAGTCAGCCGCAGCACGGCCACGAGACCGAGCGGTGCCAAGAGCGCGAGACAGGGGTAGACGATCTGGAGCCAGATGCCCTTCTGCACGAACAGGAATCCCGCCACGCCCAGCAGCAGCAGGGCGAGCGCCGGGACACCCGCGAGCAGCAGGCGCGTGGACAAGCGCGGCAGCAGCCACACGCAGAGGCCGCAAGCGGCGACGAACAGCCCCCACTCGAGGAGCCAGGCCCAGACGGGCGCCCCCACGAAGTCGAAGCGGAAGGCGTTGTCCAGGAACGTCGCGTGGATCAGGACCCCCGGCGCCTCGACCGCGAAGGGGAAGTCGCGGTCGTCCAGGCCCGCGGCCGTGCCGGCCACGAGCACGGCCTTGCCGAGAAACGCCTCGTTCGGCACGTCGCCGCGCACCACATCCAGGAACGAGTAGTGGGGAAAGGCCTTCTCGCCCCCGGCCGGCCAGTTGAGCAGGACCTCGCCCGACGGCGACACCGGGATGTCCAGGGCCCCCATCCTGACCACGTTTCCCTCGTCGTGGAGCTGCTCCAGCGGCGTGCCCATGTACACGCGGGCCAGCTGCAGCGCCAGCGACGGGTAGGCCTTGCCCCCGTGCTGGACGAGCAGCGGCAGCACGCGGATCTTCCCGTCGTCGCCCGCGACCGTGAAGACGTGCCCGAGGGCGGCCGCGGCCTCGGCCAGCGCGGGCTCGGGCTCGATCAGGCTCGGCGCCGGGGGCAGCGACTTTTCCTTGAAGCGCGCCAGCGCGTTCGCCTGCAGGATCGCCGAGGCGGGGCTCCCGGCCGGGGAAGGATCGCCGACGTCCGTGAACTCGTAGCCGAAGACGACGTTGCCCGCCTTCTTCATCGCGGCGGCGAAGCGCTTGTTGTGGGCCGCTTCCCGCTCGAGCGCGCCGAAAGTGAAGTCGAAGCCGATCACCTTCGCGCCGGCGGCACTCAGGCGCTCGACGAGCGGAACGTACTCGCTGCGCGGCCAGGCCATCGGCCCGAACTTCTGGATGCTCTTCTCGTCGATGGCGACGATCACCACCTGCGGGCTGGGCCGCTGCGTGCCGCGCAGCGACTGCCACGCGTCGAGCAGCACCAGGTCCGGGACCCGCATCGCCGGCAGGACCTCGGCCATGAGGCGGATCAGGACCAGCACGCCCACGGCGCCGGCCGCCCAACGTCGCAGCCTGCGGCGCGCGATGAGCTTCTCGTCGAAGAGGCTGCTTCCGTCGAAGCTCATGAGGAGTCGAGTCTATGCCAGCTGGAGCCGGTCTCGTAGCGCTGTCAACGGGGCCCGACGCCGCCCCGGGTCAGGGTTGCTTGACGACCACGCCACCTTTTACCACAGCGGCCACGTCCTGCAGCACGGAGACGTCCGCGAGCGGGTCGCGCGAGACGGCCACGAGGTCGGCGAGCTTGCCCTTCTCGATCGAGCCCAGGTCGGCGTCGGCCTTCAGGACCCGCGCGGCCTCGATCGTCGCGGCCTGGATCGCCTTCATCGGCGGCATGCCGGCCTCGACCATGTAGACGAACTCCTTCGCGTTGTCGCCGTGGGGCGAGACGCCGCAGTCGGTGCCGAAGGCGATCTTGACCCCGGCCTTGTAGGCCTTCGCGAAGCCCTGGGCCCCGACCGCGGCGATCATCGCGGCCTTGGGCCTGACGACCTCCGGCAGCCAGCCCGGCACCTTCGCCTTCTCGCCGGTGTAGCGGCCCGCGCTGAGCGTGGCGATCAGGTACGTGCCGTGCTCGAGCATCAGGCGCACCACCTCGTCGTCGAGCCGCGTGCCGTGCTCGATCGAGTCGACCCCGGCGCGGACCGCGCGCTTCATGCCCTCGGCCCCGTGGGCGTGGACCGTCACGCTGAAGCCGTAGTCGCGCGCGGCCTCCACCACGGCGCGCAGCTCACCTTCGGTGAACTGCGGGTTGTCCGGGTTGCGGGCGAGCGACAGAACGCCGCCGGTGGCCGTCAGCTTGATCAGGTCGGCGCCGTCCTTGTAGCGCTGGCGCACGGCCTTGCGCGCGTCCTCGGGGCCGTTCACGACGCCTTCCTTCGGCCCGGGATCGCCTTCGATCTCGTCGTTCGTGCCGTTCGTCGGGTCGGCGTGGCCGCCCGTCGTGGCCAGGCTCTTGCCGGCCGTGAAGATGCGCGGGCCCTCGACTAGGCCGCGGCGGATCGCGTCGCGCAGCGCCACCGTGACGTTGTAGGCATCGCCCAGGTTGCGGACCGTCGTGAACCCCGCGCGCAGCGTCGTGCGCGCGTGGCTCGCGGCCTGGAGCGCGATGTCGGCCGGGTTCAGGGTGAAGCGCTCGATGTACGCGCCCGGCGCGAGCTGCATGCCGAGGTGGACGTGGAGGTCGATGAAGCCCGGGAGCACGGTGTGGCGCCGCAGGTCGAGGACCGTCTCGCCTGCCGTCGCCGGGCGGTAGCCGGGGACGATCTCGGCAATGCGCTCGCCTTCGACGACGATCGTCACCTCGCGCCTCGGCGCCTCGGCGCGGCCGTCTATGAGCGCGCCGGCATGGACCAGCAGGCGCGCGGGCGCGGGCGGCGCCGGCTGAGCCGCGGCGCGTGGCGCCGAGCCGAGAAGTGCCGCCACGGCGGCGGGCAGCAGAACGTGAACGGCTCGAACTGGCGTCATCCCTGTTCTCCCGCAGGTCCCTGCGTGCGTCGCACGCTCACCCGCTGTTTGTCCGAAGGTCGGGGATTCTGGAACTGCCTCGCCGCCCCTGTCAATCGCACGCGGCCGGCGCTCGCGCTACTCTTGCCGCGTGAGCAGTCCGCTGCTGGCGCTGTTCGACACGTCGCTCGTCGGCCGCGGCGGCGAACCGGCGCTCGACCTCGGGCCGGCCGGCGGGCCGGTCCAGACACTGACGTTCGCTGATGTCGAGGCGCGCTCTAACCGGATGGCGGGTGCGCTCGCGGCGCGAGGCGTGCGGGCCGGCGACCGGCTCGCCGTGCAGCTGCCGAACGGGCCCGAGTTCCTCGACCTGTTTCTCGCCTGCCTCAAACTCGGCGCGCTGCTCGTCCCGGTGAACGTCCTCTACCGCGAGCGGGAGGTCGGCCACATCCTCGCGGATGCCGAGCCGACAGCCCTGGTGAGGACGGGGGACACCTCAGCCCCGGCTCCTTCGGGCGCCACGGTCTGGGACGTCACGGCGCTCTCGGCGGAGGCCGAAGCCGCGCCCGCGACCCGGCCCGGGGCCACCCTTGAAGGCGCGGCGCCCGCGGCGATCGTCTACACCTCGGGGACCACCGGCCGTGCCAAGGGAGCCGTGCTCACCCACGCGAACTTCGCCGCCAACGCGCGGGTGCTGCTCGACGCGTGGCGCATCACCGCCGCGGACCGTTACCTCGCGGTGCTGCCGCTTTTCCACGTGCACGGCCTCGGCAACGGCGTCTGCTCCTGGCTCGCGAGCGGCTGCCGCATGCGGCTGGTGGAGCGCTTCGAGCACGACAAGGCGCAGCGGCTGTTCGAGCACTTCCGACCGACGCTGTTCTTCGGCGTGCCGACCGTGTACGTGCGCCTCGCCCTGTGGCCGGCCGACGTCGCCCGGCGCCTCGGCGCGGGCGTGCGCCTCTTCGTGTCGGGCTCGGCGCCGCTGCCCGCCCCGGTGTTCCACGCCTTCGCGGAGCGTTTCGGCCGCGCGATCCTCGAGCGCTACGGCATGACCGAGACGCTGATGACGCTCGGCAACCCCTACGACGGCGAGCGCCGGCCGGGCTCGGTCGGTCGGCCGTTCGCCTCTGTCGAGACGCGGATCGCCGACGGGGAAGGCTGCGAGGTGGGCGAGGGCGTGACCGGCGGCCTGCTCGTGCGCGGCCCATCCGTCTTCGCCGGGTACTGGCGCCGGCCCGAAGCCACGGCGGCCGCGTTCACACCGGACGGGTTCTTCCGCACCGGGGACCTGGCCGCGCGCGCGGCGGACGGCTACGTGACGCTGCGCGGCCGCGCGAGCGACCTCATCATCAGCGGCGGCTTCAACGTGTATCCGTCGGAGATCGAGGGCCTGCTCGTCGAGCAGACGGGCGTCAGCGAAGCCGCGATCGTCGGCCGGCCCGACGCGACGCGCGGCGAAGTGCCGGTGGCCTACTTCGTCGGCAGCGCCGATCCGGAGGCGCTCGCGGCCGCCTGCGCTCGCGAGCTCGCCTCCTTCAAGCGCCCGCGCGCCTTCGTCCGCGTCGCCGCGCTGCCGCGCAACGCGATGGGCAAGGTGGACAAGCGACAGCTCGCGCAGGTCGCGGACGCGGGCGGCGGCGGGGGATAGCAGGGCCGGCCCCGGTGGTGCTACCGTTGGCGCCTGAGGAGTACTTGCATGAGATCCAGGTCTGCCTTCTTGCTGATTTCGAGCGCTTTCGCCCTGGCGCTCACGAGCCCTCTCGCCGCTCAGCCGGCCTGCCAGGGCCAGAACGCGCTCAGCGCGGCCGAGACGTCCGCGGGCTTTGTGCTGCTGTTCGACGGAGCCACCACGAAGGGCTGGCACGGCTACAACGGCCAGAAGACCCCGGCCTGGTCGATTGCGGACTGCTCGCTGCACTCGGCCGGAACCGAGGGCAACTACGGCAGCGACCTGCGCGCCGACCTCGCGACCGACGCGGAGTACACCAACTTCGAGCTGAGCCTCGAGTGGAAGGCCTCCAAGGGCGGCAACAGCGGCGTGATGTACGGGGTCGTCGAGGACCCGAAGTACAAGGCGGCGTGGATGACCGGTCCCGAGTACCAGTTCATCGACGACGTGGGCTTTCCCGACAAGCTCGAGGAGTGGCAGAAGGCCGGCGCGAACTACGCGATGCACGTGGCGAGCGCACAGAAGCAGCTGAAGCCGGTGGGCGAGTGGAACAGCACGAAGATCGTGGTGAACGGCACGCACGTCGAGCACTGGCTGAACGGCAAGAAGGTCGTCGAGTTCGAGCGCTGGAACGACGAGTGGAAGAAGCTGCGCGACTCCGGCAAGTGGAAGGAGGCGCCCGACTACGGCTCGGCCGCCAAGGGCCGTATCGTGCTCCAGGACCACGGCAGCGCGTTCTGGTTCCGTAACGTCAAGCTGCGTCCCCTGCCGTAGGCCCGCCGCCGACTCAGGCCTCGTCCGACCGCCACCTCCGCGGCCTTGACAGGCGTCGCAAGCGGGGCATATCGTCCGACCAGACCGAATCGACAAAGATACCGGCATCCTCAGGTGTGAGCGGCCGCCCGTGGAGGGCGGCCCGGCTCGAAGAGTGGACACTCGGCTTCCCTGGAGGTGATTGGATATGTCGCGACGCTCCCTTGCCTGCGTGCTCGGCGCCGGTCTGGCCCTGGCTGTCGGCTTCGGCGCGAACACGCCGAACACGGCCCGCGCGTCGGGGCCCGACTGGGCCGCGAATCTGACCGTGATCGAGGCCTGCAGCTGCCCGATGTTCTGCCAGTGCTACTTCAACACGAAGCCCGCGTCCCACGGAGGGCACGAGGGCCACACGGGCAAGCACTTCTGCAGGGCGAACAACGCCTACAAGATCAACGCCGGCCACTTCGGGGCCACGAAGCTCGACGGCGCGAAGTTCTGGATCGCCACCGACCTCGGCGACGACTTCGCCGACGGCGAGATGGAGTGGGCGGTCCTCTACTTCGACAAGGTCCTGACGCCGCCGCAGCGCGAAGCCGTCCAGACGATCGTTGGCCACCTGTTCCCGGTCAAGTGGCGCTCGCTCAAGACCGCCGAGGGCTCGATCGACAAGTGGGAGTTCACGAAGGACGCGGCGCACGCGCTGCTCGACGGCGGCCGCACCGCCGAGGTGAAGCTCAAGACGTTCCCGGGGATGGGGGGCGCGCCGGTGGTGATGAAGAACCTGCCTTACTGGGGGGCCCCGCGCAACGAAGGCTGGGTGATGATGCCCAACGAGGTGGAGGCCTACCGCGTCGGGCCCAACGCGTTCGAGTTCAAGGGCACGAACGGCTTCATGCTGACGATGGACATCACCTCGAAAGACATTCAGCCGAAGGCGGCATCGAACTGACGCACGAGGTGCGGCCGGCATAGACTCGCCATCCGTGTCCGACCGCACCCTCGTCGTCTTCTTGAAAGAGCCACGGCCGGGGGCCGTGAAGACGCGGCTCGCCGCCTCGGTCGGTCCGCAGGCCGCGGCCGAACTGTATCGGGCCCTCGCCGAGACCGTGCTCGAGGCCACGACGCCCGTGCCCGGCGAGTACGAGCGGCTCGTCTTCTTCGACCCGCCCGAGGCGCGGCGGGCGCTGCGGGAGTGGCTGCCCGGCGTGTCCCTGCGCGCGCAGGCTCCGGGCGATCTGAGCGAGCGCCTCGCCGACGCGTTCACGCGGGCCTTCGGCCGCGGCGCCACGCGCGTCGCGATCGTCGGCTCCGACGTGCCCGGGGTCACGCGCGAGACGGCGCTTCGGGCGCTCGAGGCGCTGGGCGAGGCGGACGTCGTGCTGGGCCCGGCCGAGGACGGCGGTTACTACCTGATCGCCCTGCGCGCGCCTCACGCCGAGCTCGTCCGCGGCATCGACTGGAGCACCCCGGCCGTGCTGCGGCAGACGCTCGAGCGGGCGGCGGCCGCCGGGCTGGCCGTGCGCCAGCTCGAGCCGCTCCGCGACGTCGACACGCTCGAGGACCTGCGCGGCGAGTGGCCGCTGCTGGAGCGGCGCCTTTCGGCGCACCCGCAGCTGCTGCGGACCCTCGGGCGCGCGCTCGGCCTTCCGGGGTAGGATCTCGCAGCCGGAGGTGAGCATGGGCGGCGTGAGGACCTACCTCGAGGCGTTGATGACGCTCGACGAGGCGCCGCTGAAGCTCGAGCCGGGGCAGGTGATCTTCTCGGCCGGCGAGGCGGGCCGCGCGATGTTCATCGTGCGGACCGGAAGCGTGGACCTGCGCATCGGCGAGACCGTGCTCGAGACGGTGGAGCAGGGCGGCATCTTCGGCGAGCTGGCGCTCGTGGATCCCGCACCGCGCAGCGCCACCGCGGTGGCCGGTCCGGACTGCACGCTGGTGCTGGTCGACGCCGCGGCTTTCTCCGACCTGGTGCGCCGCGTCCCCGGCCTCGCCCTCGAGGTGATGAAGGTGATGGCGCGCCGGCTGCGCCGCACCAATCCGACTGAATGACCAGGCACGGGCTGCGGAGCGAGCGGGATTCACTCCAGAGCGCGTAGCGGGGCGCCCTCGACTTACGAGGACTTGCTCCCACGCCGGATGAGGGCGAGGAACTCCTCGCGTGTCGGCTGGCGTTCGCGGAACGCCCCGAGCATGCAGGAGGTGACGGCGACGGCGTTCTGCTTCTCGACCCCGCGCATCATCATGCAGAAGTGCACGGCCTCGATGACGACGCCGACGCCGCGCGGGCCGATCGCCTCCTGGATCGTCTCGGCGATCTGCACCGTGAGCCGCTCCTGGACCTGCAGCCGCCGGGCGAACATGTCCACGAGCCTGGGGATCTTGGAGAGGCCCACCACCTTGCCGTCGGGGATGTAGGCCACGTGCGCCTTGCCGTGGAACGGCAGCAGGTGGTGCTCGCACATCGAGAAGACGTCGATGTCCTTGATGATCACCATCTCGTCGTAGGTGACCGAGAAGAGGGCCTCGTTGATGAGCGCCTTGGGGTCCTCGTGATAGCCCTTCGTCAGGAAGCGGAGGGCCTTCTCCACCCGCTCGGGGGTCTTGTCGAGCCCCTCCCGGTCGGGGTCTTCCCCGAGGCCGGACAAGAGGGTCCGAACCGCGTCCTGCATGGGGTTCTTGGGGGTCACCTTCGTCTCCTGGGACAAAACAGCATAACCCGGCACCCGGCTTCCCGGTTTCCGGACCTCTCCTGACCACCCCCTCCCGCATGATGCGGGCAGCATCGTGAGCACCCCCGACGGGTGGGGGCGCCGATAGGAGACGGCACTTGAGCCAGCAGCTCGTCCCGACCCACCCCAGGCCCGTTCCGGCGCGTGCCGACGGCCAGGCGGCCCTGCTTTCCGTCCTGAAGGGCCTCGAGATCCAGAAGACTCTCGGCAGCGAGCCGGTGCTCGCGGCGCTGCGCCACTTCCCGGCCCAGCCGGCGCAGGTGGTGGATTTCCCGGAAGGGCTGCACCCGAAGTTGCGCGAGACCCTGGTGGGGCGGGGCTACGAGGGCCTCTACAGCCACCAGCGTGAAGCGTTCGAGCTGGTGACGGGCGGCAAGGACGTCGTCGTCGTCACGCCCACCGCCTCGGGCAAGACCCTCTGCTACAACCTCCCGGTCCTCGACCGCATCCTCAAGGACCCCGACGCGCGGGCGCTCTACCTGTTTCCGACGAAGGCGCTGGCCCAGGACCAGCTCGCCGAGCTGCACGCGGTGGTCGAGGCGCTCGGCGCCGACATCGGTACCTTCACTTACGACGGGGACACGCCGCAGGACGCGCGCAAGGCGATCCGGGCGCGCGCGCACGTCGTGGTCACGAACCCCGACATGCTCCACAAGGGCATCCTGCCGCACCACACCAAGTGGGTGAAGCTCGTCGAGAACCTGCGCTACGTCGTGATCGACGAGCTGCACAGCCTGCGCGGGGTCTACGGCTCGCACGTCACCAACATCCTGCGGCGGCTGCGGCGGCTGTGCGAGTTCTACGGCTCGCGGCCGCAGTTCATCTGCTCGTCGGCCACGATCGGCAACCCGAGGGAGCTGGCCGAGGGCCTGACCGAGCGCGAGATGACGCTCATCGGCGAGAGCGGCGCGCCGCGCGGCGAGCGCTACTTCGCGATCTACAACCCGCCGGTGGTGCATCGCCAGCTCGGCATCCGCAAGTCGGCGCTCAACTCGGCGCGCGACGTCTCGCTGTCCTTCCTCGGCAAAGGGCTGCAGACGATCGTCTTCGCCCCCTCGCGGCTCGCGACCGAGGTGCTCGTGACCTACCTCAAGGAGGCGCTCGAGACGAAGCCGGGCTCCGAGGGCGTGATCCGCGGCTACCGCGGGGGTTACCTGCCGCTGAAGCGCCGCGAGATCGAACGCGGCCTGCGCGAGGGGTCCGTGCTCGGGGTCGTGTCCACGAACGCGCTCGAGCTCGGGATCGACATCGGCAGCCTCGATGCGGCGGTGCTGGTGGGCTACCCCGGCAGCGTCGCCTCGGCGTGGCAGCAGGCTGGACGCGCGGGGCGGCGCTCGGGGACGTCCGTGGCCGTGCTGATCGCCAACTCGACCCCGCTCAACCAGTTCATCGCGAAGAACCCGGACTACTTCTTCGGAGCGCCGGTCGAGCGGGCCCTGATCAACCCCGAGAACCTGCAGATCCTGGTCAACCACGTGAAGTGCGCGGCGTTCGAGCTGCCGTTCGTGGGCGACGAGCCGTTCGGCAAGGAGAACCTGGTCGAGATCCTGAAGTACCTCGAGGACGAGAAGCTGCTGCACCGGGCGGGCGAGCGCTGGCACTGGACGAGCGACAGCTACCCGGCCGACGCGGTCAGCCTGCGCTCGGTCTCCTCCGACAACTTCGTGATCCAGGACGTGACCGCGGAGCCGCGCATCATCGCCGAGGTGGACTACGACTCGGCGCCGTCGATGGTCCACGAGAAGGCGATCTACATCCTGGAGGGCCGGACCTACTACGTGGAGAAGTACGATCACAAGGAGCGGCGCGCCGAGGTGCGCGAGGCGGAGGTCGACTACTACACCGACGCCATCACCTACACCAAGGTGCGCATCCTCGAGCGCTTCGCGGAAGAGGCGCGCGGCCACGGCCGGCGCAACCACGGCGAGGTGCACGTCACCTCGCAGGTGGTCGGCTTCAAGAAGATCAAGTTCCACACCAACGAGAACGTCGGCGCGGGCGAGCTCACGATGCCCGAGAACGAGATGCACACGACCGCGTACTGGCTCACCGTGCCGCGCGAGCTGATGCAGGCGCTTCCATTCACGCTCGAGGAGCGGCGCGACGGTGTGGTGGCGCTCTCGTACGCGCTCGGCCAGCTCGCGGCGCTCTTCCTGATGTGCGACCGCCACGACCTCGGCGTCGCGATCGGCGACAACGGTCAGGGCGAGGCGCGCATCGAGCGCGGGCTGCTGCGGCTCGGGGTGGGGAAGGGCGGGCGGCGGGACGAGCCGCCCCCCGGCGAGGACTACGAGCCGAACGTCTTCGTCTACGACGCGTATCCCGGCGGCATCGGGCTCTCCGAGCCGCTCTACCGGCTCCACGACCGCCTGCTCGCCGAGAGCCGCAAGCTGATCGCGGCTTGCGCGTGCGCCGACGGTTGCCCGTCGTGCGTGGGGCCCGCCGGGGAAGTCGGCAGCAAGGGCAAGGAAGTGGCGCTAGCGATCCTCGACGCCGTCGTCGGCGAATGACCGGACCGACGGGGAATCTCCACGATCGCCTTCAGCGACTGAGACGGCCGGCGGCGGCCGAGTCGAGTGGCTCGGGGCTGGAGCGGCTGGAGCGCGAGCTGCTGGGCGAGACCCGGCCACTCGCGGCCGAGGAGGAGCGGCTCCCGCTCAAGGTACGGCTCGAGCGGCTGGTGGCGGTGGCGGCGCTGCGCGAGAGGCGTCGCGGCATAGCACCGGTCCCGCTCGAGGAGCTCGTCGACGGGATGCGCGTCCTCAACGAGCGGGGCGAGTTCTTCCGGGTCGAGAGCTCCGTGCACCTCGAGGTGAGGCACGGCGACGTGCCGCTGTCGCGGGTCCACGCGATCGCGCCCGACACGGTCGGCGTGCTGACGGCCGAGCCCGAGCTCGAGAGCTTCGACCTGCGAGGCGCCGTGTTCCTCGACACGGAGACGACCGGCCTCGCCGGGGGAGCCGGCACCGCGGCATTCCTGATCGGCATCGGGTGGGTGGACGGCGAGCGCTTCCGCGTGAGGCAGTACTTCATGCGGGACTACCACGAGGAGGGGGCGCTGCTCCACGCGCTCGCCTCGGAGCTAGAACAGTTCGACCGACTCGTCACCTTCAACGGGAAGATGTTCGACGTGCCCCTGCTCGACGCGCGCTTCCGCCTCAACCGCGTGCGCTTCCCGCTCGCTGGCTCGCCACACTTCGACCTGCTGCACCCTGCGCGGCGGCTGTGGAAGGCGCGCCTCGAGTCCTGCCGGCTGCAGTCGCTCGAGGCCGAGCTCATGGGCCTGCGGCGCCACGGGGACATCCCGGGCGAGGAGATCCCGCAGGTCTACTTCGACTGGGTCCGGCGGCGCGACGCGCGGCTGCTGGCGCGGGTCTTCGAGCACAACCGCCAGGACATCGTCTCGCTCGCCGCGCTCGCGGTGCTGGCCTGCCAGTGGGTCGAGGAAGCGCGCGCCGAGGACCCGCGCGACATCTTCAGCCTCGGGCGCGTGCTCGAGCGGGGCCGGCGCTACGAGCGCAGCGAGGCCTGCTACCGTCGCGCGCTGTCGGCTGACTCGGCCGCCGTTCGCGGCCCGGCGCTGCTGCGGCTCGGCTGGCGCGCCAAGCGCGGAGGCGACCACGCACGCGCCGCGGAGCTGTGGGCGCAGGCGGGCGAGGCCGGCGAGGTCGAAGGCTGGCGCGAGCTCGCGATGCACCACGAGCACAGGAGCCGCGACCTGGAGCAGGCGCTCGTGGCTGTCGAGCGGGGGATGCGCCTCGTCGAAGCGGCCGCGCGCGACGACCGGCGCGCCCGCCACCAGGCCGAGGCCCTCGAACGCCGCCGCCAGCGGCTCCAGCGCAAGCAGGCCCGGCGCTAGCTGCCTATCTCGCGCTGCAGGAACTCGACGAGGTCCTGGATCAGGATCGGCTTCTTGAACACCGCCATCCCCGACTTCTCGAACGCGGGAATCAGCGGCGAGTGCCCGTAGCCCGTCAGAAGGCCGATCGGCAGGCCGGGGAAGCGGCGCCGCAGCGTCTCGGCCAGCTCGGCGCCGTCGCGTCCCGGCATCACGAGGTCCACGAGCGCGGCGTCGTAGCTCGTCGCTTCCGACTTCTCGACCGCCTCGTCGGCGGACGTGGCGGCGTCCACCTGGAAGCCGTGCCGGGCCAGGGCCTTCGTCAGCATGAGGCCGATGCCCGGGTCGTCGTCCACGACGAGGATGCGCGCTGCGTCCTTCATGGGGGAGCGGGAATCCTAGTCCGAGCCGCCCCCAGGCGTAAAGACGCTGGATTAGACTGGCGAGCGCATGCGGGTCTCGCCGAGGCGCCAGGCCGTAGCGGACGCGCTCGGGCTCGGCGTGGTGCTGCTGGTCCTGCTCGACCTGCTGCGGCCCTCGCTGCTCCTGCTCTCGACCATCACGGCCGGGGGCGACACGCCCTGCCACTACCCGACCGCGGTCTGGTTCCACGAGCGGCTGCTGCCCGAGGGGCGACTCCACGGCTGGTACCCGGGGTCCTACCTGGGCCACCCGCTGCTGCTCTACTACTTTCCCTTTCCCTTCCTGGTGATGTCGGCGCTCGCGCCGCTCGCGGGGATGCCGGTGGCCTTCAAGCTCGGCACGGCGCTGCCGGTGTTCCTGCTGCCGCTGCTGGTCTACGCCTCGTTCCGGCTGATGCGCTTCGTCTTTCCGGCGCCGCTACTGGGCGCGGCGGCGGCGCTCGTGTTCCTCTACGTCGAGGACACGCCGATCTGGGGCGGGACCATCGCCAGCACGCTGGCGGGCGAGTTCTCCTACACCTACGGCACGGGCTTCGCGGTGCTGTTCCTGGGAGTGCTGGTGCGGGCGCGGGCCGATGGCCGCGGTCCGTGGTGGCCCGCCGCGATGCTCGCGCTCACGTCCTACGCGCACGGCTACGCGGTGCTGTGGGCCGGGCTCACGGCGGCCGGACTGCTGCTGTTCGACCCGGCCGGCCGCCCGGGGAGGAGTCGCCCGCTGCGCCTGCTCGGTTGGCTGCTGGCGGTCGCGGCGCTCGCGTTCGGCCTGTCGGCTCCGGCGCTCGTCCCGCTGCTCGCCGACTGGGGCTACACGACCCCGTACGACGACGCGTGGATCGACTTGACGACGACGGGCGCCCTCCCACTCCTGCTGCAACCGCTCCTCGTCGCGGGGCTCTTCGGGCTCGTGGCGACTCTCGCGCTGCGGGCCCGCGGCAGGCGGGCCGACCCGCGCCTGCTGCTCCTCGGCTACGGGGCCGTAGCGGGTGTGGCGCTGGCCGCGGCCGGCCCGGGCCTGGGAGTCATCGACGTGCGCTTCGTGCCGTTCGCCCAGCTCTCGCTGGCGCTCGCCGGCGCGGCCACCCTGGGCTGGGCGCTGAAGCGCCTCGCCCTCGCGGACGTGGCCGCGCTGGGCCTCGTGCTCGTCGCCGTGTTCTGGTCCGACTCGCACTCGCGCGTCCTGCGCCACTGGATCTCCTGGAACTACTCGGGCCTCGAGGCGAAGGAGCTGTGGCCCGCGTGGCGTGAGCTCACCGAGCGGCTGCGTGGCGGCGTCGCTGACCCGCGCGTGGCGGTCGAGTACGGCCCCGTCCACGAGCTCGCCGGCTCGATCCGGATGTACGAGACGCTGCCCTACTTCTCGGGCCGCGCGACGCTCGAGGGCGTCTACAACCAGGCCGCCACCACCACGCACCCCGTCTACTACCTCGCGTCGGAGCTGTTCGCCCGCTCGCCCAACCCGTTCCGCAAGCGGCGTTACTCGCACTTCGACCCGGAAAGTGCCTTGGCGCGGCTGCGGCTCTTCAACGTGTCCGAGATCGTGGCGGTGAGCACTGAGCTGGCCTCGGCACTCGACGCGCGCGCCGACGTGGTGCGCGCGGCGCGCGTGGAGCCCTACACGATCTACCGGCTGAAGGACCCGGGTCCGGGATACGTCGAGCCGCTGGCGTTCGCACCGGTGCGTGCGGACCCTGCGTCCTGGCGCGACGCCTCCTACCGCTGGTTCTCGCGCAAGCCGGCGAACCGGGCCTTGCTCGTGTTCACCCGCGACGAGCGCTTCGACCTCGCTCTCGAGGACCCGTGGGGTCCGCCTCCCGAGCGGCCGCTGCCGGGCGGTGTGACCGTCACGGCCCGCGTCGACGTGGAAGACCTGCGGATCACCACCAGCCGCCCCGGCCATCCGCTGCTGGTCAAGATCTCGTATCACCCCCGCTGGCGGGCGGAGGGTGCGGACGGCCCCTACCTCGTCTCACCGGGCCTGATGCTGGTCGTTCCGCGTCAGGCCGAGGTCCGCCTCACGTACGCGGCGCGCACCTGGGCCGATCGCCTCGGGCGCTCGCTGTTCCTCGCGTCGATCGTCGTGGGCGTGGCCCTGGCCCGCAGGCGTCCGAGGCGGGCGGCGGCGTTGTCGGCGGCGGAGCCGACAGCGGGGGAGTCGGCGGTGGGCGGAGGGGCGCCGGGGCGGGCCGGTCGCGTCGGCGACCGGCCCTGGGCCGTCACGCTGCTGCGGATCCTGCCGCTCGCGATCGTCGCCGCGCTCGGGGCGCTGCGCTTCGCTCCCGTGCCGCCGCCCGCGGGCGACTGGGTGTCGCTCGACGCGCGGGCCTCGCGCGCCTTCGCCGAGGAGCGTTGGGAGGCTGCGGCGGAGTACGCGCGTCACGCGATCGACCTCGTCGCGACCGAGGACCCGCGGCGAAACCAGTCGCTCTGCCTGCGCGGCGAAGCACTGCTGCGGGCCGGGCAGCCACGCCTTTCCGCGCTCGCCTTCGCGCCCGTGGTTGAGGCGGGGTCGGGCCCCTACCGGCCGCAAGCGCTCTTCTCGGGAGCGCTCGCGCGGGAGGCCGCCGGTGACCGGGAAGGCGCCGCGGCCTGGCGGCGCGCTCTCCGCGTCGAGCACCCGCGCACGCCCTGGGCCGAGCGGCTCGCGAACTAGCGGCCCGCGCGCTCCATCTCGCGCACGATCGCGTCGGCGGCCACCGCCGGGTCCGCCGCGTCCGTGATCGGGCGGCCGACCACGAGGTAGTCGGCTCCGGAAGCGAGC
>DATEUE010000166.1:0-2640 GCA_035283305.1 Vicinamibacteria bacterium | reverse complement strand
TTCGTCCGCTGCTTCTCGCGCCCCAGCAGCCGGTTCACGAGTGTCGACTTGCCGACGCCCGACGATCCCAGGAGCGCCACGGTGCGCCCGGGCACGAGCCAGCGCGTGAGCGCCTCGAGGCCCTGGCCGTGCTTCGCGGCGACGACGCAGACGGGAACGCCGAGCGCCACCTGCTCGATCTCCGCGCGCCTCGCCGCGAGGTCCGAGGCCACGTCGGCCTTGTTGAGCAGCACGACGGGCTCGGCGCCGCTCTCCCAGGCCAGCACCAGCGCGCGCTCGAGCCGGCGCGGGTTGAAGTCGCCGTCGAGGCCCATCACCAGGAACACCGTGTCGACGTTGGCCGCGAGCACCTGTGCGACCGTGCGCAGACCCGCCGCGCGCCGGACGAACGCCGTGCGCCTCGGCAGCACGGCCTGGATCACGCCGCGGTCGTCTCCCGGTCGCGGCTGCAGCGCCACCCAGTCCCCTACCGTGGGCAGCTCGGCCGACCCGCTCGCTGACCGCCTCAGGCTGGCCGCGGGCTCCGCCAGGCCCTCGCCTGCGGCCGTGAGGACGCGCAGGTGGCGCGTGTGGCCACCGACGACGCGCGCAGGCACGAGGCCCTCCGCGGCGAAAGGCGCGAAGCTCGTGGCGTCGGCTTCGTTCCAGCCCAGCGCCCTGAGGCGGTCGTCCGGCAAGCGAGGCTTCAGCCGCGGCGGCGGCGGAACTCGTCCATGAAGGCGGCGAGCGCCGCCACCGACTCGTCCGGGCAGGCGTTGTAGATCGACGCTCGCACGCCGCCCACGGAGCGGTGCCCCTTGAGGCCGTCAAAGCCCTCGGCCTGCGCCTGCTGCAGGAAGGCCTTCTCAGCTGCCTCGTCGGGCAGGCGGAACGTGACGTTCATGCGCGAGCGGCTGGTCTTCTGGGCATGACCGCGGTAGAAGCCGTCGCTGCGATCGATTGCCCCGTAGAGGTGCGCTGCCTTCGCCAGGTTGCGCTCGGCGAGTGCTTCGAGACCGCCCAGCCCGCGCAGCCACTCGAGCACGAGGCCCGTGACGTAGATCGCGAACGTGGGCGGGGTGTTGTAGAGCGAGCGGCTCTCGCTCATCAGGCGATAGTCGAGCAGCGCCGGCAGGCCCCCGGGCACGCGCTCGAGCAAGTCACGGCGCAGGACCACCAGCGTCACCCCGGCCGGGCCCAGGTTCTTCTGCGCTCCGGCGTAGAGCAACCCGAGCTGCCCGACGTCGAACGGACGGCTCAGCACGTCGGACGAGGCGTCGCAGACGAGCGGAACCCCCGCGGGTGGCGTGGGGGCCTGCGGCCACTCGGTGCCGTAGATGGTGTTGTTCGAGGTGTAGTGCAGGTAGGCGGCGGCTGGGTCGAGGTCGAGCTCGGCCTGGGCCGGAACGCGATCGAAGCCGCTGCCCTCCGTCGAGGCGGCGACGCGCGCGCGTCCCCGCTTCTGCGCTTCCTGGAGCGCAGCTTTCGACCAGTGGCCGGACAGCACGTAGTCGGCCGAGGCGCCCTCGGGCCGGAGGTTGGCCGGCAGCATCGCGAACTGCAGCGACGCGCCGCCCTGGAGAAACAGCACGGCGTGCTCCGGACCGATCCCGGCGAGGGCGCGCAGGTCGGCCTCGGCCTTCTGGATGATCGACTCGAAGGCTGCCGAGCGGTGGCTCATCTCCAGTACGGACATGCCCGTGCCCGCGTAGTCCAGGAGCTCCGCCTGGACGCGCTCCAGCACAGGGACCGGCAGGGCCGCCGGCCCCGCCCCGAAGTTGTGCACTCGCTTGACCGCCGTCGTCCTCATCGCCCTATGCTAACCCCCCCGCGCCGGGCTTTCACGTTTCGTGAAACCTTTTGGCGGCGGCTCGCGTCTTTCTCCCCAAAGGGGGTCGCGCATGACGCTCAGGAATCTCATGAACGCGTACGAGCGTCGCCTGATCGAGGAGGCCCTGCGCGCGACCAGCGGGAACCAGCGTCGGGCGGCCCTTGCGCTGGGCGTCCTCCCCACGACCCTGCACGAGAAGATGAAGCGGCTGGGCCTCGTGAAGCGCCGGAGACCCTCGGAGGCCGGGCCGATGGCGCTCGCCGGCTGACCGGAAGCTACACGGTCAGGACGAACAGCAGCAGCAGCGTGCGCTGGACGCTCAGGCGGGGCGCGCCATTGGCCTTGGTGCAGTTGTTGTCGTCCGAAAGCAGGTAGACGAGCGTGCGTCCGCGTGCGTCCTGACGAACCTCGACGCCCTCGAAGTTGTCGAGCGTGAGTGGCGGCTCGAGTCGCGCGATCTCGCGTGGCGCGAGCGGGCCTTTGCCTTCGAGCGCCGCGCGCTCCAGCCGCACCAGCCGGGCGGCGAGGGGCGGGAAGCGCCGCTCGAGGACCAGCAGGTCCCCGTTCGGGAGGCTCGCGGCGGCAGTGGGCCGGAAGGGCTCGGCGGTCCAGCCGCCGTCGAAGACGAGCGGGTAGACGCGCTCCTGCCACGCGTCGTCCCGGCCGATCCAGGCGGGAACGGTACTCGACGGCCCGCGCCGCGTCTCGCACATGAGCAGTCGCTTTCCGCTGCCGACGTCGGCCATCAACTCGAGCCCGCCGTTGCGGCCGCACTCCGCGAGCGCCGCGGGTGCCAGGACGGGCCTCGCGGGCCCGGCAAACCCCGGTCC
>DATEUE010000165.1:0-19788 GCA_035283305.1 Vicinamibacteria bacterium | reverse complement strand
AGACGACTCGGAGGGCGCCCGCCGCCGGTCGGAGCGGTACGACGGCTCGAAGAACGCGCGGCGTGCCGCGTCGGGCGTGCCGGCGAGCGCCGAGCGCGCGAGACCGGCATAGACCCCCGTCACGTCCCAGAGCGTGCCTTCGGCTCCGCCCAGGATCAACGCGAGCCCGTAGTGGGCGCCGGGCCGGTCCAGGGTCGAGAGGCCCAGCCTCCGCAGCACCGCGGCGAAGCGCTCGACACCGTGCGCGCGCAGCAGGCGCACGGCCGGGACGTTCAGCGAGCGGGCGAGCGCCTGCGCCGCCGGCACGGCGCCCGCGTAGGCGCGGTCGAAGTTCTCGGGGTGGAACGAGCCGATGTGCGTGGGCAGGTCGGCCACGAGCTGCGCCGGCAGCAGCTCGCCGGCCTCGAGCATCGAGGCGTACAGCAGCGGCTTCAGCACGCTGCCGGTGCTGCGCCGCGCGGGCACGACGTCGACGTGCTCGGCGTGGTCCGCAGACCCGGGCGGCCAGTGGTTGCCGACATAAGCCAGCACCTCGCCGGTCGCGACGTCCAGCACCAGCACGGCCGCGTTCTGCACGCCGTTTTCGGCAAGCGCGCGCTGGTGGCGGGCGACGATCTCGGTCGCCCGTACCTGGACCGACTGGCTGAGCGTGGTGCGCACCCAGGGGCTCTCGTCCCCGGCGCGAAAGCGCAAGGCGCCGCGCTCGGCGCGCACGCGCGCCACCAGGTGGGGAGCCAGCATCGGCAAAGCCTCGGGCGCGGGCGGCAGCGGCTCGCGCTTGGCGAGATCGGCCGAGAGCGCGTCGATCGCGCCCCGCTCACGCAGCCGGTCGAGCAGGCGATTTCGCTTCGCGAGCAGCAGCTCGCGATTGCGGCCGGGGTGCACGAGCGACGGCGCGTTCGGCAGCACGGCCAGGGTCGCGGTCTCCGCCCACGACAGCCGCGCGGCGTCGCGCCCGTAATAGCGCCAGGCGGCGGCGTCGAGGCCGACGGTGTTGCCTCCGAAGGGCGCGTAGGCGGCGTAGAGGCCGAGCACCTGCCGCTTCGAGAGCGACAGCGAGAGGCGCAGCGCGAGGACGGACTCCACGGCTTTTTCGGCGAACGTGCGGGGCCGCCCCTTGCGGGCCAGGCGGACGACCTGCATCGTGAGCGTGCTGCCCCCGCTCACCACCCGGCCGCCGCGCAGGTTCGAGACCGCGGCGCGCGCGAGGGCGAGCGGGTCGACTCCCGGGTGCCAGTAGAAGCGGCGGTCCTCGAAGCACGTGATCGCGGCCGCGAACTTCGAGGGCACCCCGGCCGCCACGCCGAAGCGCCACTGGCCGTCTGCCGCGATCGAGGCGCCGACGAGCTCGCCGTCGCGGTCGAGCACGACGGTCGACAGCGGGTCGTCGAACGGCACCACCGGGACGAAGAGCCAGAACGCGAGCAGCATGGCTGCCGCGAGGCCGGCCCAACGAACGGCGCGTCGTTTCGTCACCGCCGTCGCGTCTCCTCCTCGCGCTAGCGCCCCGCTTCCACGACCTCGACCCACTGGCCCTTCGCGCGGGCGCCGATCGTCGCGTCGTACATCGCCTCGACCGCGAGCATCGGCAGGTAGAAGCGGCCCAGATAGGCGGCGTTCGCCGCGAGCTCGACCGTCTTCGTCTCGCCCGCCTTCAGGTCGAAGTACGTATAGACGCGGTCGTCGCGCACGTCCTGGTACGCGAAGGCGGCCGCGCGCGCGCGGCTCGGGTCCAGGCGATCATTGCGGATCTCCCATCCCGACGCGACCACGTGCGAGAGCGCCAGCTGCTGGTAGTCCCCGCGCACGCCCGAGTTCGTGACCTTGACCCGCAGCTTCAAGTCGGCGCCTTGCTCGAGGCGTGAGGGGTCGAGCGGCTTGTCGTCGGGCGTCAGGTACTGCACGTCGAGCACGAGCCCGTTCGAGGCGGACGTCTCGCGCCCCACGGGCGGCAGGCCCGAGAGGATGAGCCGCGGGTAGAGCGTCGTGGTGCCGGTGTTTCGGACGACGAGCTTCGGCGCCGCGCTCGCGCCGAGCGCGAGCCGCCGCTCCACGACCGGAGACACCGACGTCACAGCGGTGGCGGCCGCCCCGTTCCACTCGAAGGAGAACGCGGTCCTGGAGTCGCCCGTCGGATCCGTGACCGCCTTCGACAGCGCCAGGAGCGCGTAGCCGGTCTCGTGCGTGCTCAGCCACTCCTTCTTCGAGAGCGACTCGGACACGCTCTTCGCGAGCGGTCCCACGTGCTCGGCGAGACCGAGCAGCACCACCGCCTCCAGCACCATCGCGCGGTCGCGCAGGTCCGAGCCGTAGGTGAATCCGAGCTCGCGGTAGGGCTCGATCGACGGAGGTCCGCCCGTTGCGAGCCCCCGCGCGGCTTCCGGCTGACCGGCGAGCTGGTAGGCGGCCGCGAGCCGCCACTTCGCGGCCACCGGGAGGCTCGGCCGCTCGCGCAGCTGGTTCATGGCCGGAAGCTCCGCGGCCCCCACGAGCGCGAGCGTGAAGAGGCGGTAGGCCTGGGTGAGCTCGGCCTGCCCCTCGCCCGGCACCCACGCCCGCGCCCGGCGGCGCTGGAACGCCGTCCACTGGTCCAGCACGCCTGGCGGTGGCAGGTACCCCGCCTTCTGCGCTTCGATCGCGAAGTGGCCGGCGTAGTTGGTGGCCCAGTCTGCCGAGTCGTCGTCGCCGGGCCAGTAGCCGAAGCCGCCGTTCGTCGCCTGGAAGCGGCGCAGCCGCTCGAGCGCCGCCTTGACGTTCGCCTGCGTGCGGGCTTGCTTCTCGGGGGTGAGCTCGAGCAGCCTGCCGAGGAAGAGCTGCGGGAAGGCGGCGGACACGGTCTGCTCGAGGCACCCGTGCGGGTAGGCCAGCAGGTACTCGAGGCGCCGGCCGATGTCGATCGGAGGGACCCGCGAGACCTCGAGGGTCGCCTGGTTCGTCCCAGCGAGGCCCGGCAGCGCGATCACGGGCGTCCAGGCCTCGCCCGGTTTGAGAGAACCGCCCAGGACGTCCGTCACGCGCGTGGTCGAGCTGCGCACGTCGAGCTCGATCTTCTGGCTGGCCTTCTCGGCGCCCGAGGTCGCGGTGACGGTGGCGCTCGCGACACCCAGGCCCGGCTTCGTCCGCAACCGGAACGTGATCACCTCGTCGCCCACGGCGGAGAACGTCAGCGTCTTCTGGGCCTCCGCCACGACCTCGACCGGCCCCTGCGTCGTGACGGAGAGCGCCACGTCCTTGATCCTTGGCTCGAGCGCGAACACGGACACGGGCAGCGCCACGTTCTCTTCCGGGCCGAGCACTCGCGGCAGCGTCGCGAGCAGCATCAGCGGCCGGCGCACAAATGCCGACTTCTCGGTCGCGCCGAAGGCCGCGTCGCGCCCGGCCACCACCATCACGCGTACCGCGCCCACGTACTGCGGGATCTCGAGCTTGTGCGTGCCGGTCGCCTTCGCGCCGAGGCGGAACGGTCCCAGGAAGCGGACCATGGGCGGGAAGCGGTTGGCGCGCCGGCCCTTCGCCGAGACGCCCGCCTCGTCGCCGCCGATTGCCAGCATCCGTTCCATGGCGGCGCCGTAAGCGCCGAGCACGTCGTCGTAGACGTCCCAGGTGCGCACCGCGAGCGCCTCGCGCGCGTAGAAGTGGTTCCAGGGATTCGGCGTCTCGAATCGCGTGAGTCCCAGCAGGCCCTCGTCGACGACCGCAATCGTGTACGTCATCGGTCGGCCCGTCGCCTCCCGCACGGCGATCGTGGAAGTCGTTTCGGGCGGCAGCACCTCCGGCACTTCCAGCACCGGCTGGAGCCGCGTCTGCGGGTTCACCACCCGGATCGGCGCCACCCCGTAGAGCCGGATCGGCAGGTCGTTCGCGGTCTGGGCGTGGGGCTGCAGCAACGTCACGTGGGCGTAGACGTTCGGCGACATCTCGGGCGAGGCGGTGAAGCTGTAGCGCGTTTCCTGTCCCTTGGCCTCGATCCACTCGGTGCGCAGCACGCGCGAGCCCGACTCGAGGCTCACCAGGCCGCGCCCCTTCTGGGGCGTCGGGATCGCGAGCATCACCGTCTCGCCTGGGGCGTATTCCTGCTTGTCGGGCGCGAAAGCCAGGACGGTCGCTCCGGCCCCGCCGTCCTTCTGCCCACGACCGGCCCAGCCCGGCCAGTCGATGTAGAGCGTTTTGCCCGCGCGATGGCCACCGGCCGCGTCCTGCGCGGTCACGAGGTAGCGCCCCCAGTCCGGGTACTTGATCTCGAGCTCCCACACGCCCGCGCCGTTTCGGACCTTGACGACGCCCGACTGCAGCGGCGAGTGGACTTTCGCGTCGGCCCACGCGGCAAGGTTCTCCTCGCCCTTCTCCCACCACCAGCGCCACTCGACCTTGTAGAGCTTGAGCTCGACCTCGCCGTCACCCGCCGGCTGTCCCTTCGCGTCGACGAGTGCGATGTCGACGCGGTGCTTGGTGTCGGTCAGCAGCATGCCGCGCGTCTTGTCGCCCTTCGGGGTGCGCAGGCCCACGTAGCGCTCGTAGGGCGAGTACGGGATGCTGAACCGATCGATGCTGAAAGCGCCGCCCGGCTCGAAGACGCGCGTCGTGAGGTCCGCGCGCAGCTTGCCCGGCGCGACCGCCTCGGCCGCGACGGAGGCGTCGATCCGAGCGAGGCCGGTCTCGTCGAGGTTTCCCTCGAAGATCTTCTGGCGCTCGGTCTCGTACTTCCGCGTCGGGTCGTCGAAGGCGTACTCCTCGAAGCGCTTGAAGCTGGTGCGGGCCGGCGAGAGCGCGAGCTCGACGTCGGCCTTGAGGCTGCGCGCGGGAGCGCCGTGGAGCCAGGCCGAGCTCAGGACGCCCGCGAGCCGGCGCTTCGCGGGGAGCTCGTCGGTCCCGAAGTCCATCGCGATCTTGAGCCGGTTGGGCATCACCGTCTCGACCTTCAGCGTCTTCTCGAAGACGGCACCGCCCACGCTCACGCGACCGTTGTAGTTGCCGGTGGGCGCGTCGGGCGCGGTGGCCACGTCGAACGTGTAGAAGCCGTCCGTCGACCGCGTGCGTGTCACGCTCCGCACCAGCTGACCGCGCGGGTCGAGGAGGTCGAGGCGCACCGGGTGATCCGCGGCGAGCCTTTTCGTCGTGTCGTGGAGCACGAACGTGAGGTGCATCGTGTCGCCGGGACGCCAGATGCCGCGCTCGCCGTACAGGAAGCCCTTGAGGCCCTTCGGCGCCCGCGTGCCGGCCACGTCGAAGTGGGCGACCGGCAGCGCCGAGCCTGCGTCCATCCGCAGGTAGCCGGTCTGTCCGGCGTTGCGCACGCTGGCGAGAAACGCGGGGCGCCCGGCGGCGAGTCGCGCGATGCCGTCGCGGTCGGTGCGCGCGCTGCCGAGAGCTTGCTGCTGGTAGTCGAGGAGCGTCACCTCGGCGCCCGAGACGGGCTCGGTGGTCCGCAGGTCGTTCACGAACACCAGCACGCGGTCGTCCTCGCCGACCTTGGCCATGAGCCCCAGGTCCGATACGAGAACGTTGCGCGCGGCGGCGATGTTGTGGTCGTAGAAGCGCTGGTAGTAGGCGGGGTGGCAGGGGTTGTCGCGGTTCTCGTAGCGGTCTTCCCAGTTGCCGGCCTCGTTCTCGGCCCAGTTGTCCCAGTAGCTCTGCTCCTGCTCGTCGTCCTCGCTCGCGCTCGGGCGCTCCGAGTCCGACGCGTCGGGCTGGCCCTCGCACGGCCATGCCACGTGCGGCCGCCGGAACGAGAGCGTGAGCCGATACATCCCGCCCGGGCTCTTCGCGAGGAGTGGTGCGATGTCGAGCCCCAGCTTGAGCCAGCGGTTCTCCTTGTCGGCCGTGAGCTCGAGCGGCAGCGTCTTCTTCCACACGACGCGGCCGACCCGCCGCAGCTCCTGCTCGCCGTCCAGGCTGTTCACCTGCAGGAACTGCGGCATGTTGGAGGCCGCGATCTGCAGCGCCTCGATCGTCACCGAGCGCAGGTTGACCACCTCGATCGGGACGGTGAAGCCGGCCGAGGTCGGCACGATCACGCCCTTGCCGGCGAAGCGCACGGCGGGCTTCAGCTGCTCGAACATCACGGCGAGCTCGCGGGCCTGCTTCAGGCGGTAGCCCAGCACGTTTCGCACGCCCGCCTCGACCCGCACCGTCTGCTCGCCGCGCCAGCCACGGGTGCCGTAGATCTCGAGCCGGCTGCCGTCGACCACGAAGCGCAGGTCGTCGCGGTCCCCGATCCGCACCAGGCCCTTGAGGTTCTGCCCGGGCTTGAGCGGATCGGTGAAGCGCAGCTCCACGTGCGGCTCCGGGGCGACGACGACGCGAGCCTGCTCGACCTCGAAGGTGCTCAGGCCGGGAACCGTGACGTCACGCTCCTCCTGGCGGGAGACGCCGATCGGGCTGCCGTCCCAGCGCAGGCGAAGGGTCGAGGCTTCCTCGGCGCGCTCGATTCCGGCGACGGTGAAGGCGTGGATGCGGCGGCCCGGGTCGTGCGCCCACGCCACCTCGAGCTCGCGGCCGGCGTGCGAGGCCTTGAGCACACCCTCAACCCCCGGCGAGTCCTCCACGTCGGCCGTGATCAGCCGGCCGGTGAGAGTCTGGCGCTTGACGTCCGTGGCGTCTGCAGCCTGCAGCCCCTCGACGGCCACGTCGAACGACTGGCGCATGGTCCCGAAGACGAAGTCGAAGTGCTCTAGCGGCGCCTTCCCCTTCGGGAAGAGCGCCGTGAGGTCGAGGCTCGCGGCGTAGGCCTCGCCGTCGGGAAGCCGCTCGGCGGGCCGGAACTCGATCCGGTCGGGAGCGGCCCAAAGCGCCGTGCCCTTGATGCGCGGCTCGAAGCGGAAAGGCGACGTCTCGAGCGGCGCGCCGATCTGCTCGGGAGACGCGAGCGCCTCGTGAAACGCCACGCGCACCGGGCTCTCGCGCGAGATGGTGCCGCTCGTGAAGGCGGCGATCGCCGTCTTCTCGACGTCCGTGAGCTCGCCGCGCTCGCGCGGCTTCTTCGCGCGCGAGCAGGTCACCAGGGCCGCGGCGGTCGCGACCGCCGCCGCCAGGCCCACCACAGCCGTAAGAGAGCGCTCAAGCCGTCGCATAACCACCCCTGCCCGAAGGCCTCATGGGGCCGCCGCCCGCCCCCGCTCGGGCATTGTAGTGGTAGCGGCAGCGCGAAACGGCAGCGGCATCAACCCACGAAGCGCTTGACTGGTCAGGGTCCCGCCCGCACGATGAGGGCGATAGGGAGGGGATCTCTTGTCCAACCGAGCCTTGGCATTGCTCGTCGCCGTAACGGCCCTCGCCACCACGACCCTCGCCGACACCCTGGTGCTACGGTCGGGTCGCCGTGTCGACGGAGACCTGGTGAGCGTCCGCGGCAGCACGGTAGAGTTCGCCGAGACGAACGGGTCGACCCGCCGCTACGATCGCAGCGACGTCGCCCGCATCGAGCTCAACTCCTCGGGCGACGACGCCGACGATGATCGCCCCGGCGGACGTCCATCCGGGATGCGCGAGAAGTACACGACCGTCCAGGCCGCCACGCCGTGGAACGACACCGGTGTCGACGTGCGTTCGGGCGCGCTCGTCTATTTCGAGGCCACGGGCCGCCTGCGCTGGGGGCCCGATCGCCAGGACGGACCGGGAGGCGAGGGCGGCAACCGCTACAACGCCAACCGTCCCATCCCCGGGCGACCCGGCGGGGCGCTCGTCGGCCGCATCGGAGACTCTGATCCGTTCTACATCGGCGACAACAAGGGGCCGATCCGGATGCGCGAGTCGGGCCGCCTGAGCCTGGGCGTCAACGACGACTACCTCCAGGACAACTCCGGCAGCTGGCGCGTCACGATCTACTACTGAGGCTACTTCGTGACCGTGAGCAGAGCGCTCCCCGCGCGGGCGAGGCCGCCGCTCGCCGCCGTGAGCGTGAGGCGGAAGCTGCCGGTCGCGGTCTTCTTCGTCGTGCCGACCGTGAGCACGCTCATGCCCGAGGTGCGGATGACGGTCAGGCTCAGCCGCGCGGAGGCACCGCTCGGCACGCCCGTGACGCTCAACTCCACGGGCCCGTCGAACCCATCACGGGGAGTCAACCAGACCTCGAAGGCGGCGGTGCCCTTGCGCTTGACCCGCAAGGCGGCCGGCTGGACGTCAACCGAGAAGTCCCCGCGCGGGACGAGCAGCAGGCCCGATCGCTTTCCGCTCGGGTTGCCGTTGTCGTTGTAGTAGTGATCGACGAGCCAGGGGTGTTCGCGCCCCGTGCCGGTCGCCCAGCGCTGGGTGCCCCACTGGCACATCCCGCGGCCGTGGCCGCGGAAGCTCGTGCCGGCGTCGACCGGATCGGCGAGGCAGGGCCAGTCGTGCTCGGGCCGGCCCGTGAAGCCGTCGGGACAGACCCCGTCGTTGTTCTCGGCGGAGTACTCGGCCAGGAACGGCTCGCCGGCCGCATCGACGACCGCCTGTCCCGCGGTAAAGGCTACGGCTGCGTCGACGCGGGTGCTCGAGTCCTGGGGGTCGATCACCTGGCAGCAGGTGGTGCTGCAGATGTCGTAGCTCGGCGCGCGCGGGTGGAGCACGTGCCAGGCGCCGTAGCTGCGGTAGGCGATCGCCCCCGCGCGCAGCGCCTCCTCGTGCCAGGACGCGATCCACTCGTCGTCGAGGCCGAGGCGGACGTAGCTTTCGAGGCTGAACACCTGGACGCTCCCGCAGGAGGCGCAGGAGCAGTCGAAGCCCACGCGGATCGAATCGGGCAGAGCCCGCGCCGCCATCCCCGGCGGCGGAGCGCCCGCGCGGGCCTCGGCAGCCGGAGGCGGCTGCTGGGCCGCGGCGAGCTCGCGCGCGCCGCGCCGTAGCTTGTGCGCTTCGCCCTGGACGCGCGTGCCCTCTCCCGGGAGCATGCCGATCGCCAGGCGTGTCGCGCCCTCGGTCAGCAGCACCTCGATGACCCTCGTGGTCATGAAGCCGGGCCGTGAGGCGAGCAGCACGTCGGCCTCCGGCAGCTCGAGCAGCGGGTCGGTCACGGGCGCGGGCACTTCGAGCGCGAAGGCGCCCGCCCCGTCCGACAACGTCTCGGCGCTCGTGCGCTCGAGGCGGACGCGAACGTCCGCGAGCGGCCGACCGCTCGTGGCGTCGAAGACGACGCCGTACACGAGCGCCTGGCCCGGCCGCACCGCAGGCACCGCCCTCGCCTCCGGGCCGACCGGGTCGAGCCACACGGTGAGCTCGAGCCGCTCGCCGACCCCCGGTTCGAGCTGCGTTCGAAGCGGCCGGTACCCGTCGGCCCGGACCTCGAGCAGCCTGCGCCCGGCGTCCCGCGTCAGAACGGCAGCCGCTTCACCCCGCGAGGTCGCGATGACGTCGCCTTTGAGCGCGTCCTGGACCTCGGCCTCCACGGCGAGCCCGCTGCGGCTGTCGCGGGCGCGAAGCCGGAGGCCCCCGGCGTTCTCATCGGGCTTCGCGGCACAGGGCCCGGACGCGAAGACCGCGCCGAGGGCCAGGCAGAGGCGGAAGAACCGGAGGGCCATGGCTCGTCTTCCGAGGACCGACTCAAAATCAGCCTAGAGCCGCCGCCCGGGGGTCGTCAAGGCAGCATTAGCTCATCGATTCGATCGCGGCCGTGAGGAGGGTCGGCTTCCTCCCGACTTCGCGCCGGGCGCGCCTCAGATCCGGCTGCCCTCCAGGAAGGCCTTCAGCTTGCGGCTGCGGCTCGGGTGCCGGAGCTTGCGGAGCGCCTTCGCCTCGATCTGGCGGATGCGCTCGCGCGTCACCTGGAAGCTCTGGCCCACCTCCTCGAGCGTGTGCTCGGAGCCGTCGCCGATGCCGAAGCGCATCTTGATCACGCGCTCCTCGCGCGGCGTGAGCGTCTTCAAGAGAGCGTCCGTCTGCTCCTTCAGGTTCAGGTTGATCACGTTCTCGGCGGGCGACACCGCGGAGCGGTCCTCGATGAAGTCCCCCAGATGCGAGTCTTCCTCCTCGCCGATCGGCGTCTCGAGCGAGATCGGCTCCTGCGCGATCTTCAGCACCTTGCGCACCTTGGAGACCGGGATGTCCATCCGCTTCGCGATCTCCTCCGAGGTGGGCTCGCGGCCGAGCTCCTGGACGAGTGCCCGCGAGGTGCGGATCAGCTTGTTGATCGTCTCGATCATGTGCACCGGGATGCGGATCGTGCGCGCCTGGTCGGCGATCGCGCGCGTGATCGCCTGGCGGATCCACCACGTGGCGTAGGTCGAGAACTTGTAGCCGCGCTTGTACTCGAACTTGTCGACGGCCTTCATCAGGCCGATGTTGCCTTCCTGGATCAGGTCCAGGAACTGCAGCCCGCGGTTCGTGTACTTCTTGGCGATCGAGACCACCAGCCGCAGGTTCGCCTCGACCAGCTCTTTCTTGGCCTGCTCGGCCAGCGCCTCGCCCATGATCACGGTGTCGAGCGAGCGCTTGATCTCCTCGGGCCGCGCGTCGAACTCTTCCTGGATCTGGTCGAGCAGCGTCTTCTGGTCCCGCACCATCTGCCGGACCTGCTTGCGGTAGTCGTCGCTCACGTCGCGCTTGAGCTTGTGCTCGAGCCGCGCGATGCGGTCCTCGGCGTCGCGGATGCGGTCGACCGCCTCGCGCACGCGCTCGACCAGCCGGCGCTTGAAAGCCTCGGCGAAGTCGATGCGGCGGATCGAGAGCGACATGCGGATTCGCAGCCGCGCCAGGCGCCACTTGCCCTTGACGTAGGTGCGCGACTTCTTCTCGAGCTTCACGAAATGCTTGCGGTAGGCCAGGTACTCCTGGTGCGCGTCGTTGGCCTTGCCGATCAGCTTCAGCGTCGCCTTGATCTTGGCCTCGAGCTTCTCCTCGGTGACCTCCTCCTCGTTGAACACCACCGCGTCGCGCACGCCGATCTCGCGGGCGCCCAGCCGCTCGCCGAGCCGCGCCACCTCCTGCGCCGCCATGTTGGTGCGCGAGATCGCGCGCAGCATCGCGTTCTTGCCGCTCTCGATGCGCTTGGCGATCTCGACCTCGCCCTCGCGCGTCAGCAGCGGCACCGTGCCCATCTCGCGCAGGTACATGCGCACCGGGTCGTTGGTCTTGTCGAGCGTGCCGGGCGTGAGGTCGAGCTCGACGCCCTCTTCCCCTTCCGACTTCTCCCGGAACTTCTGCTCGGAGTCGACCACCTCGATGCCCATCGACCCGAACATCGAGAAGATGTCGTCGAGCTCGTCCGACGAGCCGATGTCGGAGGGCAGGAGGTCGTTCACCTCCTCGTAGAGGAGATAGCCCTTCTCCTTGCCCATCGTGATGAGCTGCCGTACCTCGTCGTACTTTTCCTCGATCGTGAGCGCCATTGCCGTTTCGCCTGCTCCCTTGTCGCCTTTGCCCTATTGCTCTGCCATCTGACGCCTGAGGCGGATCTTCTCGGCGAGCAGCGCGTCCTGCGCTTCCCCGCTCGCCCCGGCGATGCTCTTCTGGATCTCCGCCATGCGCGCCTCGAGCGGCTGCCGCCGCAGCACGCGCACGCACTCCTCGGCCGAGAGGTGCTCCATCGGCGCCCCCTCGACCGCGATCTGCGACATCACCCGGTGCGCGTCCTCGTCGAGCTCCGCCAGGACCGCCTGAAGCGTCACTCGCTCGTCGCGCCGGGCCACCGCCTGCGCCGCGCGCAGGAGCGGCGCCGCGCGCAGACCCTCGATGTCCGCCTCTTCCAGCTCCTTGAGCGCGTCCTCGACGCCGGCCGCGCTCTGCGCCACGAGCGCGAGCAGCCAGCGTTCCGCGGGCAGGAACGTCTTCGCCAGCGACGGGCTCGGCTTGCGGGCGGCGGCCTCGGCGACGGGCGAGCCCTTCCCGGGCCGCCCCTGGATCGCGCGCCGCAGCTCCTCGCGCGCCGCCCCCGCGTCGAGGCCGCCGCGCTCGACCACGCGGGCGAGCCACGCCTGGCGCTCGACCGCATTCTCGGTTCTCGAGAGCGCGGGCAGCACGTCGGCGAAGAACGCGGCCTGGCCCGCGGGCGACGAGAGCGGATGCCGGGTCACGGCCCGCCGCATCAGCCACTCGACCGCTTCCGGCGCCTCGTCGAGGCGCTTGCGGTAGGCCACGGCGCCCTCGGCCTTCAGGTAGGTGTCGGGATCGTGCCCCTCGGGCAGCTCGACGATCCGCACCCGCACGCCTTCCTCGAGCAGCACCTCGAGGCTCTTGCGCGCGGCCTTCTGGCCGGCCTCGTCCTGGTCGAAGTTTAGAACGGCCGTCTCGGCGAAGCGCTTCAAGAGGCGCGCGTGCGAGCCGGTGAGCGCCGTGCCGCAGGTCGCGACGGCCTCGCTCACCTCCTGCTCGATCGCACGGGCCACGTCGAGATATCCCTCCATCAACACCGCGCGCTTTTCTCGCACCACGGCGTCGCGCGCCCAGCTCATGCCGTAGAGGATGCGGCTCTTCGAGTAGAAGGGCGTCTCGGGCGAGTTCAGGTACTTGGGCTCGCTGCCGTCGAGGCTGCGCGCCCCGAAGGCCACGACCTTGCCCGCTTCGTTCAGGATCGGGAACACCACGCGGTTGCGGAAGCGGTCGTAGTGGCCTTCCTTGCCCTGCCGCTCGATCACCAGCCCCGCCTTCAGCAGCAGCGCCGGAGCGAACTTGCCGCGCAGCGCCCCGAGCAGGTCATCCCAGGCGTCGCGCGCGGCGCCGGCTCGGATTTTCTCGAGCGTCTCCTTGCGGAAGCCGCGGCCGAGCAGGTACTCGCGCGCCTTCGTACCCGGGGCCGCCCAGAACGTGCGCGTGAAGTGCTGCGCCGCCGCCTCCATCAGCGCCAGCAGCTCCTCGCGCTCCTTGCGGTCGGGGCCGGGCTCGACGCGCCCCTCGGGCACCGGCACGCCGAAGCGGCGCGCGAGCGTCTCGACCGACTCCGGGAAGCTCATCCGCTCGCGCAGCATCAGGAACTTGAAGACGTCGCCGCCCTCGCCGCAGCCGAAGCAGTGGAAGACGGCCGGCTCCTGGCGCACGTTGAAGGACGGGCTCTTCTCCTGGTGGAAGGGACATAGGCCCTTCCACGACGTACCCAACTTCTTCAACGCCACGTGGTCGGAGATGACGCGCACGATGTCCGCGACGCGCCGCACCTCCTCGACGAAGCTCTCCGGGAAGGCCATCTCAGTCCTTGAGCTCCACCACCGTCGCACCGCCGCCGCCCTCGCTCGGGCCGCCGAGGCGCCAGGAGGAGACGAGGGGATGCTTCTCGAGCATCTGCGCGATCGCCTTCCTGAGCTTGCCCTCGCCGAAGCCGTGGACGAGCCGGATCTCGTGGCGGTCGGAGAGTGCCGCGTCGTCGAGCAGCTTGTCGACCCGCTCGCGCGCGTCCTCGACCGTGAGGCCGATCAGGTTCACCTCGGACGGAATGGTCTTCGTAGGGGGGCGACCCTCGCCCGAAGCACCAAAGACGCCTGGTGCTGCTGCGAGCTTCCTTTGAGCTGGGGGGGCGCCGCCCCCCCAGGCCCCCTGGGGCTGCTTCTGGCCCAGAGCGATGAGATCGGTCGTGGGCACGCGCAGGCGCTTGCCGGAGACAGCGAGCTCGGCGTCGTCGCCATGCAGGCTCGTCACCTCGCCGGTCAGGCCCATCGAGCGGACACGGACGCGCATGCCGACTGTAATCGCGAGCCCGGCCGCCTCCGGCTCGTCCGGCAGGCCGAGCTCGGGGTCCTTCAGCACCGCGTCGCGAGCGTCGCGGATCGCCGCGATCGCCTCGCGCCGCACGCGAGGGGCTGCCGCGGCCGCCTTCTGGGCGGTCTCGAGCGTCTCGACCGCCGCGCGGATCGCCTCTGCAGCCTTGCGCTCGGCATCCTCGCCGCGCCGCTTCAGCTCCTTCGCGAAAAGCTCCAGCTCGCGGCGTTTCTTCGCCTGAAGCTCGCGCTCCAGCGCCGCCACGCGCGCCAGCGTTGCCTCCGCCTCGGCCTTCGCGGCGAGCGCCTGCTCACGATCCTGAGCGAGCGCGGCCGCCTCCCGCTCGAGCCGGGCCAGCAGCGCCTCGGCCTGCCGCTCCTTGTCGTCGCGCCGCGCCCGCGCGTCGGCCACCACCTCGGCCGGCAGCCCCAGCCGCTCGGCCATCTCGAGCGCGAGGCTTCGGCCCGGTGCCCCGAGCGTCAGCCGATAGGTCGGCCGGTAGCTAGAGGGGTCGTAGCCGAAGGACGCCGTCGCGACGCCGGGCGTCGACTGGGCGTAGGCCTTCATCAGCCCGTGGTGCGTCGTCGCGAGCACCGTGGCTCCCGCGCGCCGGAAGTGCTCGACGATCGCGACTCCGAGGGCACCGCCCTCCGTGGGATCCGTGCCGGCGCCCACCTCGTCGAGCAGCACCAGGGCCGGCCGCGCCAGGTCGCGGGTCATCTCCACGATCGCGGCGAGGTGCGAGGAGAACGTGGACAGGTTCTCGGCGATCGACTGCTCGTCGCCGATGTCGGCGTACACGCGCCGGAACACGGGCAGGCGACTGCCGGGGGCAGCGGGGACGTGAAGCCCGCACTGCGCCATCAGCGCGAGAAGGCCCGTGGTCTTGAGCGCCACCGTCTTGCCGCCGGTGTTGGGCCCGGAGATCACGAGCACCGGGCTCGTGCCGCCGACGCGCAGGCTGACGGGCACGGGCTCGCTCGTCCGCGTGATGCCGAGCCGCGCCGCCAGCACGGGCATCAGCAAAGGGTGGCGCGAGTCGGTGAGCTCGATCTCGGGCGCCTTTCCCTCGACGATCTCGGGCGGGTGGGCGTCCATCGTCACCGCCAGGAGGGCCATCGCCTGCACCGCGTCGAGCTCGCCGAGCACCCGGGCCATCGCCTCGATCTCGTCGGCCCGCTCCGCGACCTGCGCCGTGAGCTGCTGCAGGATGCGCACGACCTCGCGCCGCTCCTCGTCCTGCAGCTCCACGATGTCGTTGTTGAGCTCGACCGCGGGCAGGGGCTCCACGAACAGGCTCGCCCCGGAGCCGGAGGTGCCGTGGACGATGCCCGGCAGCTGGCCCTTGTGCTCGGCCTTCAGCAGCAGCACGTAGCGGTCGTTGCGCGTCGTGACGACGCGGTCCTGCAGCAGCCGCTCGCTCTCGGGGCTGCGGAGATAGCCCTCCATCACGCTCGTGAGCTGCGCCTTGAGGCGCAGCAGCGCGCGGCGCAGCTCGGCCAGCCGGGGCGAGGCGTCGTCGGCCACCTCGCCGGTCGGGAGCAGGGCGCGCCTTATGGCCACCGCGACCGGGGTGGTGTCGCGCACCTCCGACGCCAGGCGGGCGAGCCCGGGTGTCGCCTCGACCCGGGCCACCCGTCGCGCGACCTCGACCCCGCCCTCGACCAGGGACGCCATGTCGGCGAGCGCCCGGGGCTCCAGGTGGGAGCCTCGGACGCGGGCGCCGGCGAGCGTCTCCCTCGGGTCGGGGAGGTCGTGGTACGGCTGCCGCCCGACCGCTTTCACGAGCGCCACGCCTTCGCTCGTGCGGGCGAGCGCCAGCCGGACAGCCGGGGGCTCGACGAGCGGGTGCAGCCCCTCGAGGCGTTCGCGCCCCAAAGCAGAGCCCACCTGCTGCAGCAGGAGCGCCCGAATACGGTCGAACTCCAGTACTTTGAATGAGTTGGCGTTCACGCGCGTCGGCCCGGCCGTTTACTCTTCGATACCCGCCGCGCTCCGCGCGCCCCCAAGGGGCGCATATTCGCGCACAGCCGAGGCCCTCTTGCGCGTCGCAGGGTGGGACACGGCGGGCAGACCAACATACAAGATCAGCAGAATCAACGGTTTTGTCAAGGACGCTATGGTGCTTTTGACTCAACCGTGACGGCTGCTGGCGGGCGGCGACCGCGGAGGATGAGGCAGGCCAGATGCGCGGCCCCGAAGCCGTTGTCGATGTTGACGACCCCCACCCCGGACGAACAGGAGTTGAGCATCGCCAGGAGGGCCGCAAGGCCATGAAACGAGGCCCCATAGCCCACGCTCGTCGGCACGGCCACGACCGGGGCATCCACGAGCCCCGCCACCACCGAAGGCAGGGCGCCCTCCATCCCGGCCACGACGATCACCACGTCCGCGCTCCGGATCGTCGGGGCGCTGTCGAGCAGGCGGTGGAGTCCGGCGACACCCACGTCGTAGACACGCTGGACCGCCGCTCCGTGGAACTCGGCCGTCACCGCCGCTTCCTCGGCGACGGGAAGGTCCGAGGTGCCCGCGGCAGCGATGGCGATGCGGCCGGACAGCGCCGGCGCCGGCTCAGCCGCGACCGTGAGGCAGCGGGCCGCGTCGTGAAAGACCGCCTCGGGGCGGACCGCCGCCACCTTCGCGTGGACCTCGCGCGTCGTGCGCGTCACGAGCACCCGCTGCCCGCGGGCCGCGATCCTGTCGACGATCGTCACGATCTGCTCGGGGGTCTTGCCCCCTCCGAACACCGCCTCGGGGAAACCCCGCCGCAGCGCCCGGTGGTGGTCCAGCTTCGCGAAGCCCAGGTCCTCGTATGGGAGGGTGGCGAGCCGCGCCGCCGCGTCCTCGGTCGAGAGCGTGCCCTTTTGGACCTGCTCGAGGAGATCTTTGAGGCTTCGGGGATCCATTGACTTGAGACGCCGCTCCGCTAGACTACACGATTGTGTCGCGAGGCCCTCGCGGGCCGGCTGCGGCGCACCGAAATCGGCAGCTTCCACCGGCGTTTTCGGACAAAGTCAAGGAAGGCGCAGTCGTGTACCCCGCGACCAGACGGGGCCGCGACCGGCGCGTGCGAGAGGCGGCTTTCGAGCGATGAGCGTCGTCGAGTTCGGCATCCTGGGGCTGTACTTCCTGACCCTGGTGATCCTCGCCATCATGGGCTGCCACCGCTACGTGATGGTGTGGCTCTACCTCAAGCACAAGGACAGGAAGGCCGAACCCCGGCCGCTGCCCGCCGTGCTCCCGCGCGTGACGGTCCAGCTTCCCATCTTCAACGAGATGTACGTCGTCGATCGGCTGCTGGCGTCGGTCGCGGGGCTTCGCTACCCGAAGGACCGGCTCGAGATCCAGGTCCTCGACGACTCGACCGACGAGACGACCGCGATCGCGAGCCGCGCCGTCGAGCGCTATCGCGCCCAGGGCTTCGACATCCATTACCTCCACCGCAGCGACCGCACCGGCTTCAAGGCGGGTGCGCTCGACGCGGGCCTTGCGAAGGCGACCGGCGAGTTCGTGCTGATCTTCGACGCCGACTTCGTGGCCCCAGCGGACATGCTCGAGAAGACGCTCGGCCACTTCGACGAGGCGAAGGTCGGGATGGTGCAGGCGCGCTGGGGCCACATCAACCGCGACTACTCGCTGCTCACCGAAGTCCAGTCGATCATGCTCGACGGCCACTTCATGGTGGAGCACGGGGCGCGCAGCCGCTCGGGGCGCTTCTTCAACTTCAACGGCACCGCCGGCATCTGGCGCCGCAGCGTGATCGCGGACGCGGGCGGCTGGCAGCACGACACGCTCACCGAGGACCTCGACCTCAGCTACCGTGCGCAGATGCGCGGCTGGCGCTTCGTGTACCTGCCCGACCTCGTGGCCCCGGCCGAGCTGCCGGTCGAGATGAACGCCTTCAAGACGCAGCAGCAGCGCTGGGCCAAGGGCTCGGTGCAGGTGTGCAAGAAGCTCTTGCCGCGGGTGCTGGCCTCGGACCTCACCTGGCGCGAGAAGGTCGAGGCCACGTTCCACCTCACCGCGAACCTCGCCTACCCGCTGATGGTGCTGCTCGCGGGATTGATGTTCCCGGCGATGCTGCTGCGCTACAACATGGGCTGGGCGGAGATGATCGTGGTGGACGTGCCGATCTTCCTCGCCGCGACCGCCTCGGTCTGCACCTTCTACGCGCTGTCGCAGAAGGAGCAGTTCGCGGACACCTGGAAGACCAAGCTGCGCTACATCCCCGCGGTGCTGGGGATCGGGGTCGGCATCTCGATCAACAACGCGCTCGCCGTGATCGAGGGTCTCTTCGGCAAGCCCTCCGAGTTCACACGCACCCCGAAGTACGGCATCGAGGGCTCGGGCGACACCTGGAAGCAGAAGGCTTACAAGGGCAAGTCGAACTGGGTGCCCTACGCGGAGCTGGCGCTCGCCTGCTACTTCACGTTCACCTCGCTCTACGCGCTCGCGAACGGTCTCGTCGGCACGCTGCCCTTCATCGCGATCTTCCAGTGGGGGTTCCTCTACACCTCCGGGATGTCCCTGGCGCAGAGCTACGACTGGCTCGTGCCGCGCCAGCAGGAGGCCTGACCACGGCCGCAGTCGAAACGGGCGAGGAGAGCCGCGGCGTCCGTCGCGTCCTCTGGATCACGCTCGGCCTCAATCTCGCCGTGTCCGCGGGCAAGGTCGTCGTCGGCTACCTGTCGGGCAGCCTGGCGATGGTGGCCGACGGCTTCCACAGCCTGGTCGACGGGGCCAACAACGTGATCGGCCTGATCGTGGCCGCGTTCGCGTTCCGCCCGCCCGACCCCGGCCACCCGTACGGCCACCGCAAGTTCGAGACCGCGGCCACGAGCGTGATCGGGCTCGCGCTCCTCGCCCTGGCCTCCGAGATCTTCAGCTCGGCCTTCGGACGCACCACGCGACCGGCGTTGCCCGAGATCTCGCTCCTCAACTGGGCCGTGATGGCCGCCACGATCGGCGTCAACCTGTTCGTGAGCACCTACGAGGCGCGCGAGGGCCGGCGCCTGCAGAGTGCCTTCCTGCTGGCCGACTCCACGCACACCCGAGCGGATCTCTACGTCTCACTCGGGGTGGTGGCCTCGTTCGTGGCCGCCCTGCTCGGCGCCTCCTGGGCCGACCCGCTCGTCGCCGTCGGGATCGCCGCGATCATCGCGTGGCAGGCGGGTGTGATCCTGCTCGGGGCGTTCCACGTGCTCACCGACCGCGCCGCGATCCCGGCGGAGGAGATCGAGCGGCTCGCAGGAGGCGTGCCGGGCGTGCTGAGCATCCACAACGTGCGCACGCGTGGCCGGCGCGACGCCGTCTACGTCGACCTCACGCTGCACCTGGACGGCGGGACGAGCCTGCGCGAGGCGCACGAAGTGGCCGACCGCATCGAGCAAACGCTGGCGAAGGCCCATCCCGGCATCGCCGACGTGGTCGTCCACCTCGAGCCCGAAGCGCCCGAGACGGACATGTCAGCGAAGCCCGGGTAGAAGCTGATTCAGGAAGGCGATCGCGCGCTCCAGCACGTCGTCGCGTCCGCTCCGGATTCCGCGCAGCGTGGGGTGCAGCTCCACGTCCGGCACGATGCCGACGCGCTGGAGCTGGCTCCCATCTGCGTGGCGCACGGACTGACCAGTGAAGTTCACCACGATCCCGCCCGGAAGAATCGTGCGCGTGACCCCGCCGTTGGCGCCGCTCGTGCGGCTTCCGATGAAGGTCACCGCTGCGACGGACTTGATGAGCGCGCACACGTGCTCGGCCGCGCTCTGCGAGCTGCCGTCCGCGAGTACCACGATGCGCCCGGCGTACCGCTCGCGCGGCGCAGGCTCGGGGCTCGTCCACGGCCCCTCGTCGAGCGAGAAGCTGCCGGACGAGCCGGAATAGCGCGGCGTTCCGCCGATGACGGTGGGCTGGGTGCTTGGCCGCGCCAGGCGCGGGATGAAGGCGAACGCGCCGCTGGCGGGGTAGCCGCGCATGTCCAGGATCGCCGCCGGCGTGGTCCGGATCGTGGAGAAGGCGGCGTCGACGTCCGCCGCCTCGAGCCGCTGCAGATCGACGTACCCATAGCCCGGAGGAAGCAGTGCGTGGACCGGTCCGGTCCGGGGCCGGCTTCGCGGCGCAAGTCCCTCCAGCGTGCGAGGCGCCGACGAGCGCCGCACGCTGCCGTCCTCGCCGCGCACCTCGAGCGCGGCGGGCCGC
>DATEUE010000164.1:0-10016 GCA_035283305.1 Vicinamibacteria bacterium | reverse complement strand
GCCCACACCGACGACGTCCTGATGCTGCTGCACCAGTCAGCCCCGCCGGCCGCCCCGGCGGCGACGAAGAAGTAGCACGCTTGCGCTCCGGGCGCCCGCGCGGGCGCCCGGTCGCTCCATCGCAACCAGACGACCCGGCTTACTCGTCCAGGTCGCGCTGCAGCGCGGCTCGCTGCTCCGCTGTCAGCTCCGTCTCGTGGCGCAGCTCCGGGTCGGGATGGTCGCAGCCGATTGCGACGGGCGCCGCGCTACCCACCTCGAACTTCAGGTACTGCACGGACGAGACCCGCGTGTCCCCCACCTGCCGCTCGTCGTAGCGCGCGTACGCCTTCTTCCCGTCGGCTCGCTTCGCGTAAAGGTGCTTCGGCAGCGCGAGCCACTGGCTGAGCTTCTCCGCCCGCAGCACCGGGTCGTCGAGCTCCACGAGCAGCGTGGCGCCGAGCTCGCCCTTGCCGCCCAAGAGCTCGTTGTAGGTCTCGATCTCGTGGCGGATGTCGGCGTCCTTCACCATCCGCTCGGTGCGGACCATCTCCAGCACCTGGTAGCGGATCGTGTCGTGGTTCTCGAACAGGAACGTCAGGTGCGGACCCACGTGCACCCGGCGCGCGGCCTTCGTCCGCATCGCGGCGTCGCGGACGGCGTCTCGCTGCTCTTCGTACGTGACGTAGTCCAGGATCTCGTCGCGTGCGACCGTCCTCGTCACTTCGTGCCGTCCTGCTTCACGGTTCCCGGCTCCGGCTTCGCGGCGACCGGCCCGGCTTGCGGGAGCTGCGTCGCGAAGCCGTCGGCGCGGTAGGCGCGCGCCAGGATCGACATCGGGTGCATCGGCTTCTTGCCTGCGTGCTGCTGGAACTGCAGCGCCGCGAGCGGGCAGTCGGTGGCCCAGACCTCGGCGCCCGCGTCCTTCATTCCGGCGAAGGCCTTCTGGCCGACTTTGATGCTGGCCTCGAAGCCCTCGACCTTCATCGCGTGGGTGCCGTCGTGGCCGCAGCACTCCATGGTGATCTTCGGCTCGACGCCCGGGATCTTGCGCAGCAGGTCGCGCCCCTTGAAGCCCACGCGCTGGGCGCGCAGGTGGCACGGAGCGTGGTATGCGACCGGCCCGCCCGGGGTCGACTGGAAGTCGGTGTTGAAGCGCGGCTCGGAGCGGATCTCCCACAGCAGCTCCGACGGGTCGCGCACGAGCTCGGCGAGCTTCCTCGCCAAGGCGCGCTCGGCCTCGGGCAGAAGCTCGGGGTACTCCTTGCGCATCATCATGGCGCAGGTCGGGTTGATCGCGACGACCTTGGCGCCCGCCTCCACGAACGGCGCGAGCCGCTTCAGGTTGTGCGAAGCCTGGCGGCGTACCGAGTCGAGGTCGCCCGTCTCCCAGGCTGGCATGCCGCAGCACTGCAGGCCGTTCACGCAGGCGGTCTTCACCTGGTTGCGGTCGAGCACGTCGAGCGTGTCGCGCCCGATCTCGGGCTCGTTGTTCTGCACGTAGCAGGTCGGGAACAGCACGGCCTCGTGGCCTTCGGGCCGCGGCGCGATGCGTCCCTGCGTTTCGGCCCACTTCTCGAAGGTGGTGGGCGCGAAGTCGGGCAGCAGCTTGTCCTTGTGGATTCCGAGCGCTGCCTGCATGAAGACGCGGTTGAGGCTGACGCGGTTCATCACGTTCGCCATGCCGAAGCTCGCGCGGGCGAGGGCGCCCGCCATGTCGGGCTTGGCGAGGATGCGGTCGCGGAGCGGGATGCCGCGCTGCTTCGCGCGCTGCGCCTTGTAGCGGTGGATCAGCTTCGGGAAGTCGAACTGGAACTCGTGCCCCTCGCGCGGCGTGTAGGGGCACTGCACCTCGCACAGCTTGCACTGGAAGCAGGCGTTCATCACGCGGTCGGTCTCGGGGGCCGTGATGCGCGTGACGTCGCCGTCGTACTTCTTGTCGATCAGGTCGAACAGGATCGGGAAGCTGTCGCAGTACTTGAAGCACATGCGGCAGCCGTGGCACAGCTCGAAGCCGCGCGTGACCTCCTGCTGGAGCGAGGCCTTGTCCCAGTAGCGGGACTCGTCGGGGTCGTACGAGAGTCCCTCGGTCGGCTTGTAGGAGATATTGTGGCTGGGTGTGGTCATGGCCGTAAAGGGGGCGCCACGGGCGACCGAAGCGGCCGCCCGTGGCACGGGTCCCCGCTAGCTGATGCTGTCGAGCAGCTTCTGGAAGCGGCCGGCGTGCGACTTCTCGGCCTTGGCGAGCGTCTCGAACCAGTCCGCGATCTCGGAGAAGCCCTCGGCGCGCGCGGCCTTCGCCATGCCCGGGTACATGTCGGTGTACTCGTGGGTCTCGCCCGCGACCGACGCCTTCAGGTTGGTGGCGGTGTCGCCGAGCGGCAGGCCCGTCGCGGGGTCGCCCACCACCTTCAGGTAGTCGAGGTGGCCGTGCGCGTGGCCCGTCTCGCCGTCGGCGGTCTCACGGAAGTTGCCGGCGATCTCGGGATATCCCTCGATGTCGGCCACCTTTGCGAAGTAGAGGTAGCGGCGGTTCGCCTGCGACTCGCCCGAGAATGCGTCCTTCAGGTTGTTGTGCGTCTTCGTGCCCTTCAGGTCCTTGGCCATCGGTACTCTCTCCTGTTATCTGGTCCTGCCAAATGAAATCGCCCGTCGTCCTTCAGCTCTTCGCCCGGGCGCAGGCGCCGCACAGCCCGAGGAAGCTCACCGAGTAGTCCTTGATCCGGAAGCCCGAGCCGCGCGCCTCGGGAAGCCGCAGCGTCGGCACGGCGGCATCGTCGAGGTCGACCAGCCGTCCGCAGGCCTCGCACACCAGGTGGTGGTGCCGGTGCGTCATCGGGTCGAAGCGCGCGACGCCGCCCGCGTGGTGCACCTTGCGCGCGAAGCCCGCGTCGACGAGGGCCTCGAGCACGCGGTACACCGTGGTGCGCGAGAGCCCCGGGATGCGGCCCTTGACGGCGTCGTAGACCTGGTCGGCGGTCGGGTGGTCGCGGCGCGCGCTCAGCGCCTCGAACACGGTCCGGCGCTGGATCGTGACCGCCAGACCGCGCTTCCTGCACTCGGCCTCGAACCCGGCCACACGCTCCGTCAGGGGCTCCGGCATGTGTTTGGTAATCTATACCAAACGGTTCTGTGTGTCAAGGGTTGGACGACCGCTTCGAGCGATCTGCGGCGACTTGCCGCCCGGGATCGCGGGGCGCGAGCGATGTCCCGATTAGCGCGACCGACGTCCCGACTAGAATGTCCCGGGCTCGTCACCGGAACGGGTCATCGGAACAAGTGGAGGCAGCGAATGAACAGGCGCGAACTGCTCAAGAACACCCTGGCCGCGGGGGCTGCGCTCGGGCCCTTTGGCGCGCGCGCCGTCGCCGGAGCGGCCGGGGCGCCCGCCTCGTTCCGCCTCAAGTACGCGCCCCACTTCGGGATGTTCAAGCACCACGCAGGCGAGGACCTCGTCGACCAGCTCAAGTTCGCCGCCGACCAGGGCTTCACGGCCTGGGAGGACAACGGCATGGCCGGCCGGCCGGTGGAGCTGCAGGAGCGGATCGCGAAGGAGATGGCACGGCTCGGCATGACGATGGGTGTGTTCGTCGCGATGGCCGACTTCCAGAACGTCACGTTCGCCTCGGCGAAGCCGGAAACGAGCGCCGACATCGTCGCGAAGGCGAAGGCGGCGGTCGAGGTCGCGAAGCGCGTCAACGCGAAGTGGACGACGGTCGTGCCCGGCCGCTACGACGTCGGCCTCGAGTGGGACTACCAGACCGCGAGCGTGATCGACAACCTGAAGCGCTGCGTCGAGGTGTTCGAGCCCGTAGGGCTCGTGATGGTGCTCGAGCCGCTCAACCCCTGGAAGGACCACCCGGGCCTCTTCCTGACGAAGGTCCCGCAGGCTTACCAGATCTGCCGCTCGATCGGGAGCCTCTCGTGCAAGATCCTGTTCGACATGTACCACCAGCAGATCACCGAGGGGAACATCATCCCGAACATCGACCGGGCCTGGAGCGAGGTCGCGTACCTGCAGATCGGCGACAACCCCGGCCGCAAGGAGCCCACCACCGGCGAGATGAACTACAGGAACATCTTCCGCCACATCCACGGCAAGGGCTTCACCGGCGTCCTGGGCATGGAGCACGGCAACGCCGCACCCGGGATCGAGGGAGAGAAGGCGCTGCTCGCGGCCTATCGCTACTGCGACGGGTTCTAGCGCTGCTTCCGCCGGGCGAAGCAGAGGCCGGACCAGGTGGCGTCGATCGCGGCGACCTTGTAGTCGACGAGGCCGGCCAGGAGGCCGAACTCGCGGACCCGGTTGCCGTCGAGGTCGGTCGGGACCCCCGAGGCCTGCTTGGGCCAGGCGAGCCAGAGCGCGCACGGCTCCCCCATCGCCTTCTTCGCCGCGGGAAAGCGGCGCGCGAGCTCGGCCTTCGAGCTCGCGAACAGCAGCCCAACGCCGTAGGGCACGCGCGTGTCGGATCGCAGCGAGGCGCCTTCGGGGAGCGGTCCGAGGGTGCTCTTCGCGAAGCCCGCGGGCGCGCCGAGGAGAGCGACCACCGATCCGGGCTTGATCCCGAGCTTCTTCGGCAGCGGCGTGCCCGAGTAGCCGGCCGGTGCCGGCTTCGGCTTCTGTTCCGGCCGCGGGCGCGCGGCCTTGCGTACGACACGCGCCACGTTCAGGGCTTGCGCAGCAGGTCCACGAGTGCCGCGAGCAGCAGGATCACGTTGGGCTTCTGCGAGCCGTGGCCCATCAACCCGACGCGCCAGACCTTGCCCTTGAGCGGCCCGAGCCCCGCCCCGATCTCGATGCCGTAGTCGTCGCGGAGTCGCGCCCGCACGTGCGCCTCGTCGGTACCCTCGGGCACGCGCACGGTCGTGAGCGACGGGATGCGGTGCGCCGCGTCCACGTGCAGCGTCAGGCCCATCGCCTCGACGCCGTCCCACAGCATCTCGGCGTTGCGCTGGTGTCGCTCGAAGCGCGCCTCGAGCCCTTCCTCGACCACGAGCCGTAGCCCCTCGCGCAGCGCATAAACGAGCGCCGACGAGATTGTGTGGTGGTAGGCGTGGTCGCCGTTCCAGTAGCGGTCGAGGAGCTCCAGGTCGAGGTACCAGCCGTGAGCCGGCCGCGTGCGCGACGCGATCGCCTCGCGGGCGCGCGGGCTGAGCGTAACGGGGGCCATCCCGGAGGGTCCGCCCAGGCACTTCTGCGACCCCGAGTACGCCGCGTCGACCCCCCAGCCGTCGATCTCGACCGCCACGCCCCCGAGCGACGTCACACAATCCGCGATGAGCAGCGCGCCGTGGCGGTGCGCGATCTCGCCGAGCCCGCCCATCGGCTGGAGCGCGCCGGTCGAGGTCTCGGCGTGGACGATCGCGACCGCCTTCGGCCGCGCCGGGGCCACCGCGGCCTCGACCTCCTCGGGCGTGAAGACCTGTCCCCACTCCTTCTCGACCTTGGTCACGGACGCGCCCATGCGCGCGGCGAGCTCCGCGATGCGGTCGCCGAAGAAGCCGGCGGCGCAGACCACGAAGGCGTCGCCCGGCTCGAGCAGGCTGCCGAGCACCGCTTCCATCCCCGCCATGCCGGTCCCGGAGACGGCGAGCGTCGTCTTGTTCGAGGTGCGGAACACCCCGCGCAGGAGGCCGCTCGTCTCCTCCAACAGCTCGAGCAGCGCCGGGTCGAGGTGGCCGAGCGCCGGCGCCGCCAGCGCCCGCATCACGCGCGGGTGCACGGGGCTCGGCCCGGGCCCGAGCAGGAGCCGCGAGGGCGGGTCGAGCTCGGCCACGTTCTTGGGGCGCCGCACCTGCGCTGTCGGCGCGTCGTCCTGGGTCGGCAGCGGCGGATCCTGTGTCGTCATCGGCCCCGGCCCCCTCGCTTCCGCGCGCATTATACAAGCCCAGCCCGACGTTGACGCCGCAGGAGCTCGAGCTCATGAAGCTCGTCTGGGCCCGCGTTCGTCTACCGCCCGACCCGGCCGCAGCGCCAGGTGATCGGCGGGATGGTGCGATCCGCGAGGCTCGTGTCGTCGCCTCGGCGGCGACGCTCGAGCGGGTTCAGCCCCGCGGAGCCGTGGCCACGGCCGCCACGAAGCACACGAAGGTGGCGGCCAGGAAGGTGAGCGGCGCGGGAAAGAAGTAGCGAAGCGCCACCGTGGTCATGATCCCGTAGGTGCCGGCGTAGACGATCGCAGCCTGTCGCAGCAGGCCCGGGGCGACCGCCGCATGCCGCAGCATCGTGAGACCCAGCAGGCCCAGCCCCAGCGACAGGGTGGAGAAGGTCAGGCTGAAGCCCGCCAGGATTTCGGAGGTGGAGCGCACGAAGCCGAGCCCGAGGTCGCGCCTGTAGGAGTGCATCAGCGCGAGCAGCTGACGGTGCGTGTCGTCCTGGCCCTGCGCCGTGACCATGGCGTAGTGCCCGAGCAGGTGCACGAGCCCGGTGGCGATCAGGACCCAGCAGCCGGCAGCAAAGAGCTTGCGTGACATGGGTGGGCTCCCTTCGGATGGCGGCTTCGCCGCGAGCCTATCGCAGAGTTACCCGCCAGGCGACGGGTCCTTTTGAACCAGCCGCCGCGCGTGCGCCTCCGGTGTAGGATGCCGCGGCCGGCCGCCCGGCCCGATCCCGGAGGAACTGATGAACCGCCGCCGACTGCTGACGCTGCCGTTCGCCCTGCTGCTCGCGCTCGCTCCCCTGCTGCGTGCCGAGGCGCCTCCCGCCACCCGGCCCGAGGCGGTCGGCTTGTCGTCCGAGCGCCTCGAGCGCCTGCGCGCGGGGATGCAGCGCTACGTCGACGAGGGCAAGCTCGCCGGCCTCGTCACGCTCGTGTCGCGGAACGGGCGCGTCGTCCACCACGAGGCGTTCGGCAAGGCCGACGTCGAGGCCGCACGGCCGATGTCGAAGGACACGATCTTCCGCATCGCCTCGCAGTCGAAGGCACTCACGAGTGTCGCGGCGATGATGCTCGTCGAGGAGGGCCGGCTCGGCCTTGCCGACCCCGTGTCGCGCTACATCCCCGCGTTCGAGAAGACGACGGTGGCGGTGCCGCCGCCTTCGGGTGCCGTCGCAGGAACGCCCGTGAGCGCCGTCCCGGCGAAGCGGGCGATCACGATCCGCGACCTGCTCACGCACACCGCCGGGATCGGCTACGGCTTCGGCACGGCGGCGGCGCAGTGGAAGGCGGCCGGCATCCAGCACTGGTACTTCGCCGACCGCACCGAGCCCGTGGCCGCCGTCGTCGAGCGCATGGCCGCGCTGCCGATGGACGCACAGCCGGGCGAGAAGTACGTCTACGGCTACAACACGGACATCCTCGGGGTGGTGGTGGAGAAGGTCTCGGGCACGACCCTCGCCGACTTCTTCGCCAAGCGGATCACTGGGCCGCTCGGGATGGTGGACACGCAGTTCTACCTCCCGCCGGCGCAGAAGCAGCGGCTTTCGTCGGTGTACGCGGCAAAGGACGGCCGCATCGAACGCGCCCCGGACGGCATGACCGGCCAGGGCCACTACGTCGAGGGGCCGCGGATCGCGTTCTCGGGCGGCGCGGGGCTCGTCTCGACCGCGCGCGACTACGGGCGCTTCCTGCAGGCGATGCTGCAGGGCGGCGAGCTCGACGGCGTGCGGCTGCTGAGCCCCAAGACGGTCGAGCTGATGACGGTCAACCACGTGGGCACGCTGTTCGCCGAGCGCGGGCCGGCCGACGCCGGCATGGGCTTCGGCCTCGGCTTCGACGTGGTGGAGGACCTGGGGCGCAACGGCCGCTTCGGCAGCGAGGGTGCTTTCGGCTGGGGCGGCGCCTACCACACCACCTACTGGGTGGATCCGCACGAGAAGCTGGTGGCGCTGCTGATGACGCAGCTCATGCCCGCGGGGGGCTCGGACCTGCACGGGCGCTTCCGGACGCTCGTCTACCAGTCTATCGTCGGCCCGCCGGCGGGAGTGCCTTCCGCTCGGCGTTAGCCTTTGGGCGTCCTCGCGTCGTCGTTGGGCGGCGAGCCGCGCCCGAAGCTGCGCGCCTTCTCGGCGAGCGCCGCCAGGCGCTCGTCGACGCGCCGGTTCACGGACCCCTCGGGCCACTGCCCCGAGGCGTCCTTCTCTCCTGCGGGCAGGCCGGTGAGCCGCTCGAGCGCCTCGTCGACGCTCGCGACCGGCCAGACGTGGAACATCCCCTCAGCGACCGCCCGCACCACGTCGGCGCGCAGCATCAGGTGCCGTACGTTCGAGGCCGGGATCACGACGCCCTGCTCGCCGGTGAGGCCCGCCCGGCGGCACACGTCGAAGAAGCCCTCGATCTTCTCGTTGACGCCGCCGATCGCCTGCACCTGGCCGTGCTGGTTGACCGAGCCGGTGACCGCCCGGCCCTGCCGCACCGGCGCGTCCGCGAGCGCCGACAAGAGCGCCACGAGCTCGGCGCACGAGGCGCTGTCGCCCTCGACGCCCGAGTAGGACTGCTCGAAGACCAGGCTGGCCGCGAGCGACAGCGGCCGCTCGGAGGCGAAGCGCTGGCCCAGGAAGCCCGCCAGGATCAGGACACCCTTCGAGTGGATCGGCCCGCCGAGCGCCACCTCCTTCTCGATGTCGACGAGACTGCCGCTACCGAGCCGGATGCGCGCCGTGATCCGGCTGGGCCGCCCGAAGGCGTGCGAGCCGAGCTCGTAGACCGACAGGCCGTTCACCTGCCCGACCGCCTCGCCGCTCGTGTCGACGAGCACGACGCCGTGCTCGATCGCCTCCTGGACGCGCTCCTGGACCCGGCTCGCCCGGCGCACCTGCGCGTCGAGCGCGGCCTGGACGTGGCCGGCCCCGACCACCGCCGCGCCGGCCTCGCCGGCGATGTGGTCGGCCTCGCGCAGCAGGTCGGCCGCCGTCTCGGCGTGGACCTGGAGCTTCGACGCGTCGGCGGCGCGGCGCGAGGCCTGCTCGATCGCGCGCGCGGCGGCGCCGCGGTCGAGCGGGCGCAGCCCCTCGCGTCGCGCGAAGGTCGCGAGCAGCCGCGCGTAGAGCGCCTCGCCCTCGGGCGTGCGCTCGATCTCCTCCTCGAAGTCGGCCGCCACCTTGAAGAGCTCGGGGAACTCGGGGTCGACCTGCGACAGCAGGTAGTACAGGTGGCGCTCGCCCAGCAGCACGACCTTGGTGTCGAGCGGGATCGGCTCCGGCTCGAGCGAGGCGGTGGCGTTGAGGCTCAGCGCCTGGCCGAGCGACTCGATCCTTATCGCCTTCGAGCGCAGCGCCCGCTTCAGCTCGTCCCACGCCAGCGGCTGCTGCAGCAGCCGGAGCGCGTCGACGATCAGGTAGCCGCCGTTTGCGCGGTGCAGCGCCCCGGCGTGGACCAGCGTGAAGTCGGTGACGAGGTTGCCGAGCTCGGCCACGTGCTCGACGCGGCCCACGAGGTTGGCGTGGGTCGGGTGGTCCTCGTAGACGATGGGCGCGCCGCTGCCGGCGGGACGGCTGACGAGCACGTTGACCTGGTAGCGGCGCGCCGAGCGCTTGTCGCCGCGAACGCCGACGAGCGCGCGCACCGCCGCCGTGCTCTCCGGCTGCGGCAGGAAGTCCTCGGCATTGTCGACGATGTCCTTCTGGACCTCGGCCAGGTGCTCGAGCACGGCCGGCACGTCGGCCCAGCGCGCACGCACCTCGTCCATCATCTGCCCGGTGGCCGTAGCGGTCACCAGCCGGTCGAGCCGCCGAAGCTCGTCGCGCTGGCGCTGCGCCTCGCGCGGCAGCGCCGCGAGCGCCTCCTGCAGCTCCGCCTGGACCGCCGCCATCTCGGCCTTGCGCCGCTCCTGCTCGGGCCCCGGCAGCTTCTCGAACTGCGCGGGCTCGATCACCTCGCCGTCCCGGAGCGGGGCGAAGCCGATCCCGCCCGGGGCGCGCACGATCGCGACCCCGCGCTTGCGGGCCCGCTCCTCGATCACCGCGAAGGCCTTCTCGCCGGCTTCGGAGAACTGCGCCTCGAGGAGTTTGCGCCGCGTCCTGTAGTCCTCGCTGTCGAACACCGCCGGGATCGCCCCGCGCAGCTCGTCGACCAGGCGCCGCATGTCCTCGCGCGTCG
>DATEUE010000163.1:0-11754 GCA_035283305.1 Vicinamibacteria bacterium | reverse complement strand
CGCCACACCCGTGCCTGCCCCAGCGGCCGGAGGGTCCCCTGGCCCTGTCAGTCGGATCGCACCCGCCGATCCGACCGATCCCGCGGTCCGGCCGCCCGGGCTCATCTCGGAGGATGCGGTGCCCTATCCGCGCCGCGCGCTGTCCTCGCGCCTCGCCGCCGTCGTCGTGGTCCGAGCGCTCGTCGACGAGAACGGCCGGGTGGCCGAGGCGAGCATCACGCAGCCCTCGGGTCACTCCGCTGACTACGGGTTCGACGAAGCGGCGCTCAAGCGCGTGCGCAGCCGGAAGTACCGCCCGGCCCGCCGCCACGACGTGGCCGTTCCGATCTGGGTGGTCGTGCGCGTGGAGTTCCGCCCACCCCCGGTGCGTTAGGGGCCGGCTGCTACTCCACGCGCAGGGCCGTAGTGGGTTCGACGCGAGTGGCGCGCAGCGCGGGCACGGCGCTCGCGACGAACGCCGTCGCCAGCAGGATCACGACCACGGCCGCGAAGGTGACGGGATCGCGGGCCTCGACGCCGAATAGCAACCGCTCCATGACCCGGCCGAGCAGCAGGGCCACGAGCGTTCCGGTGACGATGGCGGCCGCCGACAGGCCCAGGCCCTGGCGCACCACCATGCGGAAGACGTGGCGCGGCTCCGCCCCGAGTGCTATGCGCAGGCCCATCTCGCGAGTCCTCTCGGACACCGCGAAGGAGACGACGCCGTAGATCCCGACGGCGGCCAGCACGAGCGCCACCGCGGCGAAGGCTCCGAGTAGCAGCAGCGTGAAGCGCCGCTCCTCCATGGACTGAACCAGAGCCTGCTCGGCGCTGCCCAACTCGAAGAGGGCGAGCGTCGGATCCACGCCACGCACCGCCTCGCGCAGGCCAGCGGCGAGGTCGAGTGGATCCCGGTTCGTCCGCACGATGATCGTGAGCGCACTCATCGGGTTCTGCGCCACGGGAAAGTACATGGCGGGAGCGGGGACCGCTTCGAGGCCAAGGAAGCGTTCGTTCGGCACCACTCCGACGATCTCGCGAGCGGCGCCGAACACCGAGATGCGCTGGCCCAGCGGGTCATCGCCCGGCAGGTGGCGCGCCACGAAGGCGTCGTTCACGACGGCGACGAGCGGCCGTCCCGGTCCGTCGAAGCGCTCGAACTCGCGTCCGCGCGCCAGCTTTACCCCGAGCGTGGCGAAGTAGCCCGCGCTCACCGGGCGGAAAGAGGCCTCGTCTTGCGCTCCGGGAGCGGGAGCGGGGCGCCCCTCGACCGTCACGCGCGTCGTCCAGCCGGGATCCGTCGGCCCCTGGTGCGCGAAGGCAACGGAGCGCACCGCGGGGTTCGCCTGGAGCCGGCCCGCCAGAGACTCGGTGAAGGCGTTCAGGGCGGGCCAGTCGTTCACGGGCCATCCCTTCGGGAAGACGTAGCCCGGGCCGGCCAGGCTGACCTTCGCGATGAGGAGGCCTTGCGGGTCGAATCCTGGATCCACGCCCTGGAGCTTCCAGAAGCTGCGCACCAGCAGCCCCGCGCCCGCCACGAGCACCACCGCGGCGGCGAGCTCGAAAGCGGCGAGGGATCGGCGCGCCCGCAGGCCGCTCACGCCGGACGTCCGCCCTCCCTCCCGCAGGCCCGCCTGCGGCTGCCGGGCGCCGCGCACCGCCGGCAGCGCACCGAACACCAGGGCCGAGAGGACCGAGGCGACGAGCGCGAAGGCCAGCGCCCGGCCGTCGACCGCCACCTGATCGAGCCGTGGCAGCTCGGGGCCGACCGCCCGGACGAGCTGCACGAGCCACCCGGCGACGAGCGCGCCAAGGGCGCCGCCGAGGCAGGCGAGGAGCAGGCTCTCGGTCAGCAGCTGGCGGAAGAGCCGCCACGGGCCCGCGCCGAGGGAGGTGCGGATCGCGAGCTCGCGCTCGCGGCCCACGCCCCGCGTGAGAACCAGGTTGGCGACGCTGGCGCAGGCCATCAGCAGCAGCAGGCCGACCGCCCCGAACAGCAGGAGCAGCGCCCTGCGCGAGTCACCCACCACCTCGTCCTGGAGCGAGCGGACGAGGGCGCCGCGGCCGAGGTTGTCGTCGGGATACGTCTCCTCGAGGCGCTTCATCAGCGCGTTCATGTCGGCCTGCGCGGAGGCCAGGCTGGCCTCGGGCTTCAGGCGCGCGAACACGCGCAGGGTGTGACGCCCGCGGAAACGATCGTCCGGGCCGAACGCGAGCGGCTCGAAGATCTGATCGCGCAGGCCCGGCACGCGCGCCTCCGCCGGCACCACGCCCACGAGCGTGAAGGGCTCGCCGTCGAGCAACACCCGCTTGCCGACGACGCCTGGATCGGCTCCGAAGCGCTCGCGCCACAAGCCCTCGGTCACCACCACGACGCGGTCGTTACCCGGTCGCTCCTCGTCGGGCAGGAACGTCCGCCCCGCGAGCGGCTTTATGCCCAGCACCCCGAAGTAACCCGCGCTGACCCGGGCGCTCGAGACGCGCACGGGCTCGGCCAGGGTTCCGAAGCTGCGGTCGAGCCGGCTACGCGCGGCGAGGGACTCGAAGGACCGGTTCATCTCCACGAAGTCGCGGTAGTCCGGAGCGGAGGCGGCCTCCCTGTCGCTCCCGCGCAGGCGATCGTTCTCCCAGAGGATCACGAGCCGATCGGGGTCGGGGTAGGGCAGCGGCCGCAGCAGCACCCCGTCCACCACGCTGAAGAGAGCCACGTTGCCGCCGATGCCGAGGGCGAGTGTCGCGACCACGGCCGCGGCGAAGAGCGGGCGGCGAGCCAGGGCGACGGCCGCGAAACGAAGGTCTTCCCAGAGAACGCGCATCATCGAGTCTCCCTGTCTCCCGCTGCGGGCCCTGTCCTCGGGCCATTGGGTGGCAGCCTGGCATCGCACCCGCCCGAAGGCCCACGCCAAGCTGAAGGCTTCGCGCGCGTACCAGAGCGCAGCCTTCCACGCACCGGCCTCTGCTCGTGCCTGATACTCCTCCTGCAGATCGCCGAACGCCGCCTCGGCCGCCGCGCCTTGGCCCAGGCACCGGCGCAGCGCCCACGCCGCGAGAGCCGGCGGCCGTTTCGAGTCGCGCGTGCTCATCCTTCGGCCTCGCCGAGCAGGCTCTCGAGCCCCGTCCAAAGGCGTATCAGCATCGCCCGTGACGAGCGCAACGCGCGCAGGCCCTCGGCCGTCACGCGCAGGTAGCGGCGGGGCCGGCCGGCCCGTTCTCCGCCAGCCTCCGACGGCCGCGCCCGGAGCAGGCCCTTTTCCTCAAGGCGAGCGAGCGTGACGTAGACCGCGCCGCGCGACGCGCGCCGGACGCCGGCTGCCTGAACCTCCTGGAGGATGCGCGTGCCGTACGCGAGGTCGCCCGTGCGGAGCACCGCCAGCAGCACGAGCTGCTCGAACTCACCCAGGGAGTGGACCATTGCTAACATTGTAGGCATACGCGCTCCCAGAGACAAAGGTTCCCTTTGGAGCGGGAGACCGCCTTCGAGCCTCCCAGAAAAAGGAAGGGGGCGGCCGAAGCCGCCCCCTTGCATCGGCGGGACCGTGTCGCCCCGCCGAACGAAGAACGAGGTGTTAGAACCCGCCGCCGCCCATGCCGCCCATGCCGCCGCCCATCGGGGCGCCGCCGCCCTTCTCGTCCTTGTCCTCCGGGATCTCGGAAACGAGAGCCTCGGTGGTGAGCAGGAGCGAGGCGATCGACGCTGCGTTCTGCAGCGCCGAGCGGACGACCTTGGTCGGGTCGATGACGCCCGCCTCGACCAGGTTCTCGTACTCGTCGCTGAGCGCGTTGAAGCCCTCTTCGGCCTTCATCTCGCGCACCTTCGCCACGACCACCGCGCCCTCGAAGCCCGCGTTGCCGGCGATCTGCCGGAGCGGCTCCTCGAGCGAGCGGCGCACGATCGCGACGCCGACGGCCTCGTCGCCCGAAGCCTTGAGCGACTCGATCGCCTTCTGGGCGCGCAGCAGCGCGACGCCGCCGCCGGGGACGATGCCTTCCTCGACCGCGGCCTTGGTCGCGTGCATCGCGTCCTCGACGCGCGCCTTCTTCTCCTTCATCTCGGTCTCGGTCGCGGCCCCGACCTTGATGACGGCGACGCCGCCGACCAGCTTGGCGAGCCGCTCCTGCAGCTTCTCGCGGTCGTAGTCGGAGGTCGTCTCCTCGACCTGGGTACGGATCTGCTTGACGCGGCCCTCGATCGTCTTGGCCGTGCCGCCGCCCTCGATGATCGAGGTGTTGTCCTTGTCGATCGTGATCTTCTTGGCCTTACCGAGGTCGTCGAGCTTGAGGTTCTCGAGCTTGATGCCGAGGTCCTCGGTGATCGCCTTGCCGCCGGTGAGGATCGCGATGTCCTCGAGCATGGCCTTGCGGCGGTCGCCGTAGCCCGGAGCCTTGACGGCCGCGACCTGCAGCGTGCCGCGCAGCTTGTTCACCACCAGCGTGGCGAGGGCCTCACCCTCGACCTCTTCGGCGATGATCAGCAGCGGCTTGCCGAGCTTGGCCACCTGCTCGAGCACGGGCAGCAGGTCCTTCATGCTCGAGATCTTCTTCTCGTGGATCAGCACGAGCGCGTTCTCGAGCGCCACTTCCATCCGCTCCGGGTCGGTCACGAAGTAGGGCGAGAGGTAGCCGCGGTCGAACTGCATGCCCTCGACCACCTCGAGCGACGTCTCGAGCGTCTTCGCCTCTTCGACCGTGATCACGCCGTCCTTGCCGACCTTCTCCATCGCCTCGGCGATGATGCCGCCGATCGTCTGGTCGTTGTTCGCCGAGATCGTGCCGACCTGGGCGATCATCTTGCCCTTGACCGGCTTGCTGAGCTTCTTCAGCTCCTCGATCACGGCCGCGACGGCCTTCTCGATGCCGCGCTTGATGTCCATCGGGTTGGCGCCCGCGGTCACGTTCTTGATCCCCTCGCGGTAGATCGCCTGCGCGAGCACGGTCGCGGTGGTGGTGCCGTCGCCGGCCACGTCGGAGGTCTTCGACGCGACCTCACGCACCATCTGCGCGCCCATGTTCTCGAGCGGGTCCTTGAGGTCGATCTCCTTCGCCACCGTGACGCCGTCCTTGGTGATGACCGGGGAGCCGAACTTCTTGTCGAGCACGACGTTCCTGCCCTTGGGGCCGAGCGTGACCTTGACCGCGTCGGCCAGCCGGTTCACGCCGCGGAGCACCGCCTGGCGCGAGTCGTTTCCGTAAGTGATCTGCTTCGCCATGTTTTTCTTCCCCGTCCCTTAGCCGATGACCGCGAGGACTTCGTCCTCACGGAGGATGAGGTACTCCTGGCCGTCGATCTTGATCTCGGTGCCGGAGTACTTGCCGAAGAGGATCTTGTCGCCGGCCTTGACGTCCAGCGCGATCTTCGTGCCGTTTTCCAGGATCTTCCCGTTACCTACCGCGATGACCTCGCCTTCCTGGGGCTTCTCTTTCGCGGTGTCAGGGATGATGATGCCGCCCTTGACCGTTTCCTTCTCTTCGATTCGCTTCACCAGCAACCGGTCGTGAAGCGGACGCACCTTCGCCATCTTTGTCTCCTCTCGTAGTCCGCGAGTCGCGGAGCCAGCAACGCCCGAGTGACCACTCGCCCGACCGCCCGTTCAGTTCTCGGGGGCCGAGGAGGAACCGACCCTTTGGCACTCGCAAACGTTGACTGCCAACGAATATAGGGGCCCCTTGGCACTCTGTCAAGGCGACTGCCAATCCCCACGACCGGCGGGGCCACGGCGATTCCTCAGCGCACGAGGCTCACCTTCTTGGCCTCCAGTGGACGCACCTGGATCGTGGACACGACCTCGCGCACGTCGTCGCGCTCGAGGGCGATCCGAATCGCCCGGGCGATGTCGTCCGTGGAGTCCACGTGGCCGGCGAGGGTGACGCGCCCGTCGGTGGTGTCGACGCTGATGTCCAGGGCGGAAAGGCTCGGGTCCAGAGCCAGCCCGGTCTTGATCCCCGCGGTCGTGCGCGCATCCTGTGTGGCGTCCGCGACCTCGCGCGCCGCCTGGCCGGCCTTCCGGCGCACGATCCGACCCGTCCGCTTCAGCTCTTCGCCCAGCTCGTGGACGTCGAACTGGCGGACCATCGAGTCGATCCCCGAACGAACCCCCCGCCCGGACGACGCGAGCTTCCGATCCTGGATCAACCAGATGCCGCCCAGGACGAGGACCGCGATGACGACGAGACGCAGGAGAACGCGCATGTCTACCTCCTGCGAAAACCAGGAGCAAGAGCCGAGCCAGCACGAGACTCTCGGGAAGGGGCTGTCTCTCCGGGTCTTGGCGAGGGTGGCCGAAGCGCGGAAGGCTTGCACATTCTACAAACAGGGGGTCCGCCTCGGACGAAACGAGGGGGCCCTGGAAGCGACGCCAAGTGCCTAAGCGGCGTCGGCACAGCCGCTTCGGTCCTGGGGCGTGGGGACGACCTCGGCCTGGCCCGGAGCTTGCCCGTAGGTGTGCCGAGCACACTGGGAGGTGCCCATGCGCCAGCCGCTCTGCTACGCCGGCACGAGCTTCTCCTACGAGTTCGTGGACGGCGCCACGGGCTCGGACTTCACGCGCGTCTACCTGGTCCCCGGGCTGCGCTATGCGCTCGGCGACCGGGCCTCGGCGCGCGGTCGCGGTCGCCGCTGAGGCCGCCTGACCCCCCAAGGCGTCGGGGTGGACAGGCCCTCGCGTTCGAGCGTACAAACGGACGAGCGATGAAGGTCAGCCTCAAGAGCGCCCTGGGCCTGGCCGTGGTCCATCTGGCCCTGCTGATCGCGCTGGCGGTCGGCCTGGAGCGGACGCTGCGCTCGCTGGAAAACCAGCTGAGCGCCGACACGGTGCGCCTGCTCGCGCGCGAGCAGGCCAACCTCGTCCACGAGCGCAGCGTGGCGACGCTGCTCTATCCCGACGCGGACTCGAGACGCAGGCTCCACGAGCGCATCGAGGACCTCACCGTGCTCTCCGAGGTGGTGACCTCGCTCGCCGTGGTGGATGCGGCCGGCCACCTCGTGGCGAGCCAGGACGAGGAGTCGCACGGGCAGTTCGCCCCCGCCAGCGAGGTGTTCGGCTGGCCGCCGCAGTCGCGCCTGGAGCAGAGCGGGCGTCGCAGCTTCCTGCGCGGGGGCGACTACGTGGTCCTCGTCCCGCTGCTCGACGAGGGCCGCATGGCCGGCTACCTGCGGGTCGGGCTGCACAGCGACCGGATCGCCTCCCTCTACGAGGAGGGCCGCTGGCGCCTGGTGCTGCTCGGGCTGCTCGGCCTCGCAGGGGTGGGAGCAGTAGGCGTGTTCCTGCAGGTCGAGCTCTCGCGGCGGGCCGCCACGATCGCCGCCGCGCTCGAGGGCAAAGCACCGCCCCAGGGGTCGATCGCTCCCGCGGACGAATTCGCCCGCGTGCTGCGCAGCGCCAGCCGCGTGAAGAGCGACCTGGAGGAAGCGCGGCGGGAGAGCGAGCGTCGCGGCGTCCAGGTGGGGGCGCTCGCCCAGATCCTGCAGGTGGGTGTCGTGGTCGCGGGCCGCGAGCTCCACGTGGACTACGTCAGCGCGCGGGCGCGCGAGCTCCTCGGGTCCGCCGACGAGACGGCCTTCCGCGCCGCCTGGGAGGGCCTGCGGCCCAGGCTGCACCGGGTGTTGTCGGAGAGCTCCATGAGCCCGCGCGGGTCCCCGGTGCTCACCCTGGAGGTCGAGCCGGGGCGCAGCGTCCTGGCCGAGCTCCACAAGCTCGAGGGGCCGACCGAGGACTACCTCGTCCTGCTGCGCGACCCGCGCGCTCTCGAGGCGCTCGAGGCGGACGCCCGCCTGCTGTCTCAGCTCGACGGCCTCGGCCGCGTCTATCGCACCCTGGCCCACGAGCTGCGCGCGCCGCTCGGCGCCATGATGATCAACCTCGACCTGCTGCACGAGACCCTGGGCAAGGGCGACGGCGACGCCACGACACCGGTGCTTCGCCACGTCGACGTGCTGCGCCAGGAGCTCAACCGCATCAACCGGTCGCTGCTCGAGATCCTCACCCAGACCGTGCCGGAAAACCCGCCCGAGCGGTTCGACCTCAACGGCTCGCTGACCGATCTCGTCGCGCTGCTCGTGCCCCAGGCCCGCAGCCAATCCGTCGAGGTCGCGGTGAGCCTGCCCGAGCCTTCGCTGCCGGTACGCGGCTACCCCCACCGCCTGCGCCAGGCGTTGCTGAACGTGGCGGTGAACGCGCTCGAGGCCATGCCGAACGGGGGCCGCCTGCGCGTGGAGGCGTGCCGCGAGGGCGGGCGGGCGCGCGTGGCGCTCCGCGACACCGGGCCGGGGATCGCCGCCGACGCGCTGCCCCGACTGTGCGATCCGGAGTTCAGCACCAAGGACGGCGGCAGCGGCATCGGGCTTCACGTGGCGCGCGCCATCGTGGAGCTGCACGGCGGCGAGTTCCGGATCGAAAGCGACCTCGGTCGTGGCACCGACGTCCTGGTGCTGATGCCGCTCGCCGAAGGAGGCGCCTGACCCGATGCCCCACGCCCTGCTCGTCGACGACGACCTCGGCTTCGTGCTCGGCCTCGCGGACGCGGTGAGGCGCGAGGGCTTCACGGTCGCGACCGCGAGGAGCCTCGCGCAGGCGCGCGATGAGCTCGCCCGCCAGGAGCCCGACGCCCTGCTCATCGATCTGCAGCTGCCCGACGGCTCCGGCCTCGACCTGATCCCGCCCGCCGACGGGCGCCTGCCGCCGGGCGTCATCTTCATCACCGGTCACGCGAGCGTCGACCTGGCGGTGGAGGCGCTGCGCCTGGGTGCCGCCGACTTCCTGACGAAACCGGTCGACTTCGCCCGCGTGAAGATGACGCTCGCCAACCTCGCCCGCACCCGCGAGCTGTCGCGCGAGATCGGGTCGCTGCGCGGCGAGCTGCGGCGGCTCGGTCGCTTCGGCTCGCTGGTGGGGGCGTCCAACCAGATGCAGGGCGTCTACGACCTGATCGCCAAGGTCGCCCCCACGGAGGTGGCGGTGTTCGTGGTCGGCGAGACCGGGACGGGCAAGGAGCTCGTGGCCGGGACGGTGCACGCCATGAGCCGTCGCCGCGAGCAGCCGTTCGTGCCCGTGAACTGCGGGGCGATCGCGCCCGGCCTGATCGAGAGCGAGCTGTTCGGGCACGAGCGGGGCAGCTTCACCGGCGCCGAGCGGGCGCACCGCGGCTTCTTCGAGAAGGCGAACGGGGGCACGCTGTTCCTGGACGAGATCACCGAGATGCCGGCCGAGCTGCAGGTGAAGCTCCTGCGCGTGCTCGAGACGAAGTCCGTGGAGCGGGTGGGCGGCGGGGGAGCGGTGAAGCTGGACGTGCGCGTGATCGCGGCCAGCAACCGAAAGCCGGAGCAGGCCGTGGCGGACGGCCGCCTGCGCGAGGACCTGCTCTACCGCCTCAACGTGTTTCCGATCGCGCTGCCGCCGCTGCGCGAGCGAGGCGACGACGTGGTGCAGCTCGCGCTGAGCTTCCTGGAGTCGCTCAACCGCGAGAGCGAGGGCCCGCCGAAGGCCTTCGCCCCCGCCGCCCTCGACCGGCTGCGGACGCACAGCTGGCCGGGCAACGTCCGCGAGCTGCGCAACGTGGTGCAGCGGGCCTACATCATGGCGGCGGACGCCATCGAGCTCGGCGCCCTCCCGCTCGCGAGCCTCGCCGAGCGCAGCGGCTCGAGCGTCGTGGTGCGCGTGGGCACGCCGATCGAAGAGGCGGAGCGTCGCCTGATCATGGCCACCCTGGAGCACTGTGCCGGCGACAAGAAGAAGGCGGCCGAGCTGCTCAAGATCAGCCTGAAGACGCTCTACAACCGGCTCAACGTCTACGGGGCTTCCTGAGCGCGCCGCGGCTCGCGCCCGCTCCTGCTTGTCGGTTGTAGAAATTTCAAGGCCTTTGGCCTTCCCCCGCGAGACTCGCCAGCTCGTCCCGCAGGCGGTTGATCTCCTCGCGCATCCTTCGCTCGCGGGCGAGGCTTGCGAGAGTCATCCTGACCCGCATCCGCTCCACGGGCTTGGCCAGGCAGTCCCAGGCTCCCAGGCTGAGCGCCTCGTCGGCGACCGAGAGCGACGGCTCCGCCGTCACCACGATCACGGAAGCTGCATCCGGCCGCGGGAGCAGGTCGAAACCGCTCCCGTCCGGGAGGTTCACGTCCACGAAGAGCACGTCGACAGAGCCCCTCGCGAGCTCGTCGAGGGCCTCCCGGCACGTCGCGGCGGTCGCCGTGACGAACCCCTCGAGCCGAAGCACGGCCGCGAGCCCCAGGCGGAAGCTCGGGTCGTCGTCCACGATGAGTGCGCGTCCCATCCGGAGGGAGAAGGTGCAGGAAGCGTGCCCGACCCCGTTTGTAGAGTCTGCAACGTCGACGCTCGTGGGCCACGGAGTCGGCAGGCGTCGGTAAGCCCTTGATCGTCATGCCCTGGGCTCCTCGTAGGCCAGTCCCCTTGCACGAGGCACGGGCGTTACCCGTTCGACTACGTGGGCAGTGCGCCCCTGCGCTACGTGGTGCGCGCCCGATCGCTCTAGCGTTCGCCGCCCGCGACCGACCGCGCGACGGACTACTGCTGCAGCTTGTACTCTTCGATCTTCTTGCCGAGGGTGTTGCGGTGGATGCGGAGGTCCTTGGCGGCGCGCGAGAGGTTGCCGCGGTGCTGCAGCAACACGCGCGTGATGAACCGCTTCTCGAACTCCCGCTTCGCCTCGGAGAAGCGAATCCCCTTGTCGACCATCTCGATGACGAGCGCTTCCAACTGTTGCTTCACGAAACGAGCTCCCTGTAGGCGCCCGGGCCGAACGGACCCGGAAATGCGGCCGACGCTAGCGGGCCTCCCCCCGGAGGCGAGCAGATGCCTCCACGTACTTCTCCACGGTGCGCGCGACGACTTCCGGAGGGAGCTCGGGGCCCGGCGGCTGCTTGTCCCAGTCGAGGGTCTCGAGGTAGTCGCGCACGAACTGCTTATCGAAGCTGGGCTGCGACCGGCCCGGCGCGTACGCGTCGCGCGGCCAGAAGCGCGACGAGTCCGGCGTCAAGGCCTCGTCGATCCAGATGAGGCGCCCGTCCCGGACACCAAACTCGAACTTGGTGTCGGCCAGGACGATTCCTCTCGCCTCGGCGTGCGCGCGGGCTCGCTCGTATAGCTCGAGGCTCACCCGGCGCGCTTGCGCCGCGCGCTCCCGTCCCACGGTCTCGACCATCGTCTCGTACGAGATGTTCTCGTCGTGGCCAGTCTCCGCCTTCGTCGCCGGCGTGAAGATCGCGGGGTCCAGCCGATCCGAATCCTGCAGGCCCGCGGGAAGTGCGATGCCGCATACGCTTCCGGTCCGCTTGTAGTCCTTGAAGCCCGAGCCCGTGATGTAGCCGCGCACGACGCACTCGACCGGCAGCACGTCGGTCTTCACCACCAGCATCGAGCGACCCTCGAGCTGATCCGCGAAACGCCGCAACTCGGCGGGATACTCGGCCACGTCGGCGGTGAGCACGTGGTTGGGCACGACTCCGCTCAGCAAGTCGAACCAGAACAGCGACATCTGCGTCAGCAGCACGCCCTTGCCGGGGATTCCCGTCGGCAGAACCACGTCGAAGGCACTCAACCTGTCGGTCGCGACCACGAGCAGCTTGTCCCCCAGGTCGTAGACGTCGCGCACCTTGCCGCGCTTCCAGAGCGGAACGCCCGGAAGCTTCGTTTCCACCAACGGGGGCGTCTTCGTGTCGACTGTCATCGGTCTTCCGGTGTGGGTCGCCGTTTGAGGGCGGGAAGTCTACAGGAAGCCCGAAGCGCGAGGCAAGGGTGAAAAGCACACGAGCGGGTCGCGAGCCAT
>DATEUE010000162.1:0-5693 GCA_035283305.1 Vicinamibacteria bacterium | reverse complement strand
GGTCGATCACGTGCAGGTGCGTCATGCGCTGGTCCTGGCCGACCACCTCGTACTCGCCGTGCTTCTTCTCTCGCTCCTTCGCCGCGTCGCTCTTCGGGTTCTGGGCGGTGAAGGCGATGGCGGAGCCGTCCGGGGCCCAGGCGAAGGCCGAGATGCCGTCCTCGGCCGTGGTGAGCGCCTCGGCCTCGCCGCCCCGGGGGTCGATCAGGTAGATCTGGCGCTTGTCGCTCCGGTCGGAGCCGAAGGCCAGGCGCTTGCCGTCCGGCGAGAAGGCAGGGGCATCCGAGGACTTCTTGGCGTTCGTGAGGCGGCGCGTCTCGCCGCTTCCAGGATCGGCCAGCCAGATCTCGGTCTCGAAGCCGTTCTCGTCCCAGTTCGCCTCGCGCACGACGTACGCGACCAGCTTCGCGTCGGGGCTGAGCGCGACCGACGTGACGCGCTTGAGCTCGACGAGCTGGTCGATCGTTGGCGCAGGCTGTGGCGCGACTACCGCCTGAGGCGCCGCGGCGGGCGGACTCCCAGGCGTTGCGGGAGCGGCCTGCAGCAGCAGCGCGAGAAGGGTCCGCATCACCACCTCCAGGGTTACCGGATCGAGAGGATGGCCTCGACGAGCCGCGGGTCCTTGGGCAGCTGGTTCACGTCGGGCAGCCGCCGGACGAGCTCGCGCCAGCGCGGGTCGTCGGCGAAGGCCTGCGCGAAGAGCGGCCGCGCGGGCTCGAGCTTGCCGGCCGTGGCCAGGGCGACCGCGTACCAGAACGCCATCTCCGCGTGGCCCGGCTCGAGGGCGCGCGCGGCACCGTACTCGCGCTCGGCGCAGACCCAGTCCGAGATCGCCACGCAGTCGTCGCCCGCGGTCATGTGGTTGTAGGCCCGCTGCAGGCGCACGAGCCGCCGCAGCTCGGCAAGCGGCTGGGGATGGTCCTCGATCCGCAGGTCGAAGACCCGATCGGCCCACGGACGGCCGCTCGAGCGGGCCTTCACCACGACGAGCGCCGCAGACTGTCGCCCCCGGATGTCGCCGCCTTCGGCCTCGGCCGCGTCGAGCGCCGCCAGCATCCGCTCAGCGAGGTCGCCTTGCGCCGCCTCGAACGCGCGCGCCATCGCGGGCCACACGCTCGGCTTCTCCATCAGGTTGGCCTGCACCACGTACTCGCGCCCCATCTGGCCGCCCGCGGCGGGGATGCAGAGCGCGCCCGTGTGGGTGGCGGCGCGGCCCTGCGCGTCGACCATGCCGACCTGCCGCACGTCGCGTTGCGCGTCGCCGGCGAGGAGTGCCTTGAGGCTGTCCGGAGCCGAGCGGCCAGCTCGCATCAGCGACAGCCCGAGCGGGCCGTAGCTCGGATCGACGAACGACTGGGTCGCGACTGCGCCCACGCCGGCCTCGGCCCAGGACACGACGGAGCCGACCGAGAACCAGTGGCTCTGCACCGCGACGCCCAGATCACCCGTCGCGGGGTCGCGCGCGACGATCGAGTAGGTGGCCACGGGGCGCACCGGGGACGCGGACGCGGGAAGCGCTAGGAGCAGCAGCGCCAGGACGACACCCATGATCACCTCCCCCGGAAGGACTCGCATGCTACCACCGGCGCGCTCCTGGCCCGCCTCGCTTCACACGCCCGGCGCATGCGAGAGGTGCCGCTTCACCATGGCGAGCACCGCGTCGAAACTGCCTGGAGTGAGGCGTCCCGTGAACGTGTTCTGCTGCGAGACGTGGTACGAGCAGAAGAGCCGGACGCCGTCGCCGAGGTCGTGGGCGGCGGCGTGGGCGAAGTCGGGCCGGCGGGGGAGCGCGCGGCCGGTCTCCCGCAGCATGGCCAGGAAAGCGTCCATCGCTATGCGCCCGAGCACCAGCACCGCGCGCAACTGGCCGAGGAGCGCCCACTCGCGAGTCAGGTACTCGCGGCAGCGCGCGATCTCCGCCGGGGTCGGCTTGTTGGCGGGCGGCGCGCAGCGCGCGACAGGTGCGATGTAGCAGTCGCGGAGCACGAGGCCGTCTCCGCGTCCGGTCGACTCCGGCTGGCTCGCGAAGCCCGCGCGGTGGAGGCCCGCGAAAAGGAAGTCGCCGGACCGATCGCCGGTGAAGACGCGCCCGGTTCGATTGCCCCCGTGGGCCGCCGGGGCGAGACCCACGACCAGCAGCCGCGCCCGCGGGTCGCCGAAGCCGGGTACGGGCCGGCCCCAGTACGGCTGGTCGCGGAAGCGCTTCACCTTCTCTTCCGCCACCCTGCGGCACCACCGGCGCAGGCGCGGACACCGCTCGCAGGCGACGACCTCGCGGCTGACGCGGGCCAGGCTGTCGCGCATGGGCCCGCTGGGATTAGCCTTCTGTGCCGGTCTTTCGTTCGCCGGAGGCGGCGGCCTTCGCGTCGGCCGTGGCTTCAGCGGCGGCGGCGTTCTTGGCTGCGAGGCTGGCCTTGAGCGCCTCCATCAGGTCGATGATCTGGGCGCTCTTGGGGGCCTCGGCCGAGGTGATCACCTCCTGGCCTTCGACCTTGCGCTGGATCGCCTCGTGGTAGCGCTTGCGCACCTCGTCCTCGTAGTTCTCGGGCTTGAACTCGTCGTTCGCGATCTGCTCGATGAGCTGCACCGCGAGCTTGAGCTCCGGCTCCTTGAGCTCCGCGTCGTCGATCGGCACCTCGGAGAGCGAGCGCACCTCGTCCTTGTAGAGCAGCTGCTGCATCACGAGGCCGTTGTCGACCGGCCGGATCAGCACCAGGTACTGCTTGCCGCGCGCGGCCCACTTGGCGAGCGCGGCGCGGCCGGTCTGCTTCATCGCCTCGTTGATCAGCTTGTAGGCCTTCTCGCCACCCTTGTCGGGGCCGAGGTAGTAGGCGCCGTCGAAGTAGACGGGATCCACCTTCGAGGCCGGGACGAACTCGGTGATCTCGATCGCCTTCTGCGCCTCCTCGGCCATCGCCTTCAGCTCTTCCTCGGTGAAGGTGACGTACTGCTCCTTGGAGAACTCGTAGCCCTTCACCATCTGGTCGCGCGGGACGATCTCGTTGTCCTTCGGGCACACGTACTGCTGCTTGAGCCGCGACTTGCACTTGTTGTGCAGCAGGTTGAACGAGACCGCCGAGGCGGACTCGCCGGCCGAGTACATGCGGATCGGGATGGACACCATCCCGAAAGACAGGGTTCCGGTACCGATCGAGCGGGCAGGCATGAATCGATTCTAAGCCTCATGGCGCTTTCGCATAAAGCGTGAGGCCTATGAGCCATCGACGAGCGATCCTGAACCTAAGTTCCATGATCACCGCAACCCACACGTGGCACGGGGCTTGCTAAAGCAGTCCTGACCCCCTCTGGAGGCTACCTTGCACCGAACCCTTCGATTTGTCGCCACGACTCTGCTCCTCGCGCTACCGGGCATCCACGCGCGCGCGCAGGACGCGGCCACGGGCGTCGTGACCGGTCGGGTAGTCGACGCCACCGGCGCAGCCCTCGCGGGCGTCCGCGTGGTGGCGACGCGCACGGCGACCGCCACGGTCCGCGAGACCACGACCGATTCGACCGGCACGCACGCGCTCACGAGCCTCGCGCCGGGCGAGTACCGCTTCGTATTCGAAGCCGCGGGCTTCACGTCGAGGACCGTCGATCGCGTGGTGGTGCAGGTGGGCCGGCGCGTGTTCGTCGACGCCGTGCTCGACGTCCAGGGACGGGCCGAGGCGGTCGACGTGGAGGAGGGCGCCGTGAGCGTGCCCACGGGCACTTCGCTCGTCGGGGGCGTCGTGGGCGCGGGCGTCGTCGAGAACCTCCCGCTCAACGGGCGCAACTTCCTCGAGCTCGCGTTCCTGCTGCCGGGCAACGCGCCTGCGCCCAACTTCGACCCCACCAAGAGCAACGTGCTCGCGATCTCGGCGGCCGGGCAGCTCGGGCGCGGCGGCAACATCACGATCGACGGCCAGGACAACAACGACGACGTCGTGGGCGGCCCGCTCGCCAACCTGCCGCAAGACGCCGTCCAGGAGTTCCAGATGGCGACGAACCGTTTCTCGGCCGAGCAGGGCCGCTCGGCGGCCGCCGCGATCAACGTGGTCACGCGCGGCGGGACCGACACGCTCTCGGGGTCGGCCACGTTCCTGCTGCGCGACGACGCGCTGCAGGGCCTGCCCGCGACCTACGACCGCAGCTCGGGCGAAGCGCCTCCCTTCAGCCGGCAGCAGTACTCGGCGACGCTCGGCGGGCCGATCGCGCGCGGCAAGGCCTGGTGGTTCGCGGCGGCCGAGTACCGCAACCAGGACGCGGTGGTGCAGACCGGCACGCGCGAGGTGGCCTCGCGCACGATCCGCCAGACCCTGGCGACGGCGCCGCTCGACGACTTCCTGGGGCTAGCGCGGGTCGACGTGCGGCTCTCCGACCAGGACACGCTCGGCGCGCGCTACCTGATGCAGGACGAGGAGGACGTGGCCGCCAGCACGCTCGACCGCTCGATCGGCTCGGCCTCTCAGCGCCAGCAGAGCGAGAACCGCCACCACCAGGGCCTCGTGACCTGGACGCGCGTGATGGGCGCCACTGCCGTCAACACGCTGCGCGCGAGCTACAGCGACTTCCGCAACTCGATCGTCCCGGTGACGCCCGGCCGCCAGCTCACCTTCCCGAGCATACAGGACGGGGCCAGCTTCCGCGTGCCGCAGGGCACGATCCAGAAGCGCTGGCAGCTCGCCGACTCGGTGTCCTGGGTGAAGGGCGCCCACACGCTGCGGGTCGGCGGCGAGTTCTCGCACACGTACGGGGAGTTCGACCTCGGGGTCTTCCGCGAAGGGCGCGTCGAGCTGGTCCAGGACTTCGCCCAGTTCGACCTCAACCGCGACGATAGTGTGGACGACAACGACCTGCTGTTCGCTGTCACGCTGCGCAGCGGCAAGCCCGATCAGAACCTCACGCTCGACGACTGCAGCAGCAACTACTTCGCAGCCTTCGTGCAGGATGACTGGCGCGTGACGCCCCAGCTCACGCTGAACATCGGCCTGCGCTACGAGCTCGACACCAACGTCAAGAACATCTCCGGCTACGCCAACACCAACCCGATCGTGCAGCCGTTCTACCAGGGCGAGCGCGGCCGCGACCTCGACAACATCGGCCCACGGCTCGGCTTCGCCTGGACCAACAAGAAGGGCACGTTCCAGCTCCACGGCGGCTTCGGCCTCTACTACGACCGCGTGACGCTCGAGATCATCTCGCTCGAGCGCGGGCTCGACGGGCGGGCGCTGCCGATCGAGGTGCGCGCCGGCAACGTCTTCTTCCTGGACCCGGAGACCGGCAGCGTGCCGCCCGGAGCGCCGACCTTCGCCGATCCCTTCACCGGCTTCATCCTGCCCGGCGCGGGCGCCTCGGGAATCAACATCATCGACAACTCGCTCGAGAACCCGACCGTGCAGCAATACAATCTCGGCACGCGCTTCAAGCTGCCCGGCGACGCCGTGCTGCAGCTCGACCTCGTGCACAATCGCGGCACGCACTTCATCATCGGCCGCAGCGTCGGCGAGGTCTTCAATCCGGTGGTCGGCGGCCCCGACCGCGTGGTCAACCTGGAGTCGAGCGTCGGCACGCGCTACGACGCCCTGCTCGCCAGCCTCGAGAAGCGCTGGGGCGCGGGACAGCAGCTACGCGTGTCCTACAGCCTCGCGCGCGCCCGCAACTACGCGAACGACGACCAGATTCCCTTCAGCAGCGGGCCGATCGACCCGAAC
>DATEUE010000161.1:0-10944 GCA_035283305.1 Vicinamibacteria bacterium | reverse complement strand
TGGAAGATCGCCGCCGTCCAGGCCCCGAGGGCGGCCGGCACGCCCAGGAAACCCGCGACGAGCGAGCCGAGCGCCAGCACCTGCAGCGGCACCACCATCACGGGCGGCGACTCGTGGAGGTGGTGCGCCTGCTCGCTCGAGCCGCGGAAGCTGCCGCCGAACGTCATCCAGTAGAGCCGGAACATGTAGAAGGCGGTGAGCGCGGCCGCCACGACGCCGATCGCCCAGACGTGGCGGCCGTAGCCGCCGGCGCGGTAGGCCGACCACAGGATCTCGTCCTTCGAGAAGAAGCCCGCGAGCGGCGGGATGCCGGCGATCGCGATGCAGCCGACGAGCATCGTCAGGTGCGTCTTCGGCAGCTTCGCGCGCAGTCCGCCCATCTGGCGCATGTCCTGCTCGCCCGACATCGCGTGGATCACCGAGCCCGAGCCGAGGAACAGGAGCGCCTTGAAGAAGGCGTGGGTGAAGACGTGGAAGATCCCCGCGCCGAAGGCCCCGACGCCGCAGGCGAGGAACATGTAGCCGAGCTGGCTCACGGTCGAGTACGCGAGCACGCGCTTGATGTCGTTCTGGACGAGGCCGATCGTGGCCGCGAGGATCGCCGTGGTGGCGCCCACGATCGCGACCGTCGCCATCGCGTTCGGCGCGTGAGCGTAGATCGGAGCGGAGCGGGCGACCATGTAGACGCCGGCGGTCACCATCGTGGCCGCGTGGATCAGCGCGGAGACCGGCGTCGGGCCCTCCATCGCGTCCGGCAGCCACACGAACAGCGGGACCTGCGCGCTCTTGCCGACCGCGCCCACGAACAGCAGCAACCCGATCAGCGTGAGCGGCCCGCCCCAGGTCCAGTCGACCGGCATGTGCGCGGCGGCCGCCATCACCGACCGCAGGTCGAGCGTCCCGAACGTGACGAACACCAGGAACATGCCCGCCAGGAAGCCGGCGTCGCCGATGCGGTTGGCGATGAAGGCCTTCATGCCGGCGTCGCTCGCGCTCTGCTTGTGGAACCAGAACCCGATCAGCAGGTACGAGCAGAGCCCGACGCCCTCCCAGCCCACGAAGAGCACCGCGTAGTTCGCGCCCATCACGAGCGTGAGCATCGCGAACATGAAGAGGTTCAGGTACGCCATGTAGCGGGGGTAGCCCGTGTCGTGGCCCATGTAGCCGATCGAGTACACGTGGATCAGGAAGCCCACGAAGGTCACGAACAGCACCATCACCGACGAGAGCGGGTCGACGAGGTAGGCCCACTCCACGGTGAAGGCCGTGGCGCCCGCCGCCCCGTGGGCCACGGTCTCGGCCGCCCCGCCGGGGAGCCACGTGAACAGCGTCTCGACGATCGCGTGGTCCGGCGACTGGCGGGCCTGGACGACGGCATACACCGCCACCAGGAACGAGAGGAAAACGCTGCCCGCGGCCACGAGGCTCACGACCGGGTGGGGGGCGTGCCCGGAGGCCCTGCGGCCGAGGACCCGCACCCCGATCGTGAAGTTGAACAGGAAGCCGAGGAGCGGCAGCAGAGGGATCAGGTACAGGAAGGGACGCATGTCACCCTGGCAGAAACGCCATCGCCGCGCGGATCATATGGGACCCCTCTAAAGAGCGTCAAGCGAAGCAACTGCATCATTTGCTGGTGCTCCCGGGCCACCCGAGGGCTCGAGGCAGGCCTCCCTCAGTGCCCCGTGCGGCCTTCGAGGAGCTCGACCACGTGCGGCAGCAGCGGCTGCAGGGCCGCAAGGCCGCTCCTCACTCCCTTGGGCGAGCCCGGCAGGTTGACGACCAGGCAGGACCCGACGAGACCGGCCCGGCCGCGGGACAGCGGTGCCAGGGGCGTGTCGGACAGGCCACGCGCGCGCAGGTGCTCGGCGATTCCCGGCGCCTCGCGCTCGAGGACGTCGAGCGTCGCCTCCGGGGTGACGTCGCGGGCCGCGAGGCCGGTGCCTCCGGTCGTCACGACGAGTGTCGACCGGGCGGCGGCCTCCCGGATCGCCGCTGCGACCCTTGGCCGGTCGTCGGCGACGACGATCGGACCGCTCACCTCGAAGCCCGAATCGCGGAGCAGTCGTGCCGCCTCGGGGCCCGACTGGTCCTCGCGCTCGCCACGCGCGCAAGAGTCGCTGACCGTGATCACCGTGGCGCGCGGCACCTTGTCCTTCCTTCCGAGCCGGCTGGAGGGCGTTTGACGCTACCTCGCAGCGGAACCTATAGTGATCCGAGGATCGAGGGCAAGTCCCGTCGGGAGCCGGGGGTTCCCTCAGGAGGCGTCGATGTCGGCGTTGGCATTTTCGGTTCTGCTCGCGGCCCAGGCTCCTGCGGCACCGCCCGCGACCGCGCCGGGCACGGAGATCCGCGCTCTCACCGTGACGCTCGTCGACGACAAGGGCCAGGAGGTGACCGACGTCTCGGCCGCCGACGTGGCGCTCGTCGAGAACGGCGTGCACCGCGACGTCGCCTCCTTCGCGCGCGACCTTCGGCCCCTGGCCGCGGCGATCCTGGTCGACACGAGCGCGGCCGTTTCCAGCTCCTACCGCCTCAACGTCGTCGACGCTGTCGTCGGGTTCGTCGCCCGGCTGCCGGCAGGGGCGCGCTACTCGATCTGGACCACCGGCGACCGGCCGACCAAGATCGTCGACTACACCGACGACCGCGGGGCCGCCGGCGCGGCGCTGCGTCGGGTGGCGCCCCAGGGGGGCAACTACACGCTCGACGCGCTCATGGAGGCATCGGCCGACCTGGCCAAGCTCGCCAAGGAGGGCGACCGCAGGGTGGTCGTGGCCGTGACGGGCCTGGGGCCGGAGTTCAGCTACAGCGACAAGCAGCGCGTGGCCGACGAGGCCGAGGCGCGCGCCGACCTGTTCCTGTCCGTGCAGGTGGACGTGGGCGGTTTCGACTTCGAGACGCGAACCCGCCTGAGCTACGCGCTAGAGCGCCTGGCGACGGCTAGCGGAGGGCGCGCCGACCAGGTGCTGTCCTACATGGCACTCGATTCGGCCCTGAAGAAGCTGTCCGCTCACCTCGCGTCCGGCTACCGGCTGCGCTACGCGACCCTTCCCGAGCTCAAGAAGCGCAAGCTGGAACTGAGCGTCGCGCGCCCCGGCACCCGGGTCGTGATTCCGCAGCTCCTGGCGCGGGACGCCTCCCGCGGCGAGAGCTGAGAGACCGGGCGCGTTTCGCTCCATCCCCATGAAGACGCGAACCTGCATCGCGGTCGCACTCGCGGCCGCCGTCGCGACGCCGTTGCCGCTCGGCGCGCAGGCGCGGCCGCAGGCGCCGGTGTTCGGCACCGGGATCGAGATCATCAACCTGAGCCTGTCGGTGACCGACGGGCGGAACAACTTCGTGACCGACCTCGGCCAGCGCGACTTCGCCGTGTTCGAGGACGGCATCCGGCAGGAGCTGAGCCTGTTCACCCACGAGGACCTGCCGATCTCGCTGGTGCTGCTGATCGACACCTCGGCCTCGATGGAGGAGAAGCTCAAGACGGCGCAGGACGCGGCGATCCGCTTCACGAAGACGCTGCGCACGCAGGACCTCGCGCAGGTGGTGCAGTTCAACGAGCGCGCGACCCCGCTGCAGACGTTCACCAGCGACCAGGCGGCGCTCGAGAAGGCGATCCGCGTGACCGAGGCCTCGGGGCCGACGGCGCTGCACAACGCGCTCTACGTGGCGCTCAAGGACCTGGGCCGCGACAAGAAGGCGGCCGAGCTGCGCCGGCGCGCGATCGTGATCCTCTCGGACGGCGAGGACACGGCCTCGCTCGTGACCGACGACCAGGTGCTCGAGCTCGCCAAGAAGAGCGAGATCAACATATACGCGATCAGCCTGCGGCCGCAGCGCGCGCAGGACCGCCAGCGCCAGGCCTTCAGCCAGGCCGAGTACCTGCTGAACGCGCTCACGCGCGAGACGGGCGGCCGCGCCTACTTCCCGACCTCGATCGGCGAGCTCGACTCGGTCTACGACCGGATCGCCGAGGAGCTGCGCACGCTTTACAGCGTCGGCTACGTCTCGGCCAACCTCCGGCGCGACGGCAAGTGGCGCCGGATCGTGGTGCGCGTGCCCGATCGCGAGGGCCTGCAGATTCGTCACAAGCTCGGCTACTACGCCCCGCCGGGATAGCTTGGCAATCACGGCGGATGGGTTCCGGAAGCTGGCGCTGCGCTTGCCAGAGGCGTCCGAGAGCGCACACATGGAGCACCCGGATTTCCGGGTGGGCGGGAAGATCTTCGCGACGCTCGGCTACCCGGACCTGGGTTTCGGGATGGTGAAGCTCACGCCTGAGCAGCAGGAGGCGTTCGTGGATGCCGAGCCCGCGGTCTTCGCACCCGTGAGGGGCGGATGGGGCCGGGGCGGTGCTACCGCGGTGCGCCTGCGGGCAGCGAAGACGAAGAGCCTCGGCCTGGCCCTCACGCTCGCCTGGCGCAACGCGGCACCACGCGAGCTCGCGAAGAAGGCGGCTCAGAAGCCGAAGTAGAGGCTCAAGCCGACGCGAGGCCGGGGGCTGCGGTAGGGCGGTGGCGGCGGGTAGTACCCGTAGCCGTAGCCATCGCCGTAGCCGTACGGCGCCGGGGCGTAGCCATAGCCGTCGTAGCGGGGGCGGTAGGACCGATACCGGGACGAGTACGCGTGCGGACGGGAGTAGTAGCCGTGGCGGTTGCCGCGAGAGTACCCGTCGGAGCGGTACCCGTCGGAGTAGTGGCCGCGGTGGCCGCAGCGCGGACCGTGACGGTGGCCGGCCTCGGCGACCGCGGGAAGCGAGAGCGCGGCGACGAGCGCCAGCGTGGGGACGAGAGCCTTCACGGCAGCTTTCATGGCGACCCTCCGTGTGCAAACAGCGCCTGCCTGTCCCTTAGCAAGCAGCGTTCCCGCAAGAGGGCTCTTACGGCTCAATCACTTCGCGGGGACGGCACTCCCGGGCGTCGCCGGACGAGCGCACGCCCTGTCGCCTGCGGGGGACGGACGGCGGCTCACTCGACCCAGACGCGGACGGTCGCCTCGTCGTCTTCGATGTCGACGAGGGCCTGGCCCGAGTCGAGCGCTCGCAGGACCTCGCCGATCGTCACGCCGCAGCGGTCCCGCTTCCGGCAGCCGTGGTACGACGGGATCGGCCAGTCGTCGCCGAGCTTGCGGACGAGCCCGATCGGCAGGTTGATCGAGACGCGCGTGCGGTTTCGAGCCTTCTCCACGATGCGCACCCGAAACCACATGGGTTCGCCCTTGCCACGCGGCTGCGGCCTCGCCTCGGCCTTTGCCTGCCCCGGGTCCTCGGCGGGCGGCCGAGCCTGGGATCCGGACGACGCGAGCACCGCTTTGCGAACCGCTTGGAGATCGTCCTGGGCGCTGCCCGCGGCCAGGGGCGCCGCGATCGAAGTCGCCAGGATGGCCAACGCGAATGCCCGCTTCATCTTCGCCTCCTACTCGAGCCAGACCTGGATCCGCTCGCCGTCCTTGCCCTCGACCGTGAGGATCTCGGCTGGCCCCGTCTTCTTGAGCGCCTGCCAGAAGCTGCGCGCGTCGTAGCCCTCCTTGCGCAGGTCCGCGATCGCTTCGTCCGGCAGCGCCTTGAACACGAGGTCGGCGAGCGCCACCGGCAGGTTGATCGCGACGTTGGGCTTCGACTCGCCCTTCTCGTAGATGCGGATGCGCACCCAGGCGGCCTCGCGGCCGCGCGGCTTCGGGTGCGCAGCTAGGGCAGCGGCCGGCAGGGCGCTCCTGTCGACGCGCAAGAGCGCGAGCTTCGCGCGCTCGACGAGGTCGTCGTCCTTCTCCTTCGCGAGGATCTCCTGCAGCACCGGAACCGCCACCTTGCCCAGCTCCGGACCGAGCGACGCGAGCTGCAGGGCCGCGAAGTAGCGCACCGTGCGGTTCGGGTCCGCGAGCGCCTCGCGGGCGAGCTTCACGTGCGCCGGCTGGCCCGCCTTCGCGAGCTTCACCGAGAGCGCGATGCGGCTCGTCTTCGCCTCCTCGGCGAGCGCACGGTCCGCGGGGCGCGCGGCCAGATAGCTCCCGTACTCGGCGAGCGCCCGCTCGCTCTCGCCGAGGCTCTCGCTGCAGCGCGCGACCCAGTAAAGCGCGGCCGGGGCGTCCCCGGAACCGCCCGTGTCCAGGATCCCCTGCCAAGCGGCGCGCGCCTCCTCGTACTGCCGGTCGAAGAAGAGCGCCTTCGCTTGCCGGAGCGCCTCCGCGTCCGCCTGCGCTCCGGCCGTCGCCGGCAGCACGCAGGCCGCGAGCGCCAGTGCCAGAAGCCGCTTCCTCATCCCTCGAGCTCCCTCGTCATCAGGCGGATCCGCATCAGGAGCTGCCGCGCCTCCACGTCCTTCTGCACGAGCTCCACGTCGCGACGTTTCACGCACGCCGGCAGCTCCGCCACCTGCCGCAGCGCGAGCTCGACGTCGGTGAGGACGCCGCGCGCGCTCGCCACGGCCTCGCCGCCCGCGTCCGCCACCAGGTGGCGCTTCTCGAGCAGCTCGCGGCTGCGCTCGGGCGCGGCGCCGACGTCCAGGCGGTCGTCCTCGCGGTCGCAGTCGATGCCGGTCGCGGCGACCGAGACCAGCACCTCGCCGGCCTCGCTCAGGTAGCGCGCCGCCTGCTCGCGCGCCAGGTTGCGCTCGATCCGCGCGAGCGCGTCTTCCGAGAGCAGGGCGCTCGCCTCTGCCGGCGGGATCGTCACGCGCGCGGCCACGGGCTCGGGGCGGAAGCGCTTCAGCAGCGGAGGAAGCACGAGAGCCGTCGCGACGAGCGCGGCCGCCGCCGGCAGCGCGACGAGCCAGAAGCGCTTCCGGCCGGCGGGCGCCGGCGCCTCGGCGACCGCGCGAGCGACGCGCGCGGCGAGGACGGAGGCCGGCACGTGCGGCTCGGCCGAGCGCAGCGGATCGCTCTCGAGCGCCGCTACGACCGGGCCGAGCGCCTCGGCTTCGGCATGGGCTTCGGCGCGGCAGCGGGCGCAGGCCGCGAGGTGGGCCCGCACGTCGTCCTGCTCGCGTCCGTCGAGCAAGCCCGCGGCCAGAAGGCCCACGCGGCGTCGCAGGCGCAGGTGGGCGAAGATCACGACTCGCCCCCGGCGAGCGTCGCGCGCATGTGGTGCAGCGCACGGTGCAGGCTGCTCTTGACGGTGCCGAGGCTCATCCCGAGCGTGCTCGCGATCTCCGCGAGGCTCAGCTCCTGGTAGTGGCGCAGCACGACGACCGCGCGCTGGCGCTCGGGCAGCTCGCCGAGCGCGACCGCGAGGCGGTCAGAGGCTTCGCGGCGGTGCACGCCGCGGTCCGGGGAGGGCCCGACAGCCGCCAGCACCTCCAGGTGGTCGCCCTCGGCGAGCGGCGAGAAGGTCTGCCCGCGCCTGCGGTTGCGCCGCCAGCGGTCGATCGAGAGATTGACCGTGATGCGCGACAGCCACGGCCCGGCGTCGGCCGAGCCGTCCCAGCGCCCCGCGGCCTGGAAGGCCTTCACGAAAGCCTCCTGCACGACGTCGAGCGCGTCGTCGCGCTGGCGCAGGTAGCCGAGGGCGATCCGGTACAGGCGCGTGTAGTGGCGCTCGACGAGCGGGGTGAGCGCTTCGCGGTCGCCCTGGGCCAGGCGCGCCATGAGATCGCGATCATCTGCAGGTCCACTCGAAGAAGCCCCCATCCGCCGCCTGGTCCTCTCCCGCTCCGGTCGCTTCGTGGCGTCATTGGAACACGGGTACGGCCTTACTACGTCCTCCGCCTTCCTAACGCGCGGGTCCGCCCCGTGGTTCCCCCGCGGCGCCACCATTGCCTTCCGCACGCCAGCGGCCGATAATCCAGAACCCATTGAAGGAGAAGCCCTTGGCGGAACAGGCCGACCTCATGAACGAGGACACGTGGCGGGTCTTCCGCATCATGGCGGAATTCGTCGAAGGCTTCGAAACGCTCTCGCCGATACCGCGGGCGGTCACCGTCTTCGGCTCGGCGCGCGCGCGGCCGGGTGACGCGGACTATCGCTACGCGGAGGAGCTCGGGCGGGCGCTCGCGAAGGCCGGCCACGCCGTCATCACCGGCGGCGGCCCCGGCCACATGGAGGCGGTCAACAAGGGCGCCTTCGAGGCCGGCGGCCAGTCGATTGGCGTCTGCATCGAGCTGCCGCGCGAGGAGAAGCCGAACGCGTACCTGACGCGGGTGGTGAGCTTCCGCTACTTCTTCGTGCGCAAGGTCATGTTCGTCAAGTACACGAAGGCGTTCGTGATCCTGCCCGGCGGCTTCGGCACGCTCGACGAGCTGTTCGAGGCGCTCACGCTGGTGCAGACGAAGAAGGTGCCGGCGTTCCCCGTGATCCTCGCGGGCGAGGACGAGTACTGGGACGGCCTGCTCTCCTGGCTCAACACGTCGCTGCTCGGGCGCGGGAAGATCGGACCCGAGGACCTGGCGCTCCTGCAGCGGGCGCGCACGCCGGACGAGGTGTTGGCGCTCGTCGCGAAGAGCCCGCACGCCTGATTCCAGCGGGGGCACGGGGGGCGCTCAGCCCCCCGATAGCTCAGTCCCGACGGTCCTGGCCTTCTTTCTATTTCGTTGATCCCGTGGTTGTGGTTTCGCTCGGACTACTTGCTGGACTTCGGACCGAAGAAGCCGACCACCCAGTTCACCACCATGATCACGAGGCTTCCCAGGATCCCCGCCCAGAGGCCGTTCACGTCGTAGCCCGGCATGAACTTCGAGAAGCCCCACAGCAGCAGCCCGTTCAGCACGAAGTAGAAGAGGCCGAGCGTCAGCACGAGGGCCGGCAGCGCGAGGAACACGGCGATCGGCCGCACGATCAGGTTGAGCAGGCCGAACACCGCGCCCGCGACCAGCAGCTGGACCCAGTTGCCCGAGAACCGGATGCCCGGCACGAAATAGGCCGTGGCCAGGAGCGCGAGCGCGTTGCCCACGATCGTCAACAGCAGCTTCATGCGTCACCTCCGTCGCTCAAGGGACGACCTTGTCGAGGCGAAAGCCGGCCGGCACGTCGAAAAGCTCCGGCGGCTGCGGCCCCACGCGGATCTTCGTGACGGTCGAAACCGTCTCCTGCGACTCGCCCAGGACGCTCACGCGCGTGCGCGTCTCGAGCGGAAAGCCGGGCAGCTCGCGGATCGCCGCCACGAGCCCCGGCAGGGCTTGCGCGGCCCCGGACCACTCCAGGAAGTCCGCGAAGACCGACGCGCGCGGCAGGTCCGCCGCCACCCACAGCTCGACGCTCGCGGCGCGGCTCCTCAGGCGAAAGCCGCTGCAGGCGTGGCCGGCGATGGTGCGCGTGCCCGCGAGCGGCGTCGTGCGCAGCTCGTCGTCGGCGCCCATCAGCGTAGAGGCGACCGACGCGTCCTCGTGCGAGCGGGCCCGCAACGCCCGGGTGTCGATCTCCGTCGCGACCTTCGCCTCGGGGTCGAGACGCAGCGCCCGGCCCTCGTCGAGGCGCAGCACGAGGGCGGGCCCGCCCGGCTCGTCGCCGGCCTCGAGCCGCATCCGGTGCGCGGCGTGCCACACGCGCGACTTCACGCCGCTCGAGGCGGTGCCGTCCCTGGGCACCACTCGCGTCGTCTGCTCGAAGTAGAGCCCCGACGATGCTTGATCGTCAGCCGTGCTCAACGCCGCAGACACGGGAATGGCGGCGACGGCGAGCCACATCGTCGCGAGGATCAGATTGCGGTCGAAAAGGACTCTGGACAAGGCGAGCGCGACTATCATACAGTCTCGCCCCTGACGCACGTGACCTCCTGACGAAACCACGGTGAAGAGCCCCGCCGACTCCCTCAACTTCCGCCAATCGTTGCTCGAGTTCCTGGAGGCGGGCCCGGGGCACGAGGAGGCTCTGCTCGAAGAGTTCGAGCGCAAGAAGGGGCATGGCGATCCGCTCTACTCGTCGCTGCTCTACCTGCTCACGCACCTCAACTTCACCGAGCGCCAGGCCGCTCGCCACTGGAAGAAGGTGCTCGTCCACCGCGACGAGCTGCGCGAGTCGATCGGACGCGATCCGGGCCTGCGCGTGGCGATTCTCGACTACTTCGTAAACGTCAGCCGCGAGCTCAAGAACCCGAAGGTGATCGAGCTCGCCATCTACGAGCGCACCGAGCGCTCCGCGGTCACCGACGGGCTCACGGGTCTCTACAACCACGCTTTCTTCCTGCAGGCGCTGCGGCAGGAGCTGCTGCGCTCCAAGCGCCACGGCCTGCGCGCGGCGCTACTGCTGCTCGACCTCGACAACTTCAAGGCCGTAAACGACGAGCGCGGCCACGTCGAGGGCGACCGGGTGCTGATGCGGGCCGCGGCGGTGGTGCGCGAGGGTGTGCGCGAGATCGACGTGGCGGCGCGCTACGGCGGCGAGGAGTTCGCCGTGCTGCTGCCCGACACCTCGCGGCTCGGGGCCTTCGTCGTGGCCGAGCGCATCAGGCGGCGGATCGAGGACCGCTTCGCGCGCGGCCGCTCGGTCGTCACGGTCTCGGGTGGGATCGCCGTCTTCCCCGACGATGCCGGCACGCCCGCCGACCTGATCGTGCAGGCCGACGCCGGACTCTACGGCGCCAAGGCCGCGGGCAAGAACCGAATCCTGCTGCCGCAGGGCGAAAGGCGCCGCTTCCGGCGCCAGATCCCGCCGCAGGGCGTCACGATCGGAACCCGGACCGGCCGGGCGCCTGCCCGCGTGAAGAACGTCTCCGAGGGCGGCCTGCTCGTGAGCCTGCGCGAGGCCGTCCCGCTCGGAAGCGCCGTGAGCCTGACGATCGAGCGGACCGGCGGGACGCCCGTGGGCCTGCGCGGCGAGGTCGTGCGCGTCGAGCGCGTGCCGGGCGAGATCGAGCCGGCCTTCGACGTCGGCGTGCGCTTCCTGGATCCCGGCGAGGCCGCACCGCTCATCGGCGGCGCCTGAAGCCGCGCGCTCGCGGGGACGCGGCGCTCACCCGCAACGCGACCGGCTGGTCCGACGGAAGAGCTGTGGTAACCTCTTTGGTTGGAATGCTGAAGA